>JBARGS010000420.1:0-17522 GCA_049798495.1 Candidatus Korobacteraceae bacterium | reverse complement strand
ATTTCGAAATCCTACTATTGGCATCGCTTCTTCAGTCACCAGCCGGATCTCAACTACGGCAATCCTGCCGTTCGAGAACAGATGTGGGGCGTGATGAAGTTCTGGCTGGAGATGGGCGTTGACGCCTTCCGGCTCGACGCGGTGCCATACCTGGTAGAACGGGAGGGCACAAATTGCGAGAACTTGCCGGAGACCCACGGTGTCCTGAAGGAGTTGCGGCGAAAGCTCGATGAAAACTTCCCGGGCAGAATGCTTCTAGCCGAGGCCAATCAGTGGCCCGCGGATCTTCGTCCATACTTTGGTGACGGAGATGAATTCCACATGGCGTTTCATTTTCCGTTGATGCCCAGGATGTTTATGGGTCTGAAGTTGGAAGACCGCAAGCCCATCACTGAAATCTTGCAGCAGACCCCGGAAATCCCGCCCTCATGCCAGTGGTCCCTATTTCTGCGCAATCATGACGAACTGACTCTGGAAATGGTGACCGACATGGAGCGCGACTACATGTACGACACGTACGCCGGAAGCAAGACGATGCGGCTGAACCTCGGAATTCGGAGGCGGCTCGCTCCTTTGTTGGACAACGACCGAAGGCGCATAGAGCTAATGAACGGGATGCTGATGTCGCTACCGGGCACTCCCATCATCTATTACGGCGATGAAATCGGAATGGGCGATAACATCAATTTAGGTGACCGTAACGGAGTAAGGACTCCGATGCAGTGGAGCGGGGGACGGAATGGCGGCTTTTCTACCGCGGATCCAGAGAGTCTGTATGCCCCCCTTATCCAGGATCCGGTCTATGGTTATCCGGCCGTGAACGTCTTGAGACAAACGGAAACCGAACACTCGCTTCTCTATTGGATGCGGCGCATCATAGCGGTCCGCAAATCGACCGCGGTCTTCGGCAGGGGATCGATTGAGTTTCTCTATCCAGCCAGCCACAGAATACTGGCCTACGTGCGGCAACTGGGAAACGAGGCGGTCCTAGTGGTCAACAATCTGTCGAGTACTGCGCAGGCCGTCGAACTGGATCTGCGGCGCTACCAGGGAAATATTCTGATCGAGATGTTTGGCAAGAATGTGTTTCCGCGTGTGAGCAACCTGCCGTATCTGCTAACCATGGGGCCCTACCAGTTTTACTGGTTTCGGCTGCGACGAATCTGAGCAAATGTAGAGAGTGAAAACGATGTAACATGACGCGCGTCTACACAAGGGCACGCGGCGACCCTTCGAACGGAGATGAAAATTGGCAGAGGAGAGTTTTCTTACGGATGATTTCCTTCGCCAACTGATCAACGTCGGCGAAGTAGACATCCTGGTGGGGTTGCCCACTCACAATAACGCCAAGACTATCGGCTCGATCGTCCACACAATTCAGAGTGACATCCTACACTGCTTTCCCCGCGAGCGAGCCGTAATCATTAATGCCGATGGGGGGTCACGTGATGGCACTCCCGAACTGGTCACGGGCGCCTCGATCGATGATGTGCGCCCGGCCTCCAATCCGTACGCGCTCCGCACGCTGCACTCAATCAGCACGAGGTATGCGACCAGCCCGTCGAGCGGAGTTGCGTTGAGGATTATTCTGGCTGCCGCCGAACTGCTCCGCGCCAAGGCCTGTGTAGTGATGTCACCCGAGTCCGCGAACATCGAATCCGAATGGCTCTCAAAGCTTCTGCGCCCCATTCATCGCGACGGCTTCGATCTGGTGACCCCCACATATGGAAGGCACAAGTTTGAAGGGCTGCTCATAACGAACTTGCTGTACCCGATGGTCCGCGCGCTCTACGGGGCAAGAATCCGTGAGGCGTACTCGCTTGAGTTCGGATTCTCCGGCCGTCTCGGAAGTCAATTCCTTGGACAGAATGTCTGGAATGATGGAGCCGACGGCGCCGGAGTCGAGCTCCGCTTTACGCTGGCGGCGATCACGGGAGGATACCGCATCTGCCAATCTTTCCTTGGGGATAAAGATCACATCGAGCGACGCGGGGCTGACCTGGTGCCGGCGCTGCGACAAACTGTGGGGGCCCTGTTCTCCGCATTAGAGGCAGACTTTCCGGTCTGGAGTATCGTGGCCGGCTCCCAGCCGGTCCCTACTACTGGGGCTGACCAGAAAGTGCTTCTGGAGCCAGTGCGAGTAAATCGAAAACGACTGCAAGAGATGTTCTCGACCGGAGTCGCCGAATTGGATTCCGTCTTTCAGTCAATTCTGTCCCCCTCAACCCTGGCAGAACTCTGGCGAATCGCCCGCCTGGGAGAAGCGGAGTTTCATTACCCTGCGGAATTGTGGGTCCGGACGGTTTACGAGTTTGCCGCCGCGTATCAGAAGTCTGTGATCAGCCGGGACCATATCATCCAGGCCTTAGCACCGCTTTTCCGCGGGAGAGTGTACACGCTCGTGATAGAGAACCGCAACGCTTCTGCGGACGACGTCGAGAACAATATCGAAGGCTTATGCCTTGAGTTCGAGCGATTGAAACCGTACCTGCTGCAGATGTGGAAATCAAGAAAGTGAGGCAACTATGCGGGAAATGATTATCAGCGAACTGAGTCAGGCGCTGCACGAGATTGCCAGAGGCTTCGCCCACTTCCTTCCTCGTCTCATCGTGATGCTGATCCTTGCGGTTGTGGGCTGGGTGATCGCGTACGTTGCCAAAGTGGTTCTGCGCAGCTTTCTGGGGCTCATCAAGTTCGACAAGCTTTCAGAAAACGCAGGCGCCTCTCAACTGCTCACCAATGCGGCTTTGCCTTCGGCGACGGAAATTGTGAGCCGGTTCGTCTTCTGGGTGACCTGGCTCGGCTTCATTCTGCTGGGTGTGCGTGGGCTCGGGATCCTGGGCCTGCAGGAGCAAACCGCAAGATTCTTTCTTTTCCTGCCGCGTCTATTCGTAGCGATGTTCATCCTATTTTTCGGACTGCTGGCAGCTAGCTTCTTCTCTCGCGCCGCTCTATTGGCTGCGGTTAATGCGAATGTGCCTTCACCCCGGGTTTTGAGCCTCGCTCTCCGCAGCATCTTCATTGTTTTCGTATTGTCTATCGCCTTTGAAGAACTGGGCCTGGCAGAGCAGACTATGCTGGTTGCCTTCGGAATCGCCTTCGGGGCCCTAATGCTCGGCATGGCCATCGCCTTCGGCATGGGGGGCAGAGACTTGGCCAAGCATTTCCTGGAGAAGAGGTTTGTTCGCGGGAAGAAGGAGGAGAACGAAGACGAACTGTCGCCGCTCTAGAGCACGAAGACGCGCATGATGCCAACTGGCCGCCCCTTGCGGTAGGATTGAAATTTCCTCCCTGCTCCATTCTGGGCGGCGACTGCCATGCGACTATTCGGCATTCGGCTCATTGTTTCCCTCATCGTGGGCATCACGCGTCTTTTTCCCGGGCTTCGCGAGCGCGAGCAGCAGCTTCCTGAGCCCGTTTATGTACTTCTTGGAATGGGTTTAAGGGCTTCTTGTTTTCCATGCCGTTAGTCTACGCTCTTCGCGTTGGCTTTCATCTGGATGTCGGATGGGATCCCCATATAACATATGCCGCGACAACATGAAGCTGGGTTGAAGGAGAATCCGTGAATCCTGTTCCCAGCACGAAGCGCAGGGTCTTTGCGCGACTCTCGATTGCCACCGGCAACACGTTGCAGATTGCCGGCATTCTGGCTGCATGTTTGGCATTGGAGGCGTCCCGCTCGGCACACTCGACAGCGATTGCTGCCATCACCATGGTTCTGGCATGGGTTCTTCTCTATTTCTCCTCGCACGCGTTTGCTCACTGGCTCGTGGGGCGGCTGGTGGGAATTCGTTTCCTCTTCTACACCGTTGGGGGAACAGGGAATCCCCAAGGCTGGCCGCCTGGACCTCGTTGGATCTTTGAGCGCCTCCCTTTCTTTGGGGTGCAGACAGAAAAGCTCTCGATGCAATACGTCAGTCCTGGAGCCAGAGCCCTTATGTGGTCTGCCGGGGTAACTTCCTCGGCCATCATTCCGACCCTAAGTGCATTCTGGGCCTGGCGCTCCGGAGTTCCCTGGAGCAGGTTGTTTTTTGTGTTCGCCGTGTTCTGGGCCTTGGGAACGTTGGCAAGC
Organism: Candidatus Korobacteraceae bacterium; assembly: GCA_049798495.1. Taxonomy (GTDB): domain Bacteria; phylum Acidobacteriota; class Terriglobia; order Terriglobales; family Acidobacteriaceae; genus Bog-257. The sequence continues at coordinate 13,447 of JBARGS010000420.1, read as the reverse complement.
AACTGGACAAGTAGTACCGGCGATTACTCCAAGGCGCGACGCGCTCTGGGACATTCCTGAGCGACAGGGTTAGAGTAGAATCTTTTTGTTATGGACGATTCAACGGCATTGACGCTAGAGCAATTGATTGAGCGTTCGCGATCCCTCGTGCGGCAATCAGAGAAGCTAAGGCAAGAACAAGAGACCTTGATTGCGGATCTGCGGGATTACCAACAACGCACCAGGTCCGGCGTCATTAGCTCACATCGTATTTAGAACGACCGGGTGGGAATGGAGGGCGCGGCGGTTTTCCGAGAAACCGAACGTCAGTGCGAGTTATCGAATTGGCTTAGAAACTCCTTCTTCAATGCCTGACGAGCAGGCTTGCCCGAGGGTTCTCTTGGAATGTTCGTTACGTGAGCAAAAAGATCCGGAATCATATGAAGCGGCAACAACGGGCGCAGCCGTTCGCGCATTTCATGCTCGGGAATCGGGCCTCCGGCTGACTTCAGACAGGCAACAACCCTTGCTCGGCCGTCGCCCGACTCCTCCGGCAAGAAGACGCAAACGCATTCCTCGGCCAGACCACCTTGCAGAACCGCCGCCTCAATTTCATTGAGGCTCAGTCGATAGCCGTTTTTCTTGACAACATCGTCCAGCCGACGCAAGAAAACATAATCGCCATCTTCGTTCACGGTCACAAGATCCGATGTCTTGTAATAACGCAATCCGTCGCCAAAAGAGTCCGTTATGACCTTGGCGGTTAACTCTGGCGCGCCCCAATAGCCAGCCATGACCTGCACGCCTCCGATATAAAGTTCTGCAGAAATTTCTCGGGAATCCTGCCTTGGGATTTGTAAATGGTATCAATGCTGACAGCGGAACGCCCGTCGTGTGTTGATGCCGATCTCGTTCAGTGCGGCCCGAGTTGGCTTTACAGCAGCTTGCGGAATGATAATTTTATCAAGGACGGAATGTCCTGCTTTGCCTCCCTTTGGCCAATCATTGGGTGGCTTTCCGTAAGTTTTCTTTTCCTGACGAAACGCCGCCAATTCATGCAAAGCCCTGTTTTCATCAAGTGACGTAACTAGAGTAATAGGATGGTCCGCCGCTTTCACCCAAGTCGGGTATAAGAGGCGTATGGAGGAGGCATCCCATGAAACTTCACACGATCGGCATTGATCTGGGCAAAATAGTCTTTCATCTGGTTGGGAGCAAACCAGCGCTACGGGTTGGGCGCGTCGTAGTCTGCAGGGCTGCGGTACCCTTTACGGCTGCGGATACGCAGGCCTTTCTGGTTCTGCGCTTGAACTTTGATGGTGCGGTAATGCCCATCGGTCCTGAACGCCGCCGGCTTGTACGACACCGCGTACTGGCTGCGCAACTCTTCCTGAATGGCGGTGAACGCGTTGGCTACTTCGGTGATCTGGGAGGGCACGTACGATCTCCCGCCGGTTGCTTCGGCAATGCGTTCCAAGGTCTTGTTGCCGTGTCTGCCGGAGCCGGTCGGGTTGGTGTTGATCGTATACACGGAGACTTCGGCCCGTTGCGCCATCTCGATGGCTTTTTCGCGGGTCACGGAGCTTGCGTTGTCATTGCCGTCGCTCAACAGGATGATGGCGCGCCGGACGGGGCCAGCCTGTGATTGCTTCAGCAGCTTGTCCCGACATGCATAGTAGAGAGCATCGTACATTGCCGTGAGGCTGCTCGGTCGCAGCGTGCGAATGCCCACCGAAAGCTTCTCGGTGTCGTCGGTGAAGTCCTGCGTGACCTTGGGAGTCAGGTCAAAGCCGATGACAAGGGCCTGGTCGTACTTCCGCCGGATCGTCTGTTTCAGAAACTCGATGGCCGCTTCCTGCTCGAACTTGAAGCGACCACTCATCGATTCGCTGGCGTCGATTAACAGGCCGACTTGCAGGGGCAGATCCGTCTCGCTGCTGAAGCTGAGGATCTCTTCCGGCGGCTTGCTGTCGTCCAGAATCTTGAAATCGTTTTTCTTCAGGTCCTTGATGTAGTGGCCGTGCTTGTCGGTGACGGTGAAAACCAGGTCGACTTCGTTTACCGTCTTGCGCACCGTGAAGACCGATTCATCCGGTTCTGCTGGCGCGCCGGAGCCAGGGCTCTTTGCAGCCGCATTCTGCGATTGCTCTGTTTGAGCCGAAGCCACCCTGGGCTCTCCACTCTGGGCCGGCTTGGTAACCGATGCATGGGCGCTGATTATCTTCGGCGGAGAAGAAGCTTCCGGCTGAGAACCTGTGGGTTGTGGCGCCGCAGGCTGAGGCCGACTGTTCGGTTGTGCAGCAGAGGATGCCGACGTCAATTCCCGCCCCGGGTTCAGGGCCCAGACCGGGGGCAGGAACAGAGCGATACCGACTAGCAAGGAAGTGATGGGGAGGAACTTCACGGTTTTCGCGATTATAGCCTGCTGGCCTCTTTTGTCACTGCCTCCCGTAATCCAAGGCTTATCGCTGGAACGAAGACGGAATCGCAGGTGTCTGCGATCCCGGACGTTCGTACGTATGCGGAAGATAGCCGCCGTCCGGAGGGTCTTGGAAAAATCATCGGGAAGTCAAGTCGGCCTTCGCATTGTGTTCGGATTGTGATCGCGAAGCATTCGCCGTTTGCGATTCTTGAAAGCGGACTACCAATGTGGGCTCTGGAGAAAATCAGCGAATTGAAAACAACGTGTTCTCAGGTTCGCTTTTCTCTGGTCCGGTTTGTCTAGCAAATGTCGCGAAAATCCGGCCTTTTTCGCGTATTTCAGGACTAAAGGACCACAGGCGTCACTGCACTTGAGACTACGTGGCGGAGGGAGAGGGATTCGAACCCCCGGTACCCTTTCGAGTACAGCGGTTTTCAAGACCGCCTGTTTCAACCGCTCACACATCCCTCCGCGGCGGTAGGCACGACCCTCTTATTTTACGATAGCCAGCGGGATTATCCGGCGGAGCGAATCTGCGGCGATTGTGAGGAAGCTGCCTGAACTAACTCTTTGCCGCGTTCGCCTTTGCTGCCGCCGTTGCTTCGCGTGGCGGGAAGAAAAATACTGAAACACGTTCCGGTCTCGCCGCTGGTGGAGGTTTCCACGTCGATCCTGCCACCGAGCTTTTCCACGATGCCGCGGATGACCCACAGGCCTATGCCCGTGCCGTTGTCGCCTTTGGTGGTGAAGAACGGCTCGAAGATGGTTTTGAGATTCTCCTGCGGAATGCCGCAGCCGGTGTCTCGCACCCGCACTACCACCTCGTTGTGACCCGCTTCCTCGATGGCCAGCGACAGCTTGCCCTGCTGTCCGATGGCGTCGATCGCGTTGGTGATCAGGTTGGTGAAAACCTGGCGCAGTTCGCTGGGATAGATCGTCACCTCACCGGGGATGCGATAGTCACGTTCGACTTGGATTTTGGCGGCCTGCAAGCGCGGATGATAGACAGCAAAAACGTCGTCGAGTAGCTCGGAAAGCTTGGTCACCACCGGCAGCTTGGTCTCGCGATGGGGCGCCAGAGTCTGGCGGCTGAGGTTGGCCAGGCGGCGGACCTCGCGCTCCGCAAGCTCGACCAATTCCATGGAACCTTCATCCAGGGACGGGTTCTGTTTCAGCAAGTGCATCAGGTTGGTGAGAGCATCGAGCGGGTTATTGATCTCATGCGCGATGGTGGCCACCAGGCGGCCGGTGGCGGCCAGCTTCTCGGAGCGGCGCAACGCTTCTTCGAGGTCGTCGTTCAACTTGCGGATCTGTTCCTCTATCAGCTTTCGTTCGGAGACATCACGAATCGCCCCGGTGACCAACATTCCGTCTTCCGTGGCTAGCGGGCTAAGGCTGATCTCAACCGGAAATTCGCTGCCATCTTTCCGCAGGCCGAAGAGTTCCAGTCCGGCGCCCATCGGCCGCACGCGTGGAGCGGCGAAGAAATCGGTGCGATGGCCGGGGTGCTGATCGCGATAACGCTCGGGGATGAGACTCTCGACGGCGCGGCCTATCAGCTCGGAACGGGTATAGCCGAAAAGCTGTTCGGTCTGTGCGTTGATCAGCGTGATCTTGCCCTCGCGATTGACGATGACCATCGCGTCGGGGGCTGCTTCCAGCAAGGAACGGAATTTATCTTCAGCTCTCTTTCGCACGGATATGTCTCGAATGGCGGTTGCCACCAGCACACCCTCCGCCGTCTTGATAGGGCTGAGACTGATTTCGATCGGGAACTCGGTACCGTCCTTGCGCAAGCCAAAGAGCTCCAGATCCTCCCCCATCGGGCGTTGGCGCGGGTCTGCAAAGTAAGATGCACGATGCTGGAGGTGCTGGGTGTGAAATCGTTCCGGAACCAGGACCTCAACCGAGTAGCCGAGCAGCTCGTGCCGGGGATAGCCGAACAGCTCCTCGGTGCGGGAGTTGATGAGCACGATCTTGCCGCGCTGTTCGACGATCACCATGGCGTCGGGCGCCGACTCCAGCAACGCACGAAACCTGTCTTCGGCCCCTTTGCGTGCGGTCACGTCGCGAATGGCGCTGATTACCATGGGACCCTCCGGAGTCTTGATGGGACTCAGACTGATTTCGACCGGGAACTCGGTTCCATTTTTCCGCAGGCCGTGCAGGGTGAGGCCGGCGCCCATGGGGCGGACTTTGGGATCCCCGGCAAAGTAGCCGGAGCGATGGCCGGGATGTTTGGCGCGAAAACGCGGAGGGACGAGGATCTCAATTTTCTGGCCCACCAGCTCGGAATGTCCGTAACCGAAGAGCTCTTCCGTTTGCGTGTTGGCAACAACAATGCGCCCCTGGTGATCGACCACCAGCATGGCGTCGGGCGCAGCGTCAAGAATGGCACCAAAGTTCTCGCCAACAGGAATTTCCATTGAGATGGGCTCGCTTAGGCGGATTGTATACGAGGTTTTGTTCCAGGGAGACGGCAAATGCGGCAAAACGACCCAAGACTTGACCGGTTTGGCGTCCTCCACGGCAGGAATTCTGGTCTGGAAGTGTCAAGGCTAGTTCTTGCCCTTGCCAACTGCAATAACCGAGTGCTACGCGGAGTTGCTTCTGGGGCGACGGATCGCCGCTCTGCGGCGCTTCGGTGCCGTGGTCGGCCTGTCGCTGTGATCTACCGCGTCGAGCAAGTTGCGACCGGTCAGTTCGGCAGCCGAGTCTCGGCTGTGTCCTAAATAGGTCTCGACGGAGTCGACAACAACGCGTGTGCGCATTTTGTGCAGATCAATGACGAAAAGATGTAGACGCTGGGATGCGTCGATTACCGTCCCTTTATCCAGTACCCGGTCCAGAAGGTCAATCAATTCCGTACCCGGCGGTTTGCGTTCCACAAACATAAGAAGTCCCCACTTTTTCCGTTAAGGGTTGAATCAGCCGGTACGCAGCGAAAGGCCACGCTCCAGTTGGTAAGTTCTAGCGGCGACGGAACTGGGCCTCCTGGACGAAGAGCATGTCGATGGTTTGTACTTATCAGGAGAGATGCCTTCCCACGCTCCATCGGATGCCCGTTAATGATCTGGCGAATGCGAGGAAGTGGCCATACGACAGTCGTACTATCTTGGAGTTCGCCGATCAAAAGGATCACAATGAGCCATCATCGAGTTGTCCTCCGGTGTATAACTCTTGCAATTGTCTGTGGGCTTTCGGCGCAGGCGCAGCAATCAACGACCGCGGCCGCGAGTGTCGAGCAGCAGCTTCCCTCTGTGCCGGGCGAGGTCTTCAGCGTGACACCCGATGCCGGCTTCCACAACGAACCTTCCATCGCGGTGAACCCGGTGAATCCGCTGCAGGTTTTCGCCGCCTACCAGGCGCACGCCAGCGTGGTGTATTCGCAGGATGGTGGCGACTCCTGGAAAACGGCTACAGGCACGGCCTCCAAGGATTACAAAGTCTCCGGCGATGTAGGCGTGACCTACGACAAGCATGGTACGGCGATCCTGTGCTATATCGCGTTCGACAAACTGGGTACGGAGAACTACTGGGCGCGGGGAGCGACGCGCAATGGAGTCTTCATTCGCCGCTCACCCGACGGCGGCGCAACCTGGGAGCCGACAGAGCATGCCGTAATCGCGCAGCCGACCCAACCCGGCATTCCCTTCGAAGACAAGCCGGGATTGTTCGCCGACAACTCGAGCAGTCCGTATGCCGGCAACCTTTATGTCGGGTGGACGGAGTTTACGCTGGAAGAAACTGTGATCAAGTTTTCGCGATCGGCGGACGGCGGTGTCACCTGGGCCGCGCCCATCGTGATCAGCACGCATCATGGATTGCCGCGCGACGACAATGGCGCGGTGGAAGGATTCTCGGGAGCAGCGGCGGCGGATGGAACCATCTACGCTGTCTGGGCCGACGGCAACTCGATCGCGCTTGCCTCCTCACGCGACGGTGGCAAGACCTTCGAGAAGAGCCGCAGCGTGATCGAAACTGCTCCGCTGTACTTTGATATGGCGGGACTGGACCGGGCGAATGGCTTTCCGCAGATTGCCATCGATCCGCGTCACGGCAAGATGGGCCGCTTGTATGTGACCTGGAGCGACTATCGCGCGGGTGATGTCGGCGTGTACTGTGCCAGCTCGGATGACGGGGGCAAATCATGGAGCAAGGACGTGCGCGTCAATTCCAACGCGCCTCATGATGGGACGGATCAGTTCTTCCAGTGGCTGGCCGTGGATCCAACCACCGGAGCGGTGAACGTTATTTTCTACGATCGGCGCGGCGATGCGGATAACCGTAAGACGACAGTGAGCCTGGCGCGCTCGACCGACGGCGGCGCGAGCTTTGCTAACTATGCCTGGACACGCGATACTTTTATTCCCACGCGTAATGAGTTCCTGGGCGACTACATAGGAGTGGCAGCGCTGAGCGGCAAGGTATACGGCGTTTGGGCAGAGATAGCGCCCGCGGAAACGCCGAAAGATCAGGCTGCGCCGCCGCCGACGCAGTTCCGGCCGCATACCATCGTCAAGGTCGGTGTGGCGGACTTTGGGAAAGGGTAGTTGATTCACCACAGAGGCACGGAGACACAGAGTAAAAGAGAGAATAAAAGACAGAACTTCGCGCAAGTGCTGCCTGGTTCCAGTGCCCTTACCCCTCGCAACTGAAGGAAGATCATTTCACCACGGAGTACACGGATAGCACAGAGGAGATAAGAAATAAAAACTCTGTGTCTCCGTGCCTCTGTGGGGAAATGATTTCCCGAGATAAACATGCTCGCTCTCGCAATCGAAGCCGTAGCTGTCGCCGGGGTGGCCACGTGGGCCGGCTTCCAAACCATGTGGCCGACGTCGCAGGTGTATGGACGGACCTTCATCGGTCTGAAGCCGGGTTCGCGTCGGCTGGCGCTCACCTACGACGACGGCCCCAACGATCCTCACACCTTTCGAATGCTGGAGGTGCTGGAGCGGCACGGAGCGAAGGCTACGTTCTTTCTCATCGGGCGATTCGTTCAGGAGCGGCCCGACATCGCACGTGCGGTGGTCGCCGCAGGGCATGCGGTTGGAATTCACACCTGGGATCATCCCAACCTGATTTTCGTCCCGGCCAGCGAGGTGTGGCGGCAACTGAAGCGGACGCAACAAGCCATTCAGGATGCCACCGGCGTGGAAGCCAAACTCTTTCGCCCTCCGTTTGGCGGACGGCGGCCAGCGTCATTGCGGGTGGCGCGCGCCTGCGGACTTGAAACCGTGATGTGGAACGTTACCTGTTATGACTGGAAGGCGATCTCGGCAGACGAAATTGTGCAGCACGCGGAGCGGCAGATTCGCGGCGGCGACGTCATCCTGCTGCACGACGGCGAGTATCACCGCATCGGCATGGATCGCAGCCGCAGCGTCGAGGCCAGCGAGCGAATCCTGGCGCGCTACGAGAGCGAGGGATACGAGTTCGTGACGATTCCGGAGATGATGAAAAGTTGGCAATTAGCAATTGGCAATTAGCCAAGAGCGAAGAGCCAAGAGCCAAAGGTACGAGGCCCCGAACGCAATCACACCAAGGCAAAGGCCTCACGCGCGGCGGCGATGGTGTCGTCAATGTCCCCCTGAGTGTGGGCGACGCTGAGGAAGGCTGCTTCGAATTGCGAGGGTGGCAGCCAGACGCCGGCGTCGAGCAGGGCTCCGTGAAAGCGGCCGAACTTGACGGTGTCGCAGGTGGAGGCGCTGGTCCAGTCGGTGACTTGTTTCTGGGTGAAGAAGAAAGTAAACATCGAGCCGACGCGGTTGGCAGTCATCGCAACCCCTGCTTCCTTGGCTGCTGCGGTGATGCCGGCGACCAGCTTGCCGGACATTTCGTCGAGCTGTTTGTAGAACTGCTCGCGATTGGCTTTCAACTGGCACAAGGTGGCAATGCCCGCAGCCATTGCGAGCGGATTGCCGCTCAGCGTTCCGGCCTGATAGACCGGGCCAACTGGAGCAACCATGTTCATGAGCCTTGCTGGGCCGCCGTAGGCGCCGACGGGCAGGCCGCCGCCGATGATCTTTCCCAGCGTAGTGATGTCGGGCTTGATATTGTAGAGCTCGGAAGCTCCGCCGAAGGCCACGCGGAAGCCGGTCATTACCTCATCGAAGATAAGCAGTGTGCCTGTCTGGGAAGTGATCATGCGCAAAGCCGTGAGATACCCAGGCGTGGGAAGCACGCAGCCCATGTTGCCGACCACTGGCTCAACGATGACGCAGGCAATCTGGTCCTTGAACTTGTCGAAGGCGGCTACAACCGCGGCAACATCGTTGTAAGGCAGTGCCAGCGTGAACTCAACGAACTCCTCCGGCACGCCAGCCGAGCCGGGGATGCCGAGCGTGGCCACACCGGAGCCAGCCTTCACCAGCAATGCGTCACTGTGGCCGTGATAGCAGCCTTCAAACTTCACGATGAACTTGCGGCCGGTGGCAGCGCGCGCCAGACGGATCGCCGACATGGTGGCTTCCGTTCCCGAGCTGACGAAGCGGACTTTTTCGATAGCGGGAAATGCCTCGACGACCAGGGCCGCGAGGTCGGCCTCGGTGGGGGTGGAAGCGCCGAAGCTGGTGCCGTTGCGAGCCGCTTGGATAATGGCCTCGATGACTTCGGGCGGGGCGTGGCCGAGGATGAGCGGCCCCCACGAGCCGACATAGTCGATATAGCGGTTGCCGTCGGCGTCCCAGACGTGAGCGCCCTGGCCGCGGACCAGGAATGGCGGGTCGCTGCCGACAGAGCGGAAGGCGCGGACCGGCGAGTTGACGCCACCGGGGATCAGCTGCTCGGCTCGTTGTTGCAGGGCGCGGGATTCAGTAAGAGTGCGGGACATGGGTCGCTATCCGCCTTTCGCGGTTCGCTCTTCGCCTTTCCTAGCTTCAAGGCGAAACAGTGGAGTTTATCAGGATGAGGGCACAGGCGCGCGTAAGGAAGGTCACAGCCAGATCGCGGATTTCTCCGGAACGCGGGTATCAATTGGCCACATGGAATGCACGATTTTAGTGTACACTAGATATGCATGAAGAACATTACGCTGAGTGCCGAAGAGGATTTGATCGAGCGAGCCCGGCTGATCGCCCGCTCTCAACATAGGACTCTCAATGCGGCCTTCCGGGAATGGCTAGAAACGTTTACGGCCCAAGCGGGTGACGAGCGGGAGTTTGACGCCTTGATGCGGCGCCTAAGTCACATCAATTCGGGCGGACCCTACAGCCGGGACGAAATGAATGAACGCTAGATTTTTCCTGGATACGAACCTGTTCGTTTATTCCTTGAATCCGAGCACATCGGAAAAGTCACACCTGTCAACGCAACTCATTCGGCAGGCTATCGGAACTCACAATGGGATCGTCAGCTATCAAGTTGTACAGGAATTCTTTAGCGTAGCGTTTCGTCGTTTCACGCCGCCAATGAGTGTTCCCGAAGCAGAGCAATATCTCGCGACTGTGTTCCGTCCTTTGCTGTGCGTCCATTCGTCTCATGCACTGTACGCGGAGGGCCTCCATTTGCGAAGCCGATATCGCCTTTCGTGGTACGACTCGCTGATTGTGGCGGGAGCAATTGAATCTGGATGTAGCGTGCTGTACAGCGAAGATATGCAGCACGGCCAAACCTTCGGCGAGCTGCGGGTTGAGAACCCCTTCCGGTGACGTGGAGCGTTGAAGAAGGGATCGATGAACACGGCGAAGCAGGCCACCCAATTACTCCAGATCCAGGAACCCTTTGATGGCCCGATTCACCGCATGCAACGTGATCGCTTCCACCGATCCAATGCGTTGACCGACTTTGGAGCGAGGAACAGTGGTGATCTTGTCCACCATGACCTGGGAGACTTTGCGCAGTCCCGCGCCTGTGCCAGCGGGAACGGTGACGCGGAACAAGGGAACATCATAGATTTCGCTGGTAAGCGGGACGACCGTCACGGAAGGAATGGAGTGGAAGGCGTCGGCTTGAATAACCAGTGCCGGACGGGGCTTGCCATAGTCTCCGGAGACCGCGATGGTTACCAGATCGCCTCGTTTTATGTCCATCAATCGTGCCCGCTCACATCTCGAATCCAGTTCATGACTTCGGCTTCGTCGGCGGAGTCGGCCACAAGTCGCGACTGCCTGCGGGCCTCAGCGGCGAACTTTCTGCGTCTGGCGCGCTGCACATAGCTGCGCATCAATTCGCGGAGGACCTCGGCGACCGGCTTATTCTCCGACTCCGTAGCCGCGACGAAGTCGGCCTTCAGCTCAGGATCCACTCGCAGGTTGAGGGTATCTTGCTTGCGTTGGCGAATCGTTCGGGGCATCGCAACCTCGTATTCCATTGTACATCGCAAATGCAGTACAATTTTGCGTTACACAGCCCGTTGATTACGATCCGGTGAGGAGAGCGTCCAAGCTCCAGGCCCGCGACTCCGGCGGCTTAAGTTCGGATTTTCCGGAACATTCCCGGCTATCCGGGCATCGAAACTGTCGTAGAATAGGAGCGATCTCCGGAAGTTCTCTTCCAGCAGCGAATTGTCCATGTCAAAGACTACGAAGCTTATTGTTCTTGCCCTATCGTTTCTGCTTGCCGGATTCATGGTGGTTGGCGGGTTGGGTGTCAAGGCCGACACCAATGACGACGGCTCCTATCGCCAGCTTGGCGTTTACAGCGAGGTACTGTCGCGCATCCGCAGCGAGTACGTTGAGGAGCCGAACATCTCGGCGGTGACCAACGGCGCATTGCACGGCCTGCTGGAATCGCTGGATGCCAACTCCAGCTATCTCGATCCCACCGAGTTCAAGGAGTACAAGCAGCGCAAGGAAGGCAAGGCTGGGATCGGCGCGGCCGTCTCGAAGCGCTACGGCTATGCCGCCGTCATCTCAGTGATTCCGGGCGGACCGGCGGACAAGGCGGAGATCGAGAGTGGCGACATCATTGAAGCCATCGAAGGCAAGTCGACGCGCGACATGTCGCTGGCGGAGATCGATGGCCGGCTGACGGGGCCGTCGGGATCAGTAGTCAATGTTTCGGTAGTACGTCCGCGACGGGCACAGCCGGCGCATTCGGCGGTCACGCTGGCCGTCGTGTCCGATCCCCCCACCACGGACAAGATGATGCAGGATGGCATCGGCTATATCAAAATCGATGACTTTCCTAAAGGCCGCTCGCAGGAGATCGCCAACAAGCTGAAGTCGCTGCAGAAAGACGGCGCCAAGAAGATCATCCTCGACCTGCGCAACTCGGGTAATGGCGAAGAGGACGAAGGCATCGCGACCGCGAATCTCTTTTTGAACCATGGAACCATCACCTATCTGCAAGGTCAGAAGTATCCCAAGCAGACGTACAACGCCGACCCGCAGAAGGCGGTGGCTCCCAGCATTCCGCTGGTGGTGCTGGTGAATCGCGGGACGGCTGGCCCGGCTGAAATTGTGGCATCGGCCGTGATGGAGAATGCGCGGGGCGACGTGGTGGGCGATAAGACATTCGGCGCGGGATCGATCCAGAAGGTTATCGATATGCCGGATGGCGCAGCACTGATCTTGTCGGTGGCGAAGTACTACTCGCCTTCAGGCAAGGCGCTTCAGGACACGGCCGTAACGCCGAATATCCTGGTGGCCGATAATGCCGATGACTTCATCTCTCCCGATGATGACGACGACAACTCCGCCGACCAGGAGCAGCAGGAGAAGCAGCAGAAGGCGAACCAGCCCGACGATCAACTGAACAAGGCGATCGAGGTGCTGAAGACGCAGGCGACCAAGGCTTAATTCTTAATCACCACAGAGGGACAGAGGCACGGAGAATGCGAGTTCTCTGTGCCCTTTTTTCCAACGCTAGAGCCAATACGGCCCTGCGTTCGCTTCCGTCATCAAGAACAATAACCGGGGCGATCGCAACATTTTGTTGTCACACACAAGTGACAGCCGCCCGGATATCGAGTACTCTTTCAGATCGGCTGCAAGATAGCTTCCTGGGGAGCTCTGCATGAAACGCGTCATGGGGCTGGGCGGGATCTTCTTCAAAGCGAAGGATCCCCAGGCGCTGTACGAGTGGTATCGCAAGCATCTCGGCATCGAGAGCGCGCCCGACGGTACCGGCGCGATGTGGCACGATGCAGATAATCCGGCCTTCAACGTCTGGGCCATCTTCCCGCAGGAAACGAAATATTTTGAACCCAGCCAGTCGTCTTTCATGATCAACTTCCGAGTGGAAAATCTGGATGCGCTTTTGAAGACCCTGCGCGAGGAGGGCGTGCAGGTGGATGAAAAAGTCGAGCGGTGCGACTACGGGAACTTCGGCTGGATCGTGGATCCGGAGGGGAACCGGGTGGAGTTGTGGGAGCCGAAAGGTAGTGGCTAGGGGTTAGTGGGCAGAAGACAACATCCCAAGTCCGCGAACCAATGTCAGACTAGCAAGAAATAGTCGGTTAGCGAATCGAGTCGGGCCGGGCCATCTGGGGATTAGCGACGACGAGGAGCGAAACCCTTGAGCACATCCGCTTCCGTAGCAGCGGCCGCTGTCAATCATCCTCCACCAGATTCCACGGGGCCCATCACCAGCAAAGAACGCATTGTCTCTCTCGACGTGCTGCGCGGCGTCGCCCTCCTCGGCATCCTGCCGATGAATATCCAGGCCTTCTCCATGATCAGCGCGGCCTACCTGAATCCCACGGCGTATGGCGATCTGCATGGCGCGAATTACTGGGCGTGGTTTCTCTGCCACGTACTGGCGGACGAGAAGTTCATGACCATCTTCTCGATGCTGTTCGGCGCCGGCATTTACCTGATGACCAGTCATATCGAAGAGGCAGGAGGCAGGCCGGGGCTGATCCACTGTCGCCGCATGGGGTGGTTGCTCCTCTTCGGTCTGCTGCACGCGTATCTGCTGTGGTGGGGCGACATCCTGGTGAACTACGGACTGTGCGGGCTGCTGGCGTATTGCTTCCGCAAGAGATCGCCGCGCAGGCTGATCGTTTACGGGATCGTTTTGGTGGCTATCCCCAGCGTGCTATTTTTCTATTCGGCGTGGTCGTTTCCCCATTGGCCAGTGCAACAGCGGCAAGCATTCACA
>JBARGS010000419.1:0-23606 GCA_049798495.1 Candidatus Korobacteraceae bacterium | reverse complement strand
CTCAGATCGTTGCTCTGGTAGTGTCGTCGTGCGGAGAATGTCGTGCGCTTCGCCTATCATCTTGCGGAGCGCTTTCAGATCGTTTTGCTTGCGTGCCATGCGCTAACGGTAACAGCAACCGCTTGCTACCGCAATAACTCATCAACGCAAGTTTAGGACACTACCGCAGTCCGCGCCACTTGCAGCCGTAGCATAGAATTGCGAATTAGTGCTAACACGCCCTAGCCCGATGCTAGTGCTTCACCTGTCAAAGCTGCATAACTTGTTTGGTTACGTGGCCCAACTCTCCTCGATCTCCTTACGCCCTCGGTCTTTCTCTTGTCGGATACTGCGTTTCCTTCGATCGCTCGCCACCTCTGCTGAGAAATAATAATGTGGAAGCGCTTTCATACGCTCGGCGTGAGCACCCAGGCATCACGCGTTGACGTCCATCAACCCGTAGCGGTAACCGCATGAGCGGACTTGCGGGTGGCAGCCAGGCACTAGTATGTGGCTGCAAACATCCAAGCGTTCGGGATGACGATAAAGCGCGAGCCGCAAGGCAAGCAGTGATGTATGTCACATCCGCCCCTTACGAAAGTTCTAGACCTTCCGTGCTATTACTTTCTTCCTATCACGGTTCAAATCTACGATGTCTCTGACTCAAATCAGCCGGCCGTTGCAGGGATCGGCGCGCCCAGAAATACCTGGGGCCGCCGGAGCGAAACGGCGGCCTGGATGAGGCGCTATGCGGGGCCATCCCGGAGAACCTCGCTTTCTTTGATGCAAAACTCCGACAAGGTTGTCGCCTTCGCCTTGCATCTCCCGGCTGAAGAATTGGCTGTGTTCGGGAATCAATTTTGAGAAGAACAGACAACCATTGCCGGGATACAACAGCATTCTTTTCTCGTGAGTTCTCGAATTCACCCGGCGGGAATGTCGAGGTAGCACCATCTCCGCACAGCGGACATTGCAGTGCCTGAAGATGCCTCCCGTCGACATTCTCATTCCGTCTGAAGTTGCGGCGCATCCGCCGGGATCGAAAGAACTGCTTGGCCCTTGCGTTGCGATCATGCCCGTCAGGCCTCGCTCCGTCCCCATCGTTGGATCGTCACGCCGCTTCGATAAACTCTTTGGATTGCGTTGGATTGCGGGTTATTCGCGGCCTTCCGCGCCTCATGCCGTAAATCTGCAGCCCGCCCCGTGTTCACAACCTGTTAACGGAACCTTTTCCGCCCTCGTCCGTATATAGCTGCAGAAGTTGATCCGGTGAGGACGAAACGGTAACCGGAGCGCAACCCCAACCAAGCATTTCGGTCGGGTCGATTGAAATGCGATCCGTTTTTCAAGGAGAAACAACATGGACGCGAAGTATAACTGGCTGATCGACAATGCAGCGATCCGCGTCACCCTGAACACGGTGGCGCTTGTGCTCTGGGCCGCCCTGGCGGTGGGATTGCTGGATCTGGCGTCGAAGGTTTAGGCAAAGATGTAACCGCGCGAATCCACATCGCGCATAACGAGGCGTCCGGTGAATGCGTGGCTGCACCACCGGACGGATTGCGGAACCCCGCTATCCCCTCCAGCGGGGTTTCGTGTTGTTGGCCGCACACAAACAACGCCCACCGCATCAACCGACACGGTGGGCGTGGCAATTCCATTCGACATTGTAAGTGCCGTGCTAGCTGCGCGTGGTTTCCACTTCGCGCAGACGGGCGGCCTTGCCGCGCAGCGCGCGCAGGTAATACAGCTTGGCGCGGCGAACGTGCGCCGACCGCAGCACCTCGATCTTGTCGATGACCTTCGAGTTGGTGGGGAAGATACGCTCGACACCCTGCCCGAAGCTCATCTTGCGGACGGTGAAGCTGGGCTGCGAACCCTTGCTTTTGGCAATGACGACGCCCTCGAAAGCCTGCAGGCGTTCTTTGTCGCCTTCCTTGATCTTTACCTGCACCCGTACGGTGTCGCCGGGCTTGAAGTCCGGGAGATCGGTGCGCCGTGTCTTGGCAAGAAGCCGGTCAATAATAGGTGAGTTCGACATTGTTCGTTTCCTTCCTGAAATGCAGCTAGCAACTAGCTTTTAGCTTTCAATCCTTACAACGACTGTCATCCCGACCGAGGACTTTAGTCCGAGCGGAGGGATCTGCGGTTCGTCCGTGCCGTGATGTCGGCCAGCACTCTTAACATCTGTCATCCTGAGCGGAGCGAAGCGGAGTCGAAGGACCTGCTGTTCGTCGGCGCTGCCCCGATTCTAGTCTTCGCGCTCAATCTCATTCAGCAGCTTGCGATCCCCCGCACTCAACTCCGCCCCTCGCAATAAGTCGGGCCGATTCCGCAAGGTCTTTCGCAGCGCGCAGCGCCGTCGCCATTTGCGAATCGCGTCATGGTTTCCGTTCACCAGCACCTCGGGAACCGGCATTCCGCGAAACTCCGCCGGTCGCGTGTAGTGCGGATAATCCAGCAACCCGCCTGAACTGCACGTCGAACTAGGCGGCTCGCCCGCGGCCCTCGCGCTCGTCTCCGCCGCGGCCGTAAACGACTCCTGCTGCGACGAGGCCGCGTTGCCCAGCGCTCCCGGGATCAGCCGCGTCATCGTATCCACGATGATCGCCGCGCCCAGCTCGCCGCCGCTCAGCACGAAGTCGCCCACCGAGATCTCGCGATCGGCAAGGTGCTGGCTCACGCGCTCGTCCACGCCCTCGTAGCGGCCGCAGATGAGCACGACGCGCTCGCGGGTCATCAACTCTTGCGCCAGCGACTGGGTGAACAGCTCGCCCTGCGGCGACAGCAGCACCACCGTCTCGCGTGCCTCGCCGCTCATGCGCTCTTCACGCGGGCCGACGTGCAGCGACTCCAGGCATTCGAAGATCGGCTCCGGCTTGAGCACCATGCCCTCGCCCCCTCCGAATGGCCTGTCGTCCACCGTGCGATGACGGTCGTGCGTGAACGCCCGCAGATCGTGGATGCCAATTTCAATGAGCCCGGCCTCGCGCGCCCGGCGCACGATGCCGTAATCCAGCGGCCCGCGAAAAAAGTCCGGAAAAATCGTGATGATCTCGAACTTCATTCCGGCCACGTGATTTGAAGGGGCACGGCTTCAGCCGTGCCGGCCACAATCAAAACTGTTCAGGGTTTTAGCCCCCGCCCTCAGCGGCTAAAGCCGCTTTTCTTCAATCGCCATAGCGGCACGACTAAAGTCGTGCCCTGATACAAACCTATTTACTTCCGCCCGCTCTCGCCCGCCGATCTCGCTTCATCGGCTTCTGTCTTCTGGCGCCGCTTCTCTTCGTCGCTCAGCGGCGCATCCAGATCCAGCAACCCTTCCGGCAACTGCATCTGGATGCGATGCTCCGGCAGATCGAGCTTCGTCACATACTCGGCTGCGTACGGAACCAGAACATCGCTATGAATCTCCCCGCGTGGGCCTCTTGGTGCGGCGCAGATCGGAAGCCTCACCACCAGCAGCGGCGCTTCTCCCGCGCCAAACTGTACCTCAATCACCCGGCCCAAGAACCGCTGACCACCATCAATCCAAACATCGCAGCCCACGATCTCGCTGATGTACGCCGAGCCCGCTTCCAACTCCGTGCGCTCTTCGCGCGGAAGCTGTACTTCGAATCCTTTCAGCCGCTCGGCGTCGCTAATGCTGTCCACTCCGGCGAACTTCAGCACCACTCCACCCTTGTGAAACCAATGCTCTTCCAGTTGCAACTCGCGGCGGCTGCCATCCGGCGCCAAGCCCGACAATTGCCGGCGCTCCTCGAAGCGCTGAGGAAAGTCGGTGTGCAACTCGGCCAGCACTTCGCCGCGCCGTCCTTGCGGGCCCAAGACGCGCGCGATCGTAATGAATTCGCCGGCTATTCCACAATCTCCAACTGGTAGCGCTTTCGCGTACGCAAACTCGCCGAGTGCAGAATCGTACGCAAGCTGCGCGCGGTGCGTCCCTGGCGACCGATCACACGGCCTAGATCGTCTTCGGCCACGATCAACTCAAGCACCGTCTGCCCATCTTCCTCGAAGGGTTCGACCGTGACCTCGTCGGGCGCTTCCACCAGCGCCTTGGCCAGGGTCTCCATGAGTGCAACCAGGTTGGGTCCGCTGTTCGGCATCGCATGCGCTCCTGTGATCCCGTCGAAAACGTTATGCCGCGCTCGGCGCTTCGTCAGTCGTCGTCGGAGCAGGAGTCAGAGGCGCAGGCGGCGCACTGGCGGCAGCTTTCTCCACCAGCTTCCTCACGCGGTCCGACATCTGCGCGCCCTTGTGCTTCCAATAGTCGATGCGCTCGCGCTTCAGTTCCACGCTGGCGGGATTGGTCCGCGGGTTGTAGGTACCCACCACTTCTACCGAGCGGCCATCGCGCGCCCGGTCCTTCTCGATTACCACAATGCGGTAGTACGGCTGCTTGCGCGCACCGCGACGCGATAGACGAATCATTAACACAGAGAATGTTTCCTTTCCTGCGAGTGAGTGACCGCGCGCGCACCTTGATTTTCCAGCAGGGAACGCGGCGGCACAACTTTTCCTCAGGCGAGATGCCGTCCCTTGCGAACGATACGAGGAACGGCTGGGCGCTCCAGCGATCTTCCACCCCGCCAAGCGCAAATTCGGCGCTTTTCGGGGACCCCGGCGTCGCTACCGCACCCCAACGAGCGCAGCTCAGGCGCTCGTCGGACCTCCCGACTGGAGGCAACAACTCATCAATTATTGCGGATATGACGCGGTTTGGCAAGCGAAAGGCCAAGCTTCCCGCTCCGTCAATGCTGGCGGCGGCGCGCAGAATGTGGCACGATGGACGCATGGCAAAGCGCAACCTTCGTATCATCAAGCGCGTCAGGAATATTCCCGTGCTCGGCGTCTGCGAGTTCTGCGAGGCGCAATTTCCCTTCGAACCGCATCCGCACAGTCAGCCCTCGGAAGGCCAGGCCGCGATCCAGCAGCAATTCAACGCGCACCAGTGCAAGGTCGAAGCCGCCACTGAGGAGCCTAATAAAGCGGAGTGAGCGTTCGCACGATTGCGAACCGATATTTGTATGGCGAATGAAAAGAAGCAGGGGCTAAAGCCCGATGTTCTTTTGCCTCATTGCGGCACGGCTGAAGCCGTGCCCTGATACAAACCTCGCGTGACCGGCGAACAAAATCTCTGTTCATCCCACCATAAGCTATGCGCAAACTTCTCTGCATCACCGCCCACCCCGACGACGAGGCCGGGGCCTTTGGCGGATCGCTCCTTCTCTACCATGATCGCGGCGTCGAGACCTCTGTCGTCTGCATGACCGCCGGCACTGCCGCTCGCAATCGCGGCACGGCGCGCACCAACGACGAGCTTGCGGAGCTGCGCCGCGTCGAGTTCGCGGCCTCGTGCAAATTGCTCAACGTCAGCCACGGCGAGGTGCTCGACTATCCCGACGGCAAGCTCGATCGCGTTGATCTCTATCAGGTCGTGGGCGAGCTCGTGCTTCGCATTCGCCGGCTTCGCCCGCACGTGATCCTGACCTTCGGCCCCGACGGCGGACTCACCGGCCATGTCGATCACGCCATGGCTGGCGTATTCGCGACCATGGCGTTCGAGTGGGCCGGACGTCCCGACCGCTATCCCGCGCAGCTGGAGCGAGGCCTGAAGCCGCATCGCGCGCAGAAGCTGTATTACCTCTCGGCCGACTTTCTGCTCGACGATCGCCAACCCATCGCGCCCCCGACCGTCACTGCGCGTATCGAGGTGGGCCCGGAGCGCTTCGAGAAAAAGGACCTGGCGTTCCGGCAGCACACTACGCAGAAGCCGTTGTTCGAGCGCGTAAGAAAAAATCTCAGCCCCCAGCGGCTGGGCGCGGTCGAGATGTATCACCTGGCCGCGACCCGTGATCCGCGCGAGGCCAGGCTGGAAACCGATCTGTTCGAGGATGTGGTCGACGAATAAATCGCTTCCCGAGTCGTCGCGCGCCGCTTCTGTCCAAACCGGGATGCGCGGGATGAGACAGGCGCCGATCTTATTCCCAACTTAAGTTTGCCGCGATCGGCTTAGCCGCACTAGACTGGCTCAGGCCCTTTTGGATGAAGCGCGTATGGCCGCTACTGTATTTCGCCGGTCGCAGCAACTGACTACCGTGGAGATCCTCGACCTCAGGCACTTCTCATCGGCCGATCTGCGATCCTTGCTCGACGAGGAAGTCGAGGTGTGGGGCGGCCTGCTCTGCTGGGACTACCGTAGCTCGGCGGAGATGATCCTGCGCTACGTCGACGCCAAAATCCTGCCCGGCTATGCCGGGGTCGAGCGCGGTAGCATTGTGGGCTACTCGTTCTTCGTCTACGAGGGCAGCAAAGGCGTGGTGGGCGACCTCTTCGTTTCGCCGCGTCGCAGCGACGCCCGCCAGATCGAATCGCAGATGCTGGACCACATGATCGAGACGCTGCAGTCGTCGCCGGGAATCCACCGCGTCGAAGCGCAGTTGCTGACACACCGGGCCGGCGAGCTGACATCGATATTCACGGCGGCGGGATTTCAGCGTTATCGCCGGCTGTTTCTCGGGCTGCGTCTGCGCGGAGCGGATGCTCCACCCATCCCGCCGGTACAGTTGCCGCGCGAGGTCCAGATTCGCCGCTGGATGGAGCAAGACTATCAACCGGCAGCTGGCATCATTACCGCCTCGTATCGAGCCCACATCGATTCGGAGATCAATGATCAGTACCGCACCAATGCCGGCTCCATTCGCTTTCTGAACAACATTGTCCGCTTTCCCGGCTGTGGTGTCTTCGACGTGGAGTCCTCGTTCGCGGCCATTCATGTGCCGACGAACTCGCTCGTGGGACTCATTCTTTGCTCGCGCGTGAAAGACGATGTGGGCCATGTCACGCAGGTTTGCCTTCTGCCCGAGTACCGTCGCCAGGGGATCGGCGAAAACCTGATTGCCTGCACCTGGAACTCGCTGCGCAACCGCAATTTCAACCTGCTCTCGCTGACCGTGACCGAGATGAATGAGCACGCCGTCGGACTTTATAAGCGGCTGGGATTTGTGGAGCTGAGCGTGTTTGATGCGTTTGTGTGGGAAGGGTAGGAAGCAGTGGATAGTGAATCGTGGATCGTGAATCGTTTTACGGTTTCCCGTACTGCTTTCGATAAGTGCACCAGAGCCAAGTCGTGATCGCAAGTGCTGCGAAGAGATACGCCGCCCACACATGGAATGAGTACTCTAGCCGTTGATATTCCGGATGGTTAATAACCTGTGCCAGCCAGCCTGCTAATCCGAGATTAGCCAGTGCATAAATGAACCCGGTTAAAGCGGCTGCCGACACAATCACCGATAACAGAATCGAGACCCGGAGCGCCGTCTTCATTCGATTAACGCACCTGCCTACTACCAACGATCCACGATTCACGATCCACGATCCACTAATGCTTTATCCCCCACATCGCCCAAGCCGCAAGAATCACTCCTCCAACAAACAGCACAAAACAATACGCTCCATACTTCACCATGTCGCGCGGCGTATTGCGCTGGGTGATGCCAAAGACGACTGATGCGCAGAGCGCGAAGAGCAGGGCGGCGTTGAAGTGCGAGAGTTCGAAGGTCACTGTTTCTTCCCAATCGCAATTTGATGCGCGTCGACGGCGGCGATAATGTTCAACAATCCCGCCACCACGATGTACTTGGTGCCGTAGTCCGCTACGGCGCGATGAATGTTGCCGATTCCCCAATCCATCATGCGCGCCACAAAATACAGCGCGCCCGCTCCGATATCGCCAACGAAGCCCAGCATGTCGAGCAGGTCTCCGGTGTTGAACGAGTACACCTTGCCCTGCATGCCGAGTCCGGCGAAGAACATAATGAAGATCGAGAGCATCAGCAGCAGCCCGCGAATGTAGCGGCGCTGAATAATATGCCCAAGTCCGGGCACGAACCATCCTGCCAGCGGCGCGATGGTGGCCATGGAGTTGGACTGCGCCGGCGCCACTTTGCCCCCGCGTATGGCGGCTGTGCCTTGCGGATTTGCCATCAGATCAGCACCAACTCGTTCTGAATGCGGCCGGTCACTTCGCCCTTGCCGTTGCGGATCATCATATTGATTTCGCTGCGTACTCCAAATTCCGGCAGATAGATGCCCGGCTCGACCGAGAAGCAGGTGTTGGGCAGAATCTCGCGATCGTCCTTGGTCTCCAGATTATCAAGATTCGCGCCATTACCGTGAATGTCGCTGGTGATGGAGTGCCCGGTGCGATGGATAAAGTACTTGCCGAATCCCCTGCTGTCGATGAACTCGCGCGTCGCCTTGTCCACTTCCCAGCCGTGAATTTTCTTCTTCGCCTCGAAGGCGTGCTGCACGGTTTGGATGCCGGCATCGCGCGCGCCGCGAACCACATCGAAGATCTCGCGCTGCTTGTCGCTCGGGGTGCCGAGGACTCCCGTCCAAGTGATGTCGTAGTAGACGGAGTCGGGCTCCTTGCACTTCGCCCAGATGTCGAGCAGCAGGAAGTCGCCCTGGCGAACCGGCGCCGAACTGGCTGAGGTCGGCTCGTAGTGTGGATCGCCGCTGTGGGCGTTGACGCTGACGTTCGGCGGATCGCAAGTCTCCAGGCCTTCGCGTTCGAATGCTTCCATAATCCACTGCTGCATCTCGAACTCATGCGTGCCGCCGTTGCGGGCGCGCCGGCCGACCTCCTGGAAGAATGCCGCCGTGATCTTGTCGACGCCATCGCGAGCCTTGAAGTGCGACGCCATCTGCGCCTCCGTCAACGTCGCCTCGAACCGCGCCACCAGGTTCGCCGAGCTGACGATCTCCTTTCCAAAGCTGCGCACCAGTTCCAGCATGCCGGCGTCAACCAGCGAGATGTAAGGAATCTGGTTGTTGGGCGAGTACTGCATGGTGACCCTGTGATACGGCTTGAGCATGCCCTCGAGGTTCTGCCACAGCTCCTGCCACGCCGAGTACTCCAACTTGCTGCCGGGCAGCGAGTCGAGATGATGGCTCTCGATGCGGTGTACCAGCTTCGCCGGCTCGCCGCTAGCGGGGACGAGATAGAACCAGCGGCGCGTGACCATCATGGTCGGCGACAGACCAAGCACGCGATAGGCGATGGGATCGCGATGATGATGATCGTAGAAAAGCCAGCATTCGTGGCCGCCATCGCGCAGGGCGGCTTGGATTTCGGGAAGATTCATTGCGGCTTCTATTGTAAACGAGAGCGATGGGGGATCCTTGAGAGGCCGGGATCGTAGCAAGACAACGGCCTTCCACCACCGAATGGCCCGGATGGTGTAGCCGTTATTGCGCAGTCACCGTGACGGTTGCCGTGGCGCTCCCCTGGTATTCAATTTTCTGACTGATGGTCTGATCCAGGATTTGTCCCTGCACAACAACCTGGTAATTCCCGGGCGTGTCTGGAGCGTAATAGTAGACGCCAAGCGGGGTGTAGCCGGTGAGCGATGGCCCCCAGGCCAGCCAGCCGCGGGGACATCCAGAAATTGGTGGCGCCGACTCCGGATTGCCCATTACCTCCGTGCAATCCGTCGGCGAAGAATAGCCTTGAATGCTCCACGTCAATGTGCCCGTGTACTTTGGAAGAGAAGGACTCGTTTGGGCATCGATAGCAATGGAAGCGTTGACCGGCACGCTTGGAGCAGCGGGAGACAGTTGTATCGTCAGCGCAGCAGGAGTGTTCGACGAATTGCCGCCGCCGCAGCCTGTCACGACGAAGAGCAGCAGAGAGGTCACCAGAAGCGAGAGCCTATGCATCCCCAAAAACTCCAACACAAAATTAGGCGCTGAGCGCAATGCCTGCAGTGATCACAGTCACGAATGGAGGGTTGTGTCCTGCATTCACTTTGCCGAGGCCGCTCTGACCTTCGCGAGGCGCGCCTTGGGGCGATCCAGCAGCTTTTCCCGCATTGCCGCCGGCAACGTCTCGCATGCGGTGCGCAACACCAGCCTTGGCGTACGTTCACGGATCGTCATCAGATATCCCACCGTCTGCTCGGGGTTGAATTTGGCGGCCTCGCGCAGCAGCCAGCCCAAACCCTTCTGCACCATGTCGTCGTCGCTGTTGAGCAGTATCTCGGTGATGCGCCGAATCTCTTCGAAGTTCTTATGCTGGCGCGTGCTGTGGATCAGGCTAACGGCGGCGGCGCGCTTGTGCCAGCGGCTCTTCGTCTTCGCCCAACGCAGCGGCCTCGACAGCAAACCCGCATCCGCGGCGATCATCGGTCCAAGCAGATAGTGCGCCAGCGCATCGTGATCTGCCCAGGAGCTGACGCGGTCCAGCCAGTTCTCTAATAACTTGAACTCCGACAAAACGAAATCGTTGACGATGCCCTGCAGCATCCCAACCGCGAAAATCTTTTCTTCCAGCACATCGCCGCGAAAGAGCCGGTCGGCAACCTCGACCAGGTAGGGAATATCCTGCTCAGCGAGAATGGTCCGCCGAAAGCGCACCGCAACTTTGCGCAGCTCGCCCGTGTACCAGCCACGCGACTGGATCTCATGCTTGAAGAAGCGCTGAACCTCTTCCGTGTGCGGAGCCGAAGCTCCATCCAGCAGCACGCGGCGAATGTGTTTCGCGATATAGGCAGGAGTCTTAGGCATAAGAGCACTTGGCAATTGGCACTTGGCATTTGGCAAACCGGACTCGGCAGCTGGTGCGTAGTTGCCAACTGCCAACTGCCAACTGCCAACTGCCAACTACAAACTGCCAACTGCCAATTGCCAACTGCCAACTGCCAACTGCCAACTGCCAACTGCCAACTGCCAAGTGCTAACTGCTAACTGCTAACTGCTGCTTCCTTCGGCCGCAGCGTCCTGTCATAAATCCACAGCAGAATCGCCGTCAGCACTCCCACCGCCGTGATCACCACCCACATCATTCCCGGTTGGTGCTTCACCTCGCCGAAGTAGTGGATGAGCCAGCCACCAAACGGGCCGCCGACGAGCGATCCGATGCCCAGCGGCAAGAAGGCAAAACCCATGTATGTCCCCTGCTGTCCCGAGGGTGCCAGGCGTGAGATGTATTCGTAATAGCGCGGCGATTGCGTGATCTCGCCGAGCGCCACCGCAATCAGCGTCAGGATCACGCCGGTCACCGTCGGCCGCAAGATCAGGATGACCCACGCCAGCGACGTGATCAACGTGCCCAGGATGATGGCGGTGAAGGCATGCATCCGTTGCGTCAGTAGATTGATCGCGACCGTGAGCGTGATGACCACCAGTGGGCCGGTCGCCAGCAGCAGTTCGGTATTGGCCTGCGGATCGACGTAAGCGTGAATATAGAGGGGCAGCGTGAGGAACAGCTGCCAGTAGACGATCCAGTAGCCGGTGAAGATCGTCAGAAACAGCATGAAGCGAGGATTGCTGAGGACGGTCCAGAAATTCCTGGCGGCCTGGGCCATGCTCGCGGTCTCGCCTTCGTCATGCCGGCGCGGTTCGCGGAAGAAGATCAGCACCGCGATAAACATCAGAAACACGCTGAGCGCGGCAACGCGGAAGACGTTCTCCACTCTCATGTGCTGGTGCACGTAAGAGGCGACCACCGGTCCAAAGAAGCCGCCGATGTTCACCAGCGTGTAGTAAATCGAGTAGCCGATGGAGCGAACGTTTTCCTTCGACGCCCGCGCCGTGGTGCCGACCACGCTGGGCTTCACCAGCGCGACGCCCAGGGCCGGCAGCGCCAGAACAAACGTCACGAGTACGACAAGGGGCACGTTGTCGCGCACGGGAGCGAGCCACGGCGCGCCGAGCGATCCCAGCATGAAGTAAGCGCAGGTCAGGATGAGGTAAGCGACGGACAGCGCGCGGCGAAAGCCCATGCGATCGGCCAGCGTCCCGCCGAAGACGGGCAGGAACCACACCAGCCCGCCGAAGAATCCGGTGAGCGTACCGGTCTGCTCGACGGGGAAGTGCAGGACCTCGTGCAGATACCGCGCCAGCGAGGCGAAGGCCGCGTAATAGGAGAGGCGCTCGAACAGCTCGCTGAGATTGGCGACCCAGAAAGGCCGCTCAAAGCCGGTGCGGATGTCGCGCCAACGCTGGGCAAAGGGCATGTTAGTTGTCAGTTCTCAGTTGTCGGTTGTTAGTTACGTGGCCGCCCCGATCATTCTGGGTTTGTATCAGGGCACGACCTTACAGGCTGCTGAAAAACTCGGGCTTCGGATGCTTTGTATCAGGGCACGACTTTAGTCGTGCCGATAAGCCGTTTATTTTGGTTAATTCCGAGCGGGCTTTAGCCCGCGAGGAATCTGCCTTTCCGCCTTTTTCAGCAGCCTGTTTTAGTCGTGCCACCGTCCGATTAAGAACACTTGGGCTTTGGCCCCTGCGACTCTGTTTTGCAGGGGCTAAAGCCCGAAATCATTATTGCCAACTTGCGGCACGACTGAAGTCGTGCCCTGATACAAAGCGATTTATGAGATGGCTTCTAATATCTCTTTCACTTTCTCAACAGTCTTCCTTCAACTTGCGCGGCGTTCAGCCCGGCCACACGAATCACTTTATTTCGGCTGCTTTCCCCGGCGGCTATCGTAACTGACGAGCGCGATACATTCAAAAGTTCTGCCAGGAAAGCGATGCAGGCCTCGTTGGCGCGGCCTTCAATCGGAGGCGCGGTGAGGGCGAGTTTCAGCGCCTCGCCGACCTCGCCGATGATGGCATTTTTCTTCGCCCGAGGCTGCACCCTGATCTGGAAAGTTGCACCGGAAGGCGTGTCGCGGATCGGGATCACGGACGCGCCCGGTCACCGAAGATCGCGGTGCCAACGCGCACACAGGTCGAGCCTTCCTCGATGGCGACCTCGAAGTCGTGCGACATGCCCATGGAAAGCTCGCTGAGTTCGACCGCCGGGAGGTTGCGGGCTGCGAGGCTGTCACGCAGTTCGCGCAGGCGGCGGAAGTATGGACGCGCGCCTTCGGGATCGTCGGTAAACGGTGGAACGGTCATCAGCCCGCGAATGTGGAGATGCTGCCAATCCGGAGCGCCGGCGAGAATCTGCTCCAACTCCGGCGACTCTGGTCCGATGCCACTCTTCGCCTCTTCGCCGCCAACGTTGATCTCGATCAGCACGTCAAGAGTCTTGCCTAACTCTTCCGCCGAGGTGTTCAGGCGCGCGGCCAGCTTGGACGAATCCACCGAGTCGATCGCGTCGAAGATGTCGGCCGCTTTGCCTGTCTTGTTGGATTGCAGGTGGCCGATCATGTGGAACTCGGCGCCGCGCAGATTCACTAGCGCACTAACTTTTTCACCGAACTCCTGCACGCGATTCTCGCCGAAGAGGCGATGACCTGCATCGTAAGCTTCGATAATGCGCTGCGCAGGAAATGTTTTCGTCACCGCCATCAGGGCGACGTCTTCTGGATTACGTCCAGTGCGGGTAGCGGCCTGCGCGATGCGTTCGTGGATGGCGGAGAGATTGGAGGCAATGGACATGTCGGGGCGAACGAGCTCTCTTGCCGGTATAGGGGTCCTTCGACTATGGCGGCGAAGCGCCGCCTCCGCTCAGGATGACAAATTAGAACATGAAGTCCTTCGACGCATCCGCGCGGGATGACAATCACAATGTGGCTAGCGCGGGATCTCAGGCTTGCTGCTAGTCGCTAGTTGCCAAATGCTAAGGAAACTTTGATCAAGTAAAAGCGAGGTCCCGCAGCGGCTAAAGCCGCATGATTTTTCGGGTGCTTAACGGACGGCCTGAAGGCCGCCCCCTTCAAAACAAAACTTAATCAGATTTCCCCTAAGTGCTAAATGCTAACTGCCAAGTACTAGTTGCTTCCTACATCACCGCTGTCGGCGGGGCCGGCTCATCCGGGCTGCCGGCATTGGCCAGCGGCACGCGAATCATCACGATCGCCAGGATCACCAGCACGATGAATCCCGAAATCACGCTGGGATGCTGGAAGATCACCGGCAGCGGCCACTGCTTATATTTGAAGACGGCGATGACGATGCCCATCAGCGCCTCCCCTGCAATGAAGCCCGACGCTGTCAGCACCCCCGCATTCTCTACGCGAGCTTTCTGCGCGTCGTTGAAATTCTTACTGTCGCGAATCTTGTCGGTGATCCAGCGAATCATGCCGCCCAGGAAGATGGCGAACGTCGTTTCCAGGGGTAGATACATGCCGACGGCGAACAGCATCGGACTCTTGACTTCAATCATGATTAAGGCAAAGCCCATCAGGATGCCGACCACGATCAGTGGCCATGCCATCTCGCCGCCGACGATCCCGCGCGACAGCATGGCCATCAAGCCGGCTTGGGGAGCGGAAAGTTGGCGGTCTCCAAAACCCGTGCCGCCGCTATTAATATTGGCCTGATTCAATAACAGGAGCACGGGAAGCAACGCGAAGCTGGCGACCGTAACGCCCATAAAATCGCCAATCTGCATCTTTGAGGGAGTACCGCCCAGGATGTGTCCTACCTTCAAGTCCTGAAGCATTTCGCCCGCCACCGCCGACGAGATACAGACCACGGCGGCGACCCCGAGCACCGCGGCAACGCCGTGCATTCCAGAGACGCCCATCAGCACCATCAGCAAGGCCGCGATCACCAGCGCCGCCAGAGTCAGTCCCGAGATGGGGTTATTGGAGGAACCGATCAGTCCCACCAGGTTTCCTGATACCGCGGCGAAGAAGAAGCCAACGATAATCATCACGATAGCAGCGACAATGCCAGGACCCCACGAATCCGCGTAGCTCTTATATAGAAAAACCATGCTGAGTAACACGACCAGCAGTCCGCTGAACACAAACTTGGCGTTCAGGTCGCGCTCGGTGCGTGCCGTGCCGGCGTGAGCCGCGGCCGACTTCTTCAAGTCAGAAACCGCCCGCGCCATGCCCGAGCCAAGACTCTTGCGCATGCGGAATAGCGTGTAGCAGGCGCCCACCAACATGCCACCCACAGCGATGGGGCGCACGATGAAGCTCCACACTGCCCCTGCCTGTCCGGTCCAGAATGCGGTATCCGGAAGCGTGGTGCCCGCAGGCGCAAATTGAGCCACCAGGGTTGGACCGCCGAGAAACAAGATCAGCGGAACCAGCAGGCCCCATGCAATGACGCCGCCGGCAAAGTTCAGCGACGCCAGCCTGGGTCCGATGATGTAGCCCACGCCGAGATACGCGGGACTAATTTGCGGCGCCGACATCGTTGTCACTGCCCCCGCGGGCAGCTTAGGCGAGGTGGCGTTGCGGCCCATGCGGACAAAGCTGGAGCCCAGCGAGCCCACGTTCACGATGAAGTCACGGCTCGCCGTGAACAGGCTGAACTGTCCCAGCAGGTAAACGATGCCAGCAAAACCCATGTTGCCGAACAGAATCTTGGCGGCCCGGCTGCCCTGTTGTCCGGCAATATGAATTTGCGAGGCGGCCACTGACTCGGGGAAGGGAAGCTCAGGATCTTCGACCATCACGCGGCGCAGCAGGGTCACGAACAGGATGCCGAGCACTCCGCCGACCAGCATCAGGATCGACGATTTCCAGTACGCGTGCGCGAAGTCGAACACCGGCCACGCTCCGGAAATGACGAATGCCGGAATGGTGAAGATCGCGCCCGCCGCTACCGACTCGCCGATCGAGCCCACGGTTCGCGCAATGTTCTCCTCCAGGATCGAGCCTTTCATGAGGCGCAACACCGCCATGCCAATGACTGCTGCGGGATATGTGGCGGCGATGGTCATGCCGGCGCGCAGGCCGAGATAAGCGTTGGCCGCGCCGAGGATAACAGTGAGCACCAGCCCCAACAGCACGGCGCGAAGCGTGAACTCCGGCATCGTCGTGTTGTCGGGAACGTAGGAACGGAACTTCTTTGGTGGAGCGGTTACGGTGGTGCTCATGAAGGCAGACCTCGCGCGGCTTACAAATTATAGCGACCGCGCAAGTTAGCACGCCAGCGGCATTTGTTACAAGTGTAAGACGGATGGAAGGCAGCAAACGCCATTCGGCCAGGGAGATCATCTCGCTGGATCGCGCTGTATGAAATCAAAATGAAAACGAGTGCAGGTGCCTGATCCAGCATTGCACCTCAATCGGAGATGGACATATACTGATCAGTCACGGTGCTGATGGGACCGAATCCGAGCGTCAACCATCGCTCCTTCGGCATCCCCGGCACCGGCGACAAGGTTTCCGGCTTGCACTGCGTTCAGTGCGCTGGAAATGGTGGAGGGTCGTCTTCAGCAGTCGTGAGAAGCTAAATCGAACACGACGAGGATCGCGCGCCCAGCATCGTGCTCTCATTGTTGTGCCTGTTCAGACGCTCCTGCGAAGTATTTTTTCCGTTCTCTTTCCTTCCGATTGCCGGCTCTGCCGTACTCCTCTGGATAACATCTCGCGAATCCCAGTGTGTGACGAGTGCCTTGCTGCCATCGAACCGGTGCGTGCTCCCCAATGCGTTGTCTGCGGCGACCGCCTGGCCAGCGCACAATTGCTGATGGGCGATGGCTGCTGTCTGAACTGCCGCGACTTTGCGCCGGAATTCGAGCGCGCAGTTTCGTTCGGTGAATACGAAGAAGAACTGCGCGGTCTGGTTCACCTCCTGAAGTACGAGAGCGTGACCCCGGTTGCGGCTCGTCTCGGTGGCATGCTCGCGCAGGCGATCCAGGAATTGCTTCTCGCATGTCGCGACTCGAGGCCGCTGCTGATTCCGGTTCCGCTGCACAAAACCCGGCGCCGTACGCGCGGATTCAACCAGGCCGAACTCATTGCTCGCGCGGCGGCAAAGCACCTCTCGCCGCGTGCGGAAGTCGCCGGCGGCATTCTGATGCGCCAGCGCGATACCATCTCACAGGTGGGCCTCAGCCGCGAAGAGCGCATCGAAAATGTACGCGACGCCTTCCGCGTCGCCAGCCCCAGCCGTGTTGCAGGCCGCTCCGTCATCGTCGTAGACGACGTCATGACAACGGGTACCACATTGTCAGAGTGCGCCCGCGTGCTGAAGCAAGCCGGGGCAGAGCGAGTTTGGGCAGCTACCGTGGCCCGCGCCTTCCATGGTGCGGACTTGGGGCAGTCTGCCGATCCAGGGGAAGAGGAGGCCATCGAGGCGGTGGCGGTTACCGCTTCGGTGTAAAGCGGGTTATGTCCATTCCGGTCCAGAGCGCAGCGTCCCGATACGGAAAGTCTCTTGCTGGTTGCATGCAGCACGCCCGGGTTGCGGGCGACGAGCCGCCGCAGTGGGTGGCCATGCACGCGCCGGTGCTGGTGCTGAACGCCTCGTACGAGCCCATCAACGTGTGCGCTGCGCGCCGGGCGGTCATCCTGGTGCTGAAAGGCGTGGCCATGATGGAAGAGGCCAACGGTCACTACCTGCACGCCGCGCGCATCGCCATGCGCGTGCCCTCGGTGATTCGGCTGCTGGAGTATCGCCGCATTCCGCATCAGACGCGCGCCTTGTCGCGCAAGAACATCTTGCTGCGCGACCGCAACACCTGCCAGTACTGCGGCAAGATTCTGGCTGCCGGCGAGCTGACCCTGGATCACGTGCTCCCGCGCTCTCGCGGAGGCGCCTCTACCTGGGAGAACCTTGTCGCCTGCTGCCACGGCTGCAATCGTAAGAAGGGAAACCTGCTGCCCCACGAAGTCAACATGAAGCTGATGCGCGAACCTCGCGCCTTCAACCTGCACACCAGCCGGCACATCATGCGCATGATGGGACGGTCGGACTCGAAGTGGCGGAAGTATCTCTTCTATTAGCAGCGAGCAATTAGCAACTAGCAATTAGAAATCCTCAGGCCTTATTGACATCCCTGGTCCGGGTCAAGATGCGCTCGTCAGTAGGCCAGTTCGCAGGGGCAAACCCGAGTCCCGCGAGGCGGGACGGCTCAGTTCAGCCCAGGACAAAGTCCTGGGTATGCGGCTGGATCGTGGGCGCTTGATCGGCAGGAGGAGGGAAGAGGGGACGCCTCAAGGGAAATTCGCTGGAGCCGCGGAAAGGCGACACGGGTGTGTCACGCGGTTGCCAAATGTTTGCACCTAAGTACCCAAACTTCTCCTCCTTAAGCGTTTCAGCTAAGTCATTTAACGCCAAATCAATAACTTATCTGCCCCGCTGACTTGCTGCCACCCAGCCTGCATCCAACTAACAAGAGATATCGCGTTCGGTTGAGGCGCCACCTGCGTCCGCCAAGCGCGTTGGAGAACTTGGAGCATTGATGCCAGACAGCACTCTAGATCAGATTGTCAGCAGTTTGCAGACTTCTTCCTCAACCTATTTCCCGGGTCGGCCCGAGGTGAAGAGCGCGCGAGTGGTTGGGCACACTCCCAAACCCGATCACTACATCTACGAAATCGTGTTGGACTTCCCGCAGGGCAGCGAGCGCGTCAACGCCAAAATCTATCGCAGCAAGAGCGGCCCAGCGGCATCACAGGAGCTCGCAACCAGGGAAGCTCGGAACCTGGCGTATGCCTATCAGACAGCGGAAAAGCGAAAGCTGGGTGGCATACCGCGCCCGCTCGGCAACTTCGAGGAACTTGGCGCTGTGGTGAGTACCAAGGTCAATGGCCTGCAACTGCAGAGCATGATCATGAAGACTGCTCTGCTGGCCGACGCAGGAAACCACGTACTGCTGGAGATGGCGGCGCGGCGGGCCGGCGAATGGCTGCAGAATTTTCACCGGGCTACGGCCGGAATGCCGGTGCCGGTCGAGGGAGAGGCGCTGCTTGCCGATATGGAGAGGCTCTGCGTCAGGGCAGAAGAAGATGGGCTGCCGCCGGAGTCAACCGAAATCATTCTAAACCGTGCCCGAAGCGTGGTAGGCAAAGCGCGCAAGACGGTTCGCTCTGCGGCGGTGCTGC
This sequence comes from Candidatus Korobacteraceae bacterium, assembly GCA_049798495.1. GTDB lineage: Bacteria > Acidobacteriota > Terriglobia > Terriglobales > Acidobacteriaceae > Bog-257. The sequence continues at coordinate 4,875 of JBARGS010000419.1, read as the reverse complement.
AGGAATTTGTGCCGCTCAATGTGCTGGTCGCCGAAGATGGAATCGGCGTCTGTGAGTTCGCCAACATGACACAACAAGGTCAACCGCTGCGGGACGCTGCAATATTTCTGGCAGCCGTGGAGGCGCTGGAGAAATATCCCTTCTGCCATCGCAGCATCACCACTGTGGTACAGGACTCCTTTATCGCAGGCTATGGCGTGGGCACACAGGAGCAGCCTTTGCTCGATACCCTGAAAATGAAAGTGTTATTGCAGATGTTCGCTCAGGGACGAACCGTGAAAGAAAGCGCCGAGCGCAAACGGGTGATGTGGGCGAACGTGATGAAACGATTTATTCAACGAGCGGCGGAGCGATCGACGGCGCGGGCGGCGTAAAAACAGCTACGAGCCGCGAGCTACTAGCTACGAGCCACTAGCATCCCGACATCGCTGCCTTATTCACGATTCGAGGGGGCGAGCGTCTCCGGCATTAGTTGGACGCGAGCAATGTTCCATCGCTGGCAGACGCTCACATTTCCACAGCAACTTATACTGGGTTCGGTGCTCGAAGCTCGCGGCTCATCGCTCACTGCTTCGGCGGCGCCGTCGCCGTGCTCGGGGGCTGTCCACCGCTCGCCGGCTCGTCACCCTTCGAGACTTCCTGTCCTTCATACGTGATTCGTGACTTCGCTCCGAAGCGCTTGTAGTTGGTGTACTTCAGCTTCTGCACAATGTGAATGTCGCCGGTTGAAAAGTGCAGCTCGTCATCGACTTTGGTGTACGCCGGAAACCAATACTGGCCATCGATCTGGGTTCTCCAGGTGGTGAAGTTGGGAAACAGGTTCTCGCCATTTCCGCGCTTCTTACCAACGCCGATGTCAGGAACGTTCTTTCCGTACGTCTTCACGATCTGGAAATCATGATCGTCCACCCAGATGCGGCCTTGGAAGTAGCGCTTGTTCTTTTCGATCTGCTTGGGCGCGACGTCGAAAACATAGGTTCCCAGTTCGTCTTCCTTCTGCTTGCCGACGTATAGGATCTGGTATTCGGGAATCTCGTCGCTGGTCAACACGAAGGGCATGCGATGGCGGATGTCGTCAAAGTCCTCGCGCGTCATGGTGATGCCCACCAGGGTGGCTTGCGGGGCGAAGACCACGTGCTCGATGCGATTTCCCTTGTCATCGAAAAGCACGTCTTCCACTTCGTGATAGTCGCCGTTCACGGTATCGCCGTCGAGCGTTTCCACCAGAAGATCCTGGCGATAGGTATATTGATCGCGCGCGACCTTGAACTGCTTTTCCCGGGCGGCGAACTTTTGGATGATCTCGTCAACCGAGATGCCGACCGGTTGCGAGGTGTCGAGCGGCCCTTCGCCGCGATCGTCGGCCATAGCAGGAATGACGAGGCACCAGCATACAATCGCCAGCGCAAATGCCAGTAGATATCCAGGAAATAAACGAGACTTCATCGGGGATGGTCCTTGATTAACCATTGTATTCGATGCCGCGGTCAGGCGAGGGACAATTGGCAATCTCGAAAAGGCGAAGCTGGAATTGGAAGAAAGGGCGCACCCTGGACGTGCGCCCCAATGTCATTCGCCGGCCGGACTATTCGCCGAAGCGAAACACCACGCCGGTTGAGACTCGAAAGTTGTTCTGCGAGGTGTTGTAGTGACTGCTCCGGAGCCAGTCCATCTGCCCCGCCCGGATCGAAAGACGGCCTTTCACTGGAATATCGACTCCGCCGCCAACCGCCATGGCGAAGCTGGTATCGCTTATCGAGCCCCCCAGTGCTGACACATTAAACGTATCTGCCCCGAAAAGGGTATGAAAATAGGGTGTGAAGTGAGGTGTGCGCAGGCTCACCGTCGGACCGAACAGGTAGCTATAGTCGTGAGCGCTGACGCTGAACGGCGAACCATAATAGCCGCCAAAATCGGCCGTTGCTCCCAGCCAGTGAGTGAAGTTGTACGTGCCCTGAGCGTTCCAGCCGTTCAGGCTGAAGCGGTCGCCAAGGCCCGAGGTGCTGCCGTTGAGGTAGGAATACCCGCCGAAGACATCGAATTTCGACGCGCTCTGTTGCGCGCTTGCCAGCAGGCCAGCCAAAGTAAGAATCGCAAGAAGCACAATAACTTTACGGATCATTTTGCTATGACTCCTTCTGTACAAAAGTCGCCTCATCTTTAGCATCGGCACAATCCCGCCGTACATGACAGAGAACGGCACTTCCGTGGGGACACGCCAGCTCCTTCGCCCCGTGGAGCAAACTCGGCAAAATGCCTGAAGCTGGTCGAGTGGTTCGAACCCGGGCTGGTTCCCAGACTCCGGCCTGCGCCGTGGGGCGCGGACCCCGGAGTTCACGGAATGTGGTTCGGCGTCAGCGGATCATGTCATCCATTGGCAACTCCTCGTGCGACGGGCGCGGTTGCGTCCCATCGCGGGAAATTGCACGGGTGTGGATAGTGAGGCGGTTCTATCCATACCTTTGTGTAAACACCGAAATACGAATTTCGATGCGGTCAAAGCTGCTGAAAAAGCAGTTGCCGGTTGTTAGTTATCAGTAAATGTAGTCGATACCCGTAACCATGCCGCATTTCCGGCAAAAGGAGTGCGGGCTCTTCCGATGTTAGCTCGCAGCTCGGAGCTCGTAGCTAGTTGCTGACTGCCTCCTTTTTCCACGGTGTCGAGAATTGCCGCTCAATCTTCTCCCGATAGCACGGCCCTGAGTTATACGTGCAGAAGGGATACAGTTTGCCGTCGGGCGTGGCGTAGTGAATCACGCAGCGCTTCACGCGCTCGATATCGTAGTTGTAGGCGTCCTGGAAATGCATGCCTGCCACCAGCAGCGTGCGATAGGTGAAGGTGCCGTCCTTGCCGTCACGGCCGAGCTTCTTGTTCGTCATTCCCTGCAAGGTTTGCAGGAACTTGGTGAAGGTCAGTCCCGGCGGCGCCAGTTGCGGCTTGAAGTGCTTCTGCAGTTTGTTCCAGGCCTTCACCTTGCTGTAGAGCTTGAATCGCGCCTTGCCGGCCGAGCGCGACAGTTCCTCCATGTCTTGCAGCATATTGGGCACATCGACGAACTGGGTGATCGGGACGGCCTGCTTCGACTTCTCATCGACGAAGAAGTATGTACCCAGCGAGCAGTGTGGGTGCGATGAAATGGTTGGCACTCCGGTGCCGCGCAGCGCGGCAGTCAGTTTGGAGAAGGGCGTGACGCAAGCCAGGGGAAACCAGTCCGCGCGCGGGTCGGTGATGCCGGTTTGCTCGCTGACGCAACGCGCCACGTCGGCCAGGGTAAATCGCTTGGCCAGCAGTTCGTGTTTCGCAATGCGCCCGGTGAAGGCGACCGGCTGGAAGCTGATACCCGACACCGTGTCGATGTTCTCGATGGCCACGCGAACGATGTCGCCGATCTGATGATCGTTCAGGCCCTTCACGATGGTCGGCACAAAGACGATCTTCATGCCGGCGGCGCGGCAGTTCTCGATGACTTTCATTTTGGTCGCGAGCAGCGCCTGCCCGCGCACGCGGCGATAGATGTCATCGGTGACGCCGTCGAACTGAAGATACAAGGTAGCTAAGCCTGCGGTTTTGGCCTTCTGCGCGAATTCCAGATTCGCCAGTTCAATGCCGTTGGTCGCGGCCTGAATATGGGTGAAGCCCATCTCCCGCGCCATCGACAGAATCTCGAAGAACTGGGGATGGACAGTCGGCTCGCCGCCGGAGAACTGCACCACGCGGCCATCGACAGGGCGCTCGCCGCGCAGTGTCGCCAGCATGGTGCGCACCTGCTCGACGTTGGGCTCGTAGAGGTAGCCCGCCGTGTTGGCATTGGCGAAGCACACGGGGCAGGTCAGGTTGCAGCGGTTGGTGAGGTCGACATTGGCCAGCGCGGTGTGCGAAGTGTGCATGCTGCACAGGCCGCAATCGTCCGGGCACGAGACGCCGCCTTCCACCTGCGGATTCGACAGCCCGAGGTTGTCGCCGAAGTTCCACTCTTCCATCTTGAGATAAAGCTCGACATCGCTGAAGACGATATCGCGGAAGTGCCCGTGCTCGGCGCAGCTCTTCTCCATCACGACCTGACCGTTATCGGCGAAAATGTCGGCCGCGATCACCTTGTTGCACTCCGGGCACAGCGACTCGGTTCGCTTCGGCAGGCCTTTCTGCAACGGCTTGATACGAGCGCCGGTGTAGGTGACTTCAGGTTGCAGGATGCGTAATTCGGGCCGCTTGTGCGGCGAAGACAACGGGCTTTGAGGGTCGGTCAAGGGCGGCGGAAAGCTTATTTCCGGAGACAGTGTCTGGGTGCTCACGTTCTACTCACCTCTGGGAGAAGTGAGCGCGGCGGTGGGATGAGTTGTGAAATAGAAAACGATAAGAAAAAGACACACCGCCGCGCTCCTCATAGAGAAATTGTCGCGCGCATGGGCGATCCGGCGCAGTGTCGCATCTCACGAATCAGAGTGAAGCGGGTGCGCAGCGAACGGCGCTGAGAGGGCCCCGACGGCGCAAACCGCACCCTGAACGGAGGTGCTGTTTGCGTGGCCTTCGATCAGCGGCAGGTGTCGAGCACGATTTCGACTCGCGGGTCCTGTTTGCGGCCATCGACAGGATGGGATCCATCGGACTTGTCCGGTGCACTATGGTTGACGAATGCGCTTACCGGCGTCCCTTCGCTCACGAAGCCATGATTCACCAGCCAGCCGCGCACGGTGATGGCGCGCTTTTCGCCCACACTCTGACTATAGCTCTCGGAATCGGCGAATGCGACGTAGCTCTCGATGCGCGCCGGGTGCTTGCCGGCCTTCGCAATCATCGGACCGAGGACATCCATCGTCTCAACCGCGTCGGGGTTGAAGGTCCAGCGTCGAGGCTGGAACAGGGCGTTCGCCTTG
>JBARGS010000418.1:0-5668 GCA_049798495.1 Candidatus Korobacteraceae bacterium | reverse complement strand
TGGCCTTCGCCCTCCTGCTCGGAACGTCAGCGTGGGCCCAGAGTTACCGGTTTATGACGGTCGTTAATCCTGGAGACCCCAACAGCCCATTCACCCAGCTGCTTGGCATCAACAACAGCAACATGATCGCCGGCTACCATAACTTTCTTTCCAACCAGGGATTCACTCTGATGTTGCCCAATGGCTACACCACCGAGAACTATCCCCAGTCGGCCATGACCCAGGTCATCGGCATCAACAACAGCCTGACCACCGACGGCTTCTACGTGGACAACGGCGGCACGACCCACGGCTTTACTCACACCAGTAGCGGCACCTATGCTACGGTCGACTTCCCCGGCACTGCGTTCAACCAGCTGCTCGGACAGAACGACATGCAACAGGCGTCGGGCTACTACAGCCTGAGCGCCGACAACACCACGCCCGATTTCCCTTACGTCTATGACGAGGTCGGCGGCGTCTTTGAAGTCATCACCATTCCCGGCGCGGTAGGTGGAGCGCAGGCTACCGGCATCAACAACTCGGGCGAAGTCTGCGGATTCTTCATCGATTCCATCGGCACCAATCACGGCTTCCTGCTGAACTTCGGAGTGCTGCTCCAGCTCGATTATCCCGCCAGCACCTTCACCCAGGCGTTGGGACTGAATAACCACGGACAGGTTGTCGGCCAGTACATGGACAGCGCTGGTCTTACCCATGGCTTCCTTTACACGGTCAGCAGCGGTCAATACACCTCGATCGACGACCCCAACGGCGTCGGCGCGACGATAGTGAACGGCATCAATGACAACGGCACCATCGTCGGCTTCTTCGGTGCGGCTCCCATCAACAGCGGCTTCGTAGGATTCCCGCAACACTAACCCAACCATCCACCCTTTAATCTCTTCGCGACCGAGCGCTCCCTCGGTCGCTTTATTTCTTGAGACGATCTGGGTGCCCCATCCTTTCGCCCGATTTTGGCGAAAGGGTGGGAGTCCTAATCCGGATGAAACCTGAAACTCGAAACTCCTTCTAATCTCCAAAATCATTTACCATCTACTATCCGCCACTTTTCCGCGTGTGCCTGGAACTTGGCGCACGTTTTTCCTATGCTGCAACTGATTCGCGACACTTATCGTTACCGGGAACTCATCTGGGCGCTGGCCCTCAAAGAGTTGAAGATCCGCTACAAGCGCTCGGTGCTGGGCTTCATGTGGGCGCTGCTGAACCCCGCCCTGCTGATGCTGGTCCTGACTCTGGTCTTCTCCACCATCATGCGCTTCGCCATCCCGCACTACGCTATTTTTCTGCTCAGCGTGCTGCTGCCCTGGACCTTCTTCTCGCAATCGCTTTCCTACGCGGTTGAGGCCATCGTTACCAACGGAGACCTGATCAAGAAAGTCGCCGTGCCCAAGCTCGTCTTCCCCATGGCCGCGCTGGTCTCCAACCTCATCAACCTGTTTCTGTCGCTAATCCCGTTGGCCATACTGGTGCCACTCTTGCATCATCCTTTTTATTGGACCTGGCTCTATCTGCCGGTCCCGCTGCTGGCGCTGGCCATCTTTACTTTGGGGATGATCTTCTTCTTCGCCGCCGCCAACGTGTACTACCGCGACGTGGCGCACATCCTGCAGATCCTGCTCTCGGCCTGGTTCTACCTTACGCCGATTATCTATCCTATCTATGCCATACCCCAGCGCTATCAATGGATACTCAAGCTGAATCCCATCATCTACGTCATCAACGGATTCCGCCTCGCGGTCTATTACGGCCAGTTGCCCAAGTTGCCATCGATCGCAGCCTCCTTCGTCTGCGCCTTCATCAGCTTGATCGTCGGCTTCTGGCTCTTCCAGAAGCATCAGGAGAATTTCGTTTTCTACGTCTAACTTGACCATGTCTTCCGGCCAGACCATCATTCGCTTGCAGAACGTCACCCAGCGCTTCCGTGTCATCCACGAGCGTCCCGACACGCTGCGCGAATTGTTTTCCAAGATGTTCCGCCATCAGTCCAGCTTTCACGACTTCGAGGCAGTGAAGAACGCCTCTTTCGAAGTTCCGCGCGGCCAGGCGCTGGGCATCATCGGCCGCAACGGATCGGGCAAGAGCACTCTGCTGAAGATCATCGCCGGTGTCTACCAGCCTACGTCGGGCAAAGTCGAGGTAGAAGGTTCCCTGGCCCCGCTCATTGAACTCGGCGCCGGCTTCCATCACGAGCTAACCGGCCGCGAGAACATCCTGCTCAATGGCCTGCTGATGGGTTACTCCAGGCGCGAGATGATGAAGCGCGAAGCAGGCATCATCGAGTTCGCCGAGATTGGCGATTTCATCGACGCTCCGGTCAAGCAGTACTCCTCGGGAATGTACATGAGGCTGGCCTTTGCCGTGGCCATCGAGGTCGATCCGCAAATTCTGGTTGTCGACGAAATTCTCGCCGTCGGCGACATGGGCTTCCAGGAGAAGTGTTTCGAGCGCATTCGCCGCTTCCGCGAAGCGGGCAAAACCATCCTGCTGGTCACGCACGATATGGGCGACGTTCAGCGCCACTGCGAGCGCACTCTCCTCCTCGATCACGGAACGATCGTATTCGATGGCGCTCCCGCGGAAGCCGTCGAGATGTACAAGTCGCTGCTGGTCCCAGAGGTCGTCGCTGCGCATTAGAGCGACCTTGAAATGGGTCGATCAGATGCTTTGAAGGAGCGCACCTTAAGGTGCGCCGTTAAGGTCCTTTATTTTGTCATCACGAGCGGGCTTTAGCCCGCGAGGGATCTGCTGCCCCGGGTGCCCCATTCAAGGCCCGGTTTTGGCCTTGAGTGGGGATTTTCGTTCCACTCGGGTCGATATACTTGTCTTCTCCCCACATCCATGCACATCGCCTTCATCCTCCCTCGCTCCTTCCCCTACCGCGGCGGATACGAAAACTCCCTGCTCGCTCTAGCGAAATACCTCGTTCAACGCGGTCACCGCGCCACCATCTTCACCACCGTGGCGAACGATCTGGAATCCTTCTGGCTGCCCGGCTTCCGAACCTTTCCCGAAGAGCAAATCTCCGTCGACGGCGTTACCATCCGCCGCTTTCCCATCTCCTACAACGTGGTACAGCGCCGCGCCACGCGTCTCCTGGGAGCTCTTCCCTACTGGCGCTGGAAGGCGCAATACTGGCGGCCATCGTTCCGCGTTCCGGGATTGGCCGGCGCCTTGCGCGCCGTCGATGCCGATCTGTTTCACATCGGCCCACTGCCCTACAACGGCGTCATGTACGCCGGCCTGCACGCCGGAGAACTTCGCGGCGTGCCGGTGGTCGCCACCCCCTGCACCCATCTTGGCGAAGAAGCTAACGACGAGGTCGCCCGCCATTACGTGCAGCCCCACCAGATCGCGCTGCTGAACCACTGCGCCAGCGTATTCTGCCTGACGCGAAGCGAGGTGCAGCGTCTCGCAGAACTCGGCGTCACCGCCAACAAGATCCTCACCGGCTTCGCCATCGATTCCGAAACTGCAACCGGCGGCAATCCTGACTTCCTTCGCCAGCGCTACAAAGTCGATGGCCCGGTCGTCCTGCATCTCGGCATGAAAGCCTTCGAGAAGGGATCGGTCACGCTGCTCGAGGCGATGAAGCTACTCTGGGCTCGCGGCTCGAATGCCTGGCTGGTGATGGCTGGCCCCAGCCTCTCCGCTTTCGATGACTGGGTCAAGTCCGCGGCGCAGAACTGTCCTCGCTTCCTCAACCATCCGGCTTTTCCCGATAGCGAGAAGCGCGACTTCCTGGCCTCCGCCACCGTGGTCGCTCAACCCTCGCGAGTCGAATCGCTCGGCCTGGTGCTGATTGAGGCCTGGATCAACTCCAAGCCAGTCATCGCCGCCGACATCGCAGTCTCGCGCGAACTCATCACCGACAGCGGCGGTGGCGCCCTCGTTCCTTTTGGCAATGCCGAAGCACTTGCTGCAGAAATCCAGACCCTGCTCAGCGATCCCCGCCTTCGCGAGACCATGGGTTCGCGCGCCTACAAGAAAGCAGCAGAGTACGAAGGCGATACTCTCTGGCGACGCTACCAGGAGACCTTCGAAGCAGTACTCAGCCGCGCAAGCGAGCGCTGAACGAAATTGCGAAAAAGCGCAATCGTTGATAGCCTCTTCAAAGGAGTCTCTTGTCGCGAGAGCCGACGACCTTCCTGGTGAACAGCGATCCCCAAACATCTTCGGCGCGACGGCGAAGCGATAGTCTGTGAAATTCCACCCTATGTCTAAGATTGCCGATCGGCTCAATCCGTCCCAACCGTGGAATACAGATTTTCCCGCCACCGTTACGGAAGCTGATATCTACTATTGTTTTCGCCTCCTGTTAGGAAGAAGGCCTAACAAATTGGAATGGCCGTCCCACTCCTGGAGGATCGGGGAGAACCTGGACTCGGTCGTAAGTTCCTATCTGACTTCACAGGAATTTACCAACCGTCATCTGTCAGCTCGGCCGCTGGGTAACTTGGAACTGATGGAGTTACCGCAGTTCAAAATCTATGCCTCCCGGGAAGACACTTTCCTCGGAAAAGTCATTGCGGAAACTCATGACTACGAACCGCACGTGGGCAAGATCTTCAAGCAGTACCTGCGGCCGGGGATGAAGGTACTTGATATTGGGGCCAATATTGGCTACTTCAGTTTGCTTGCTGCTTGCCTGGTGGGCGCGGCCGGCGCCGTCTATAGCTGGGAGCCGTCTCCCGTCAACGTCAGGACGCTATATGCCAGTCAATTAGTAAACAAGTTCAGCAACATTGAAATTATGCAAGCTGCAGCTACCGATGGAACTATATTGCTGAAATACTTTCGCAATCTCTCCAATGGTAATGTCGCTGAAGTTCAACACGCCAGTGCCGAAGATGTCCTCGCATCCGAAACCGTCATGGGGCTTCGCATCGACGACTTTGTTTCTCCCCATGCCCACATCGATTTCGTGAAGATTGATGTTGAGGGTTACGAATTCAAGGCCTTAACCGGCGCTCGGAGAACCCTGGAGCGTAGTAAGCCGATCCTGGTCACCGAATTCTCTCCCGCCAGTTTGCCGGCCGCTTCGGGCGTTAGCGGCCGGGAGTACCTGGAATTCCTGGCACAACTTGACTATGACATCTTTGTGATAACTGAGGCAAAACCGGCCTCTGCCAGTATTGATCAAGTATTGTCGCGCTTCGACGACAGTGGCAGCGACCACCTCGATTTGTTATTGCAACCGAAAAGCTCCAGAAGTTTGTGAGGGAGTTGAGAAAATAAAGCGCTGCACTCCGAGCCGCTTAATCCCATGAGCCATACGCAAACCACTAGCGAGATCATGCAGCGCATCCGCGCGCAGATGCAGGAAAAGCCAGCTGGCTCTGCGGCCAACCAGGAACCCAATGACGCCAAGTCATTCGCACGCGAAATGGAAGCAATCGCCCGGCTGCTGAAGAACCAGACCTCTTCGCCGGCGCAAGCGCCTTCCCCGATTTCCGCAATCGCAACCCAGGACACCGCATCTCTGGCGGCTGAGACCGCCACCGCTCTCACCGCGCACCGCGAGTTTGGCCAGCTCAATCCTCGCCACCCCGGACTTCACAACGACGCTATCCAGTTCGGCAAGAAGGTAATGCGCCGCTCGCTCACCTGGTACACGCGGCCCATGCACATGTTCCAAGGGGCCGTCGTCCGCGCCTTGCAGCGAATC
>JBARGS010000417.1:0-2347 GCA_049798495.1 Candidatus Korobacteraceae bacterium | reverse complement strand
GTTCCAGTTTGCCGTACCCATATCGCTGAGCATCACGGTCTGGGTCCACATCACCTCATAGGTTTGCGGATCGCGCATCTGCAGCTGCAGATCACGGTCCTGTGGGATCACGTAGCCGCTTATCGCCTGCGCGCGCACGATGGTCTTGAAATGCACCGTATCGCCGGGACGATACACCGGGCGATCGGTGTAGGTGTAGCCCTTCAAGTTGCGGTCGGGGGCGTCGCCCAGGTTCCACGCGCCGGGAGTGTTGATAGCGAACTGCTCCGCGTTCGTCGCCAGCACGGCGACGTTTTCCGGTTTCTCCGCGTTGATCGTCGTATCCACTAAGCCCTGCGCGTCGGTCTGCTTCGACGCGACTTCCTGCTGATCGATCCAGACCCGCACCGGCATGCCTGCGATGGGATCGCCGCTGCGGCGGTCGACCACAAAGCTCATCAGCCGGCCCGGCCCGGCTTTGGTGACGATTGCCAGCTCGGTGACGATGACGATGGTGTAGGCGCGCAGCTTGCCGTCAGTCGCCTCCACCAGGTACACGCCTTTGTCGCTTACCGGAACGCTGATGGTCATGCTTTCCCACTGCTCGTGCGACGGCACGGCCCACTTCCACACCGACACCACCTGCTCCTGATTCAGCACCGGTACTTGCGCAAAAGTCTGGACGTTGGGACCGCGCTTCTGCTCCCCCTCGCCCATGCGCCACAAGCGAATCTCATGTCGCGAGTCGGGCGAGAACTGCGCGCGTATGAAGTCGCGAATCCACGCCCAGATGCGATGCTTCCACGCGTGAAACTTTTCCAGCCAGGTGTGCGCCTGCTTCGGCATTGCCGGACCTTGCCCGCCGAAGTTGTGCAACTCCTGCAACTGGCTGAAGAACTTCACCGGACTGTTCACGCGATAGACGCGGAACTCCAGCGTGCTCACGTTGTGCGCGTTGACCGCGATCTCAGGCTTCTCACCAGGGAGATAGGTACGGTCGCTGCTTAGGGAGAACCATGACGCGGCTTCGCTGTCTTGCGCCGATACGGGCAGTAGGAACGCATAACAAAGCAGTATCGCGATGATCACGCGCGCGATCCGCATCACTCCGCTCCTCGCAATATGTTCCAGCGATAGACCCCGAGAAATACCGGATTTGACGTGACTGGCCGCCAGCGCGGATCGGGATAGTTCACCAGTTGCGCAACTGACAGACGGCGGATTTCGCCGGCTCGGTTTCCGTCAGGGCCAGTGTGATAAACCACGAACTGCTCGCTATCCGGGTCAATCTGGCTGTGACCCAGAAAGATCATGGCGTGGAAGGGCATCCTCCCGCCGTCCTGGCGAAAGAACAGCAAGTCACCAGGCCGTGCGCGCGCCAATTCTTTCCCCACGGAGAAAGTGTTGTCCCGCCAGAGCGCCTCGGCATTGGCGAACTCCGCGAATGCGCCGTTGCGAAGATCGCTCTCGCTGAAAGCTCCGCCGCGCACCCGGAACAACGCTGCCGCCAGAGGGGTGTAGGGATATTGATACTGCTGAATATCGCTGACCGCAGGCGGCGCGGGAAGCGCCATAGCATGGGCCCATGCGGCGTCATGCTCGCGCAGGGCTTCGCGATATGAAAAACGCAGCAGCGCGGCACAGTCATCGATCTCCGCCGGCAGCGACTTGCCGCGGTAGTACTGCGCTTCTGCCAGCAACGTGAACCAGCGGCGAAAGGCCCGCCGGTCGGCGGCATCATGCAGGCGGAGGAAATCCGGCGTTCCATCGCCAACGCTGTCGCCCAGCTCGGGCGTGATGTGAACCGTGATCTCTTGCGGCGTGAAGCCGGGAGCGGTGATGCGCAGCTTTGTATCACCGGGCAACACGCCCGCCCGTATCGACGCCGTCGCCTGGGCGCCTTCCGAATTCAGCGACTCGACAACGGCACGATGCGGTGTTTCCACCTCAAGACGTAAACCGCGAATCTCGCCCCCGCTTGAGGCATGAATCTCTAATTCGGTGGAAGCAAAACCGTCGGCGGGAATCCCTTTTTCGGAGAGTTGCGCGACGAACGCTGCGGGCGCCATGGCGTGGCGCACGCTGAAGGCGCACACACCTGCCGCAATCGCGACTACGGCCAACACTGCCAACCAGCGAGGCACGCCGCGCATGACTTTTTGCCCTCCGGATGAGGACGGGATTATAAATGGCGTTGGAGGGCTTTGCCAGCGCTTTCAAAACTCGGTAGTGACCTAAACTTGCGTTGCTCAGGGCTCACGGTTTACGAGATAGACGAGCCACCTCTGCGACTGCCTTTTTCGCTTTGGAGAGCAGAGCGGAGTTCCCACAATTGTCCACGATAACCCGTCCATGATCTGTATACGCG
>JBARGS010000416.1:0-10001 GCA_049798495.1 Candidatus Korobacteraceae bacterium | reverse complement strand
CTGCAAACCCATAAGAAAGACATGCAACGCGAAGAGCCCAACTTCAACAAAAGAAAATTCCTCTATCGCCTTTCGCGGGCCGATTATCAAAGGGATTGGGGAAGCGATTATACGAAGCCAGGTTTCGGTACCCGGGTGCTTTCAACTTTTCTGCGATATATACCGAAGGTTGGCCCCTTCAAGGCAATGGCGTTTAACAATCCGACGCCCCAAACGGAGGATTTGTACTTCAAGAGCATCAACACCACTGTGGACCAATATAAGGTCTTCCTTCTGGAGGCCAACCTAGGCATCTCACTGAGACTTCCGAACTGCGATCTGGACAGCGGTAAGGATACGAAAGAAGGCGAATACTCGCTGGCCGACGAGACCTACGCGAAACTCGTGGCTCAGTTGGCCGAAGGCAAGTTCGACCATACGACGCCCGAGTTGCGCGATAACATCCTGCAGTTCTACTCCGACGTCTCAGCATCGAATCAGCCGAAGGACGACAAGATTCAATCGACCAGGATGCTCGCCTTGCTTGATCAGCTAAGAGCCGCAACTCCAGTTTCGGGCGCCGAAGCGGTGGCCGCCCGTTGATCGTCGCCCTTCACGCAACATGGGACGAACCTGTTAGTTCGATGCATCGGGCTTGCAACTCTGATAGGACTGGGTTGCCGTGATGACGTCGAAAGTCTTGCAATCAACCGTGGATGGTCTTTAGCCTTCATGTTGCGGTGCTGGTTGGCAGGAATTTCGCTCGTCGTCATGCGACGTCGGGCGGTCTTTCTGCAAGTCGGAGCTGCGGTTCTGAACAAATAACTCGCCTCGTGCCACCCGGCGCGTCGCGTACATGAGAGCGGGTCCATCCATCGAACGATAGACGATCCCCCGTGCTCGCAACCAGCGCACGTAGGCGGCCCGGTCGCTGTCCTCGGCAAGCACCAGCAATGCGGTCTGGCGCCGCTTCCACCGCCGCTGGATCTTCGAAAACGCCGGCAGGAAGCCCGTCGACAAAATCAAGACGTGAGGGTTGATCTCTTTCAACGTGTTCAGCAACTGCTCGGGAGACTGTGGCAGACCTACGATGCGAAGGTCGTCGGCGACCGCCAGCACCTCCGTCATCCCAATACGAAAAAGGTCGTGCTGGTCAGCAATGATGACGTCGATCATAGCGCTGCAAGATACCCCTCCTACTTTGGAGAAGCTGGTCAAAATTGCACACGCTGCCACCTTGGTGGGATAGTGGAAAGGAAGACGCAGCCCTCAGGTTGGGCGCCTATTCGCGGATAAGGAAGGTGAGCAGCCCTTTGCGTACGTGCACGCTGCCGTTGTAATCGATGAGGCCCATCTTGCGAAACCGGTTCATAAAGAAGCTTACCCTCGACCGGGTCGTGCCAATCATCTCGGCCAGGGTTCCCTGGCTCACCTTCAGGGTGGCGCGGCGTGACTCGGATTGCGTCCCTAAACTTGTCAGCAACAGGAGAGTGCGTGCCAACCGTTTCTCACTGGAATTGAAGAGTTGATCGAGGAAGTCTTGTTCAATTCGGGTGACACGGGAGAGTAAGTGTGCGATCAATAGCCTAGCGAACACAGGATCGTCGTGGATGATGCGAACGATCGTGGCCTTCTCCACTCGCGCAACTGTAGACAACTGTACCGCTGTTGCGCTGGACATGCGCCGTGACGGCTCCCCTAAGCAGCCCTCACCAAAAAAATCGCCTTTTCGAAAAAGAGCGATAACGGCCTTCTTGCCGCGTTTGGACAGAACCGTCAGCTTCACGTTGCCGGTTTCGACGTAGAACATCGCATCCGCGGCATCGCCCTGAGAAAAAATAGGCTGTTTGTTCCGGTATTCCCGACTGGTCTGCTCGCCGCCGATCCTCTTGAGAAACGGTCCGGATTCAAAAGTGAGTGCACGTTTGCTTGGCATCAGTATCTACCCAAAGAATCGATCTTCCCGGTTATGAGGTCGTCATTGCACGACCTGCTGGCACATCTGTGGAGTCGGTCAAGGCTTGACCTCGCTCCGTGTCGATTACCTTACGCGAGGGTGGCTCCTCTCCGAAAGGTCCCGCAATCGGGCACCGTCTGGAGAACCCGCCATCCTCTCAGTCTACCGGCCATGCATTGGCGATACTGGTCAAAAGCGCTCATAGCGTCTCGCCGAGACCGGCTGCTGGTAAATGTGCAATATCGAACAGCCAAACGCACATCCTTGGCGGCTTGGAAAAGGTACAATGTGGAAGTGGGAGGCGCTGCCTCCCGGAGGTTGACATGGGCATTGCAATCCGTAGCCAGGGTCCGCCAGCCAAGCGGGTTCCCCCGGTCGGTTCGGTGCGATCGGCCAAACCCGCTACCGACGGCATAGCCGAGCCTTCCCGGCCTCGAGCACCGAGACCACAACTAGTAAACGGTGCTATGGCCTTCGATGCCGAGACTTTTCTCGCAAGAGCCGGGTTGGGTAGAAAAATTCTCCATCTGAAGAAAAACGGGACGGCCTACGCCCAGGGTGACCGTGCCGACTCGATCTTCTACGTGCAAAAGGGCCAGCTGCGAGTAACGGTTACCTCCACGAACGGAAAAGAAGCGACGCTGGCCTTGGTGGGCGCCGGGGAGTTTTTGGGGGAGAACTGCATGGCCTCGGCCCATCTTCTTCACCTCGCGACTGCTACCGCGATGACCGACTGTGACTTGCTAAGGATTAGCAAGCCGGAAATGGTGCGCGTACTTCACGAGGAACAGGAATTGTCGGACGTGTTCGTTTCCTTTCTTCTCACAAGGAACGCTCGCATTCAGGCGGATCTGGTCGATCAGCTTTTCAACTCCAGCGAAAAGCGTCTGGCCAGGATTCTGTTACTGCTGGCGCAGTTCGGCAAGGAAAGCAAACCGGAAACGGTGGTTCCTAAGATAAGCCAGGAGACATTGGCTGAGATGATTGGCACGACCCGATCGCGCGTGAGCTTTTTTATGAATCGCTTCAGAAAACTGGGTTTCATCGAATATAACGGCGAAATTCGGGTCCACAATACATTGCTAAACATCTTCTTGCAGGAATAAAGAGACCGCAGCTAAGGCGGGCACACTGGCGTGTGCTCGCCTCCTCTTGAACGGTCTATCCAGTTTTCATTTCTGCCAGTTGCCCTTTCAACTTAGCGACGGTCTCTTTAGCGTGTCCTATCCGCTGTTGAACTTTGCCCGCCTTCTTTTCAGCTTTCCCCTCGGCTTTCAAATTGCGGTCATTCGTGACCTTCCCGACGCCTTCCTTGATGGTCCCCTTCACTTCGTGGAAGCTGCCTTTGAGCTTGTCTTTCGTGCTGGTTTTCATATTTCTCCTTGCCCGTCGTAAGACTCGAGTTGCGGCCTTCGGAGACTCTTCGAGGGCTGTCACTTTTGTAATCTGGTGGGTTTTCGCGATCTGAGCAAAAGTGACCATCTCAGGAAACGGGCCTCGGTTTGATCCCGAAACGGGCAAAGGTCTAGGCAGCGATGTAAGAGCTATAGAGAACGGCAACAGGTGGACGTGGGGCGCCGGGGAAGCGCTGACGATGGGACTTGCTTTTCATCGCACAAGACCAAAACGATCAATCGACTTTGTTTCGGCCGTCTTCTTCAATGATGGAGGAGCGGTCAAATGTGCTCAGTATTAGGCGTCGCCAGCCGTGAAGATGGTACCTGGAAAGTTTCTTGAAGGAGATTGCCAGTGAAAATAGCGACCATGTTCCTCCCATGCATCATCGTCCTGGGCGTCTCGGCGGTGGCGATGCCGCCGCCGCAGACGCATTCCCCCGACCCTGGCACACAGCAAACGACCCAAGTCGTAGAAACCACGACGACACAGACAACTACCTTCAGGGTGAATGTAGTTAGTCGGACAGTGCAGGCGGTAAACTATCGGCATCGCGGTGGAGCGACCAAGCTGAATTTTGCAGGCACCAACCTGATGCCGGCAGCGAACGGCGAAGCCAAGGTGGAAAGCAAGAAAGGTTACATCGAAATCGAAGTCGAATTCGGCAACTTGGACCGGCCCACGACCTTCGGCAATGAATATCTAACCTATGTGATGTGGGCGATTAGCCCCGAGGGTCGCGCGGTTAACCTCGGTGAGGTACTGGTAGGCGACAACGACCGCAGCAAGCTGGACGTCACCACGGACCTGCAGGCATTCGCGCTGATTGTTACAGCAGAACCGTACTATGCTGTCCGCCAGCCCAGCAACGTCGTAGTCCTTGAAAACGTGGTTCGGGACGACACCAAGGGGACGACCGAGGCGATGAATACCAAATACGACCTTCTCGAACGTGGCGGATATATTCCCACCGGCTACAAGTTCGATCCGGTTGTGATGAATGCGAAATTGCCGTTGGAATTCTTCGAGGCGCGTAACGCCCTGCGCATCGCACAGTCGGTTGGGGCGGAGAAGTACGCCAGCTCCAGCTATCAGCGTGCCGCCGGCCTGATGGAGCAAGCAGACGGATACGCAACAAGTCAGCACATCGACAAGAAACAGATGATTGCCGTGTCGCGCGAAGCTGTACAAACGGCGGAAGACGCCCGCGAGATTACGGTAAAGAAGCTGATTGCGGAACATCAGTCGAACCAGCTGCAGGCGTCCGCCCGGGCAGCAAACGACGCGAACCGGCAGAAGGAGCTAGCACAGGTGGAGACTGCCAAGGCGAAGTCGGATATGGAACTCAGCCAAACCAACTCAGCCAATCAGGTGGCTGCGGCGCAAGCCGATGCTGAGCAGGCCCGCCTAGCGGCAGGACAGGCCCAGCAACAGTTGCAGGTCGCCGAGAGCGATAAAGCAGCCATGCGCGCCCGACTGTCACAGCAATTGAATGCCATCCTGCAAACGCGCGACACCGCTCGGGGACTGATTGTTAACATGTCCGATGTCCTGTTCGATACCGGTAAGTACACGTTGAAGCCGGGCGCGCGAGAGAAACTCGCCAAGGTCGCCGGTATCTTGATTGCATATCCCGGACTTAACATTGCCGTTGGAGGATACACAGACAATGTGGGCACCGACCAACTCAACCAAGGCCTGTCTGAGGAGCGTGCCGGAGCCGTGCGCGACTATCTGGTGCAACAAGGCGTATCCACAAATTCCATAACCGCGACAGGGTTTGGCAACACGCTGCCGGTGGCCTCAAACGATAATTCTGCGGGCCGGCAAGAGAATCGAAGGGTTGAACTCGTCGTATCCGGTGAGTCAATCGGAAACGATGCCAACGTTACAACTGGAAGCTTGCAGTAAGCGATTGTCGTCCTTTGCAAAGCGCGATTCATGACAGGATCGCGCTGTTTTTTGGCTCACGAATAGCTTAGGTATTTCCGGACACCGAGGTTAAACGTAGTCTTCCGCAGTTGTGTTTGTGAAAATATTGGTCTGAATTGACCGTTCATGGTTCGAGGGACGTGAAATTATTGATTATGCCTAATAAGAACTCAACCAAGAAATCGGAAAAAGCTATCCTCAAAGAGATCAAGGAAGAAATGGCGAAGCCTCGTGTCGCCAAGTCCGCTCGCAGGGGGGAGCCTGAGAGGCTCCGCATTTTCCCCCAGAGCGGAAGCGCGTGGCCAGGATTAGCACGTCCGACGCGCGGCCCGCACCAGCTCGTAACACATCCAAGAGCTTTCTAGCGCCGGGACGGGTTGGACTGGGCCTAGAGGAAGAGGCCAAGCGAGGCTTCGAGCCTGAGCCGGTTGCTGCGTCGTTTCAGATCTAGTAATTCCCAATCGGCTGTGCTCCGCAATCAGCTTCCTTAAACATCCCAATCCGGTCAAGTTCTTCCCTGCCTCTCTCATCACCACGCAAAAAGCTAGCCAGACGCTTGCCTAGGATACCCCCAGTGCCCAGTTCTGGGTGCTCCTTCGCCCCCGGAAACAATTTATTTATTTCCAATACTTCTTTTTTGTTAGGAACTAACAGGGGAGAGGTGACCCGAAGGTGAGCTAATCTCTTTGATTTACCGCGATCGTCAATGGACCTTCAAGTGCAAGATATCGGACAACTACTATCGCTAATAGCAGATCTGTGCCGGGAGTTTCGTCGGAATCGAGCGTCGGCTCCGATCTGCTCCGGAAGCGAGGGAGTTACAGGCTAGCGAACAGATTTCGTTTCGTCGTAAAGAGTGGACCCTTGGGACGAAAAGTGCCGGCCCAAACTCAGTCCGCCTGCAGTCTTAAGCATTCCCAGTACAGTCGGCAACTCGAAGTGCGAAGAGTTGGAAAGCACCTCAGGAGAGGCTTCAATGAAAAGAAACACTTTCCTCTCGATCTACGCCGTTTCTCTGTGTGTTTCATTGTTCGTATGCGTTTCGATGTCAGCGCAGGACAATGAGGCACAGGCCCGGACGGGTGTCCTCACCACGTCGGAATTTAACCAGGCAATTCACTTCGACGTATCTCCTCCGCTGAGAGATCTCGTCGCTTCCCAGCCTGTTTCCGTCTTTGGCTACCATTTGGCGAGCCCGGCACGCCGGCCAAAGCTAGAGAAACAGCTTGCGTTCGCCGCTCAGAGAGCGCACGGGCCTGTGGAGTCGCCAGTAGAGGAAATGCCGCTCGCTCCCGTGGCTGCTGCGGTTGGCGTCGACGTATTGGGGGTTGGAGTCGGGTTCCACGGGTACACAGTCCCTGACGCACCAACGGACGTAAACATGGCGTCCGGAGATTGGCCGGGCAACCAGGCCAGCGCGCAAGTGGTCGCGTGGGTCAACGTTTCCTACGCCGTCTTCAGGAAGAGCGATGGCGCCTATCTGGCGGGACCGATCCTGGGTAATACCTTGTGGAGCGGTTTCGGCGGGGGTTGCCAGACTCAAAACAGTGGCGACATCATCGCGCAATTCGACAAGATGGCCCACCGCTGGGTACTGTTTCAGCCGGTATTTACCGCACCCTTCTTGAGCTGCTTCGCCGTATCTACTAGTCCCGACGCTCTAGGCTCGTACTATCGTTTTTCATTCCCCCAGAACGCGGGCTTCCCGGACTATCCGAAGTTGGGCATCCAGCCCGAAGCCTACTACCAATCGAACAACGTATTCAACAATAGCGGGAGCGCTTTTCTGGGCGCGCAGCCCTGCGCCTACAACCGTGTAAAGATGCTGGCGGGCGATGCTACCGCCGAGCAGGTTTGCACGCTGGACACCTCCAACGGCACGCTGTTTGATGATGGCTTTCTTCCTGCCGATCTGGATTCTCCGGAACTGCCATTACCACCTGGTACTCCCGAAGTGTTTCTCGGCAGTATCGATAACTTCAGTAGTGAAACGAACCTCTACGAATACACCTATGCTGTCGACTTTGTGCACCACACTGCGGTGCTCACGGGAACCAACGGTACCCATCCCATCCCGACTGGCCTGCCGGCTTTCGTCGGTCTATGCAACTTCGGCAGCAGCGCGTGCATACCGCAGAAGGGCACCACTTCAAGACTAGATTCGCTGGGTGATCGGCTGATGTATCGCCTGGTTCTGCGCCGCACCGTCAACAGAGCCAATGTGCCCATCAACTCGTGGATGGTCAATCACGCCATCGTCAATGGATCCACAGGCGCCGAGCGGTGGTACGAACTGCGCTCGCCCAATAACAATCTTACGGCTCTGGCGGCGTATCAGGGCGGTACGTTCGCTCCCGACGCCACCTATCGCTTCATGGGATCGATCGCCATGGACAAAGCGGGCAATATCGCCTTGGGCTATAGCCGATCCAGTTCAACCCTCTTTCCTGATGTGTATTTCACCGGCCGTGTGCCAAGCGACGGCTTGGGCACCATGGAAGGCGAACTGCCCATCGTCGATCAAACGGTCGCTACGGGCTCGCAGAGGTCAACCAACAGCCGCTGGGGAGATTACACCAGCATGTCGATTGACTTGGACGGATGCACATTCTGGTACACCAACCAGTACTACACCGTACCGAATAGCACGTTTGGGTGGAGCACCCGTGTTGCTTCGCTGAAGTTCAACAACTGTACGCCGAACCACCTTCAGTAAGTTGAATTCCGGGGCCGCCGGACTTACTGGCGGCCTCGGCATAGTCACATTGTGATGTTGTTGGGTTCTATTGCAACTTCAGTCTTTGGCCGCCAGCTGTCCGCGGCTTGAGCGGAGGATTCTAAAATGACGAAACAATCTTTGTGGCGTGTTGCTCTGGTGGTCGCGGTCTGCTTGTCGGCGGTTAGCATGGCAAGCGCCGGTAGCTCCATCCAACCATTCCCCGCAGCCGGCGACCAATACTGCAGCGCCAGCAATGGCTGCGGCACCATCCCTGCTGGGGGCCAAAGTGACTTCCTGTGGACGACCGGAGACTTTGTAGAGTCGGCAGTATTCACCATCCCCGGCTCGCTGGGTGTCATCGGAATATCTACCAACTTCAGCTATCAGGACTTCCTGGGGAATGGAAATACGGAAACCTGGCTTATCTATCTCAATGGAGTGCAGGTAGGTTCAGGCGTCCTGCCGGATGACGGCTACAACGGCGACATCTTCAAGCTCATTACTAGCAACAATTTTTCAGCGATCGCGCCGGTAGCAGGTGGCTACCAGTTGGAATTAGTGTTGCAGAATACTGTTCCCTTCGGTGGCGGATCAGTGGCGTGGCTGGATGGCGGAACCGCGGAGCTAGACTTCATTCCTGAACCCGGAGTCTTGGCGTTGCTGGGCTCGGGTCTGGTTACATTCGGCGGCCTCTATTACCGAAAGATCCGAACGACACAGCATTCGCGCGCTTGATCTGCCGTATTGCTGATGCTGAGCGATGAGTTGGTTGAGAACGCTGCTCGTGACCGGGCAGCGTTAAGTTCTTCACTCGCGCAACCCATTTTGGGCTTCGTATTGACCTGCCAATCTTCGTAGTGCTCTCATCTTCCAATCCAACCAGCGGCATAGTTCGATGACTCCAGGCCAAGTTTCAATTGGCACCTTAATTGCCGCACAAAATAGCGTCACCTTGGACTGCCGCTCGTTGGCGGCAGGGGCCGTTTGCGGCCGTAGCGTCCTTTCCGTTCCGCCGACGCTTGAAGGAGGGTAATTTTGCGAGAGCGTTTCCCAACATGGTTGTACTGGGCACTGTGGTCCTGGGTATTCGCCGCCGTCATGTTGCCGCCGTGTTTCGCGCAGAAGACTCTTACCAAAGACGCCGGCGCCGGCATGAAAGAAGAAGTGGACTACGATGCGGCGGGTCGAATTGTCGCAAGCCGGACGATTGGCGCAGATGGCAAACTGCAAGTCAAAGTTAATTATTCTTATAGCCATGGTTCCGATGTAATAAGGCAGACCAGCACCTCATATTGGCCGGATCGGAAGGCAGCGGAGAAGGTGGCGGACACTACCTTCGATGACAGCACAAACTTTGTCAGCGAAACCGTGGCGGATTACAACCAGGCTGGCATGCAAGTTTCCGGACACCAGGTCTTCCACGATTCGATGACCGGCATTTACCGCTGTTTCGACTGGAATGTTGGTAAGCAGCGATACGTGGCCATCGATTGTCCTGCTCCGGAAGAGTCGCAGGAGGGGCCACATGAGGAGCACAAGATCACGCGGGAAGAAGTGATGCAGAAGCTGGCGGCGGCGCGTCAGGCTGCTGAAAGCGAACAGAAGGCCGTTCGCATGAAGCAAGCGCATCCGGTTCAGGTGGCAATCGCGGCCGCTTACGAAGAGGTGGGGATTGCTTTGCCGGTTTTGCGGCCGGGCGGCCGAGTGTCAGGCAGGGTGGTGGAAGCCCCCGAGCGATTCGCAGAACAACCCGAACTCATGGTTGCTCGAGTCAGCCTGCCAACGGACCCTGCTGGCGACCCGGGGCAGCTGAGCGATTGGACCTTCGAGGTATCAGGGTCCAAACCCCAACCTGCCGACGGTCCCATTACCTTTGTGGTGCCGGCGACCGGCGGACCGATGGAATTCACGTTGCGAAGGACGAGTGATCCTTTGGTTGCCGTCTCCGGCAGGTTGCCGGTGTCCGTTCCAACTCCGAAAGCCCCACCGCCAACGAGTTACCAGTCAGCCGCTCTCTGC
>JBARGS010000415.1:0-11021 GCA_049798495.1 Candidatus Korobacteraceae bacterium | reverse complement strand
TGCTAGCCGAACTTGCCCTACGGCAGCTCCCGTGTGGAGGCTGGGCTGCTCTTGCATCTTCTTCACAGCCAGCAATTGAGCCGACGTGCTACGCCGCGCTGGCACTCGGCTCGGCGCCTGTAGGCGATATCGAGCGTGCTGACGACTTTCTGCTTCGCACGCAGAACCCTAATGGCAGTTGGCCAGTCGTCTCCGGAGATGATCAAGAGGGTGGCTGGGTCACTTCGCTGGCTGTCATTGCCCTTCGTGATCTGGTACCGGCAATACCGGCTAGGTTGCAAGGCTTCCACTGGCTGCTGAATTGCTCAGGCAAGGAATCGAACTGGTTTTGGAAATGGAAGTTTCGCACCGCCGACCGCCATGTCCGTTTCGACCCGGATAAGTATGGCTGGCCATGGTTCCCGGATACGGTCAGCTGGGTGGTTCCCACCGCATTCGCGATTCTTGCCCTAAACCAGCTCCCTTGCTCTTGCGGTGGTCTTGACCGCATCCCTTTACGGGTCGATTGCGGTATCCAGATGCTTTTCGATCGTGCCTGTCCTGGCGGAGGATGGAATGCGGGTAACGGTATTGTCTATGGATGCCCCATGGCGCCACACGTCGACGACACGGCGATTGCTCTGCCGGCATTGAGTGATCGAGGACAGCACCCGGTTGTACAAAGTGCAGTGCAGTACTTGGAATGTGTTGCTCCGACCCTTACGGCGCCTTGGAGCCTCGCTTGGTCAATCCTCGCGCTCGCTGCGCACCGCCGGCCGATTGCTTCGCTTCACCATTCTCTGTCGGCACTCTCTGATCTCTCAAGTACAGAAGACACCGGCACGCTGGCGTTGGTCAGCCTCGCTCTTGACTACAGCCGCGCCTTGTCAGCTTTCGGGGTGACCGTTTGAGTGTTACTCGTCGAGACTTTATTGTTGGGAGCGCTGCTCTGGCGGCTAGCACAGCGGTCACGGCTCCCTTTCTTCTACCCAAGTATCATTCCGATCAACGACCGAAGCGATCCCGAGTCGCGGTTCTCCATGTACAGCAATACTCCCAAGAGCTCGACCAGCTCCTTGCCGCAGGTCTTCGCCTCTTCCCGATCAACGTGAGAGGCAAGACCGTGGTCCTCAAGCCCAACTTAGTGGATTACATTCCTGGCGATGCAATCAACACCCATCCATTGCTGGCCCTCGCAGCAGCCGAATCGTTCCGCCGCCTAGGCGCGAAATCCGTGTTGGTAGCCGAGGGACCAGGGCATCAACGCGACACACAGCTGGTGCTTTCACAGAGTGGTTATCAACAATCTCTGCGGGATGAAAAGATCCGATTCGTCGATCTCAATCGCGACGAACTGATTCGTACACGCCTTCGGGCGAGCTACACCGGGATGAAAGACCTCTGGCTCCCCCGCACTGTGCTAGAGGCCGATTTCCTGGTCTCCATGCCCAAGATAAAGGCCCATCACTGGTCCGGCGTCACGCTCAGTATGAAGAACATGTTTGGCGTAGTACCGGGTGGGAGATACGGATGGCCGAAGAATATTCTTCATTGGAAGGGTATTCAGGAGAGCATCCTTGATCTGTGCGCTACGGTGCCAATCCCCTTCGTCATCGCGGACGGGATTGTGGCAATGGAAGGCAACGGCCCTCTCAACGGCACTCCTCGCCCTCTGGGAAAGATCGTGCTTGGGGATGATCCGGTAGCCGCCGATGCAATCTGCGCGCAATTAATGGGATTTCATCCTGGTCGAATCATTCACATTCGTGAGGGCTCGAAATTCCTTGGCAATGCGTCTGCAGCCCTCATCGACCAGGTTGGAGAAATCGTCGGTCCTCCGACGAAGCCCTTCGAAGTGGTTCCGGAGTTCCGACATCTTTATGCATTGTAACGCGCGCTTGTTTGTTCTTATGTGACGCGAGTTTGCGCTGGCCTGCGAAGCTGTTCGGAAATTAGAGCAGGGAACCGTTCCGAGTGCATTGGTCCGTAATGAAAGATAATCTCGCGTATACGAAGCCTTATTGGAACTATGAGGACATTGGTGTCTTTTTCCTAATTCTCGTTCTCCTTGGTTTGGTCTTGCGCCTTTGCGTGCGATTTCATCTTCTCCCGCAATCCCAACTCACCAATCCAACCTTCGGTTTGCAGTTCGCAGTCATCGCGTTTTTGAGCCTGGGATTGTATTTGGTTCTCAAATTCCGCCATCACCAACCAGTGTTGAGGCCGTTGGGTTGGGTCTGGCCGCGCACCGCCTATATCTTTGTCGCTCTCCTCGGAGGGGTCTTGCTTGCCTCAGCTGTTGCACTCTACCTTCACTTTCGCAGTCGAAGCCAGCCGGCCATGGGGATGGTCGAACTGCTGGTACTGGGTTTTCTGCTGGGCCCAATGCTTGAGGAATCTCTTTTCCGGGGATATTTACTGCCCGTCTTGGCCCAGACCACTGGTAACCTAGCGGCTGTGACTCTGACTGCTCTTCTGTTTGCACTTTTTCACAAGCCGGCCGATCTCGCCCATTGGGTATCGTTTACCGCGACAGGCATAGCCTATGGCAGTATCCGCGTGGCATCCCGCTCGACCACTGCCGCGGCTGTCATGCATACAACCTATAACTTGGCTGTCTTTCTTTCTGCAACGTGTTGAGCTCTGGCCGTGTTCAGCAGTTTGCGTCCTTTCAGGGCGTAAATGCGGCCCTGAAGGCCGTACTGTCTGCCGCTCATCCCCTAGCGGAACGTAAGGAATAGTTTTTTGGCCGCGGGCGGTCTACCTGCGAGATCAGCGTGAGCTGATGTTCATGCTATTGCCAGACAGGCTGGAACAACCAAGTTCTTCACCGGCCATGTGACGCAGCAAACCCTCGGCCATCTGACTGCGAGCCGTATTACCCGTGCACAGAATTAGAACCCGTTTCTTGCTCATCGAATACTCTTTCCGTATGGGTCGCAGATCGCGACCATCGGCTCGCCGGTAACGGCGTCCCCGAAATATCGCCGCTGGAAGAACAGGGAGACATTGACCAACGCGATCATTACGGGCACCTCGACCAGCGGTCCGATCACAGCCGCGAATGCTGCGCCCGAATTGATGCCGAACACAGACACAGCTACTGCGATTGCCAACTCAAAGTTGTTCGAGGCTGCGGTGAAGGAAAGCGTCGCAGTCTTTGAGTAGTCCGCTCCGAGCTTCTTCCCCATGTAAAAGGAGACCAGAAACATTGCCACGAAGTAGATCAAGAGCGGAATGGCAATTCGCACGACATCCAGTGGCAGACGCACGATGTACGCGCCCTTGAGCGAAAACATGATAACGATGGTGAACAGCAGCGCAATCAGCGTTAAGGGACTGATGCGCGGGACGAAGTTGTGGTCGTACCAGTCGCGGCCCTTGGCTCGGACCAACACCCAGCGAGTTAGAAAGCCGGCCAGAAACGGTATGCCGAGATAGATAAAGACACTCTTTGCGATGTCGGCCATCGAGACGTTAACGATAGCTCCATGCAGCCCAAGCATTGGGGGCAGGACGGTGATGAAGATCCAGGCGTAAACCGAGTACAGGAAAACCTGGAACAGCGCCAGTTCTGGACGAGCGAAAGCGCCAGGATGCGCTTGTTGCGGAATACCTCATGCAATTCGTCGTACCGCACCTTGGTGAACGGCGGGTACATCATCACGATCAGGCCAACGGCAATGGGGATGGATGTCGTGCCAACGC
The DNA here is from genome assembly GCA_049798495.1 of Candidatus Korobacteraceae bacterium. Taxonomy (GTDB): domain Bacteria; phylum Acidobacteriota; class Terriglobia; order Terriglobales; family Acidobacteriaceae; genus Bog-257. Next base: position 7,334 of record JBARGS010000415.1, on the reverse strand, counting down.
TGAACTTGTTGAGGAAGGGTACGATCCCCGGCACAAGCCAGCCAGCGACGACGCCGACGATCATCGCCGTCAAAATCCATGCCGTCAGATAACGTGATCGGACCTATCCTGATGTTCACACTGGCGATCGTGTTCCTGCGCGGTTATCCCGAGTACATGGCAGGGCTAATCATGATCGGGCTCGCCAGGTGCGGCAACCGTCGCTTTCTGGGAAAGATTGTGCTCGCGGGATGATTCGGTGGCTGCCGATGCGACCTGCGCCCGGTTGATGGGATTTCATCCGGAACGAATCGTTCACCTTAACGAGGGCTCCAGATGCCTCGGGAGCTCCGCTCGTGCATTCATTGACCAGGTTGGAGAAACCGTTGCCTTTCCAGAGACCCCATTCCAGGTGGTACAAGAGTTTCACCATCTTCATGCGCTGTGACGCAAGTCTCCCAAGGCGTCCACAAAGCCGGAACTGCTTACTCAAGGGCGCGTAAACCACAAGCTGCAGATCATTTCAAATCAGTTAGACGTACGCATAATGTGCGGCATTATGGGATTGCACACTGGCCCGCGCAATGGTGCTAGAGCCGAAGGTATTTTTGCTCGATGAGATCACGTCGGCACTGGATCCTGATACCGTCCTTAATGTCGTGGAGGCAATGCGTGTGCTGCGCACCGCCGATCGATCCTGAGAATCGGGAACAAATCTAGGGAGAGCCGAGATAGTCGTCTCAGTCAGGTCAGTTCGCGACCACGGCGATTTTCCGGCCACTGGGACTGGCGGCCACTACACGGATGGCCGACATACAGGCGTTGCCCTTACTTGGACTGTTGGCTCCTAGTCTGAAACTTGGTCCCTGTTGGAGATGAGTGTTAGCAAAGCCTTATCGTCCAGTCCTACGAGCTCGGGAGCCGCGCACCTCTGGAAAAGAAACCGACGAACCTCACCGTGGTGGCATCCATATGTGGGTCGCAACTGCCGCATCGTGTATAACGAGGAGCATATGGAAGGTCCAAACCTCACAACTGGCCCAGGGTCGGATGTCGATTCCACTCGCAGCTCATCCCCCGCACAGGTCCGGCAGCCTGTGGACGAGAGACTACAGAAGTTGCTCGACAAAGCTCTGTATGGCGGAGGCCACCCGTCGGCACAAAAGATCAGGAATTTCTTAAATGGCACATGGCTCGGCGAGCCTCTCCACGTCGTGCTCAAGGATGTGCCCGTAGGGGCCTGGACCGTTGCGATGGTGTTTGATGCACTGGATCTCGTCTTCAACCGCGCTGAGTTCGCGCGGGCGTGCGAAACGTCAATCGGAATCGGCTTGGTCGGGGCGGCAGGCGCGGCCGTAACCGGGATGACGGATTGGTCTGATGTTGATCCGCCTGCTCGTCACGTTGGACTGATTCATGGTCTCCTCAACTTGAGTGGCGCCGCGCTATTTGCAACGTCGCTGTTTCTGCGGAAAAAGAAATCCCGCGCGACCGGCCGCATCGCGGGCGCTCTGGGTTACGTGGTTATGAGCTACGCATCCCACCTCGGCGGCAAATTGGTGTATGAGCACAGAGTGGGCGTTGACCGCACGGATGGCCAGGTATTCCCAGAGCAGTTTGCCGCCGTTCTGCCTGAAACAAGTTTGATCGACGGCAAACTTACGCGAGTGATGTACCAAGGCACGCCGATTCTACTCGTCCGTCGCGGAGATCGTCTCTTCGCCATGGCTGAGACGTGCTCCCACTTTAGCGGGCCGCTCTCAGAAGGCAAACTCGAAGGGGATACCGTCGTATGCCCATATCACTTCTCGCGGTTTGCATTGGAGGATGGCCGAGTCCTCGACGGGCCAGCTGTTCACCCGCAGCCCTGCCTGGAAGTCCGGACGCGGAATGGACAGATCGAAGTGCAACATGCACCTGCTCCGAGCTGAAAGCAGCACAACTGACTGATGAATCGCACGGGGGCGGATATGAGACCGCCTTCATCGGAAAATCGCACATTAAAGGCGCACTGAAGCACCATTATTGGGATTACTATTGCGGCTTAGGTTAGCCTCTTCTTTCTTTTGACGGGAATTTCATGAACGATTCTCACTCAGCACATATCGACCTCCAGGTAATGGCTCGGCAGATCATGCTGGAGCATGGCTTTGAACCGGATTTTCCCGCAACGGTTCAGAAGCAACTGGCGGACATCAAGGCTGGCCCCTCGCTGGCAGTTCCCTCTTCCAGGGATGTGCGCGACCTGCGCAACCTGCTCTGGTCGTCGATTGACAACGATACTTCCCGCGATTTGGACCAGATTGAAGTGGCCGAACGGCTCGCCGGCGGGGATGTCAAGGTGATGGTCGGTATCGCAGACGTGGACTCGTTTGTGGCGAAGGCCTCTCCGATTGATAATCATGCAGCGAAGGAGGCGACGACGGTCTATACCGGGGTGCGCAACTTCCCAATGCTGCCGGAAGAGCTTTCGACCGGGGTATCGTCGCTGCTTGAAAACCAGGACAGATTGGCAGTAGTTACCGAGTTTGTAGTGGACGCCGAGGGCAATGTGAATTCAGAGACGGTGTATCGGGCACTCGTTCGAAACAAGGCACAGCTCATGTACAACGCCGTGGGAAGTTGGCTTGAGGGGACGATGGCGGCCCCGCCGAAGGTGGCCTCATCCACCGAGTTGCAAGAACACCTGAAGCTACAGAACGAAGTCGCTCAGGCGCTGAAGAGACAGCGCATCCTTCACGGGGCGTTGAATATTGATACGAATGAAGTCCTTCCTGTGGTGCTGAACCAGCAAGTGGTGGACCTCGCAAAACAGGTGAGGAATCATGCCACGGACCTGATCGAGGATTTCATGATCGGGGCGAATGGCGTTGTGGCACGACTCCTCGAAAAGGTCTCTTCGCTGCGTCGCATCGTGAAAACTCCGGAGCGCTGGGACCGGATTGTTCAGCTAGCGGCGGAACGGGGTGAGACCTTGCCGGTGCAACCGGACTCCAAGGCACTCAACGATTTCTTGCTTAAACGCAAGGCTGCCGATCCGGACCATTTTGCGGATCTGTCGCTGGCGGTCATCAAGCTGATTGGGCCGGGCGAGTATGTGCTGGAGCGTCCGGGCGATCCGGAGCAAGGGCACTTCGGTTTGGCGGTTCAAGACTACACGCACTCCACGGCGCCAAACCGGAGGTTTGCGGATGTTGTCACGCAGAGGTTGATCAAGACCTTTCTTGCGGGGACAGCGGGGCCTTATTCCGATGATGAGCTGGCTGACATCGCAAAAAACTGCACGTTGAGAGAAGATGCGGCGCGAAAAGTTGAGCGCGAGATGTCAAAGCGGCTAGCAGCGGTCGTAATGAACCGGCGGATCGGCGAGATTTTCGACGCCATCGTCACCGGTGTGACTCCACACGGTACCTTTGTTCGTGTCATGCAACCTCACATTGAAGGACTATTGACGCAAGGGCACCAGGGGTTGGACGTTGGTGATAGGTTGCGAGCGAAATTGACACGGACTGACGTCCAGCGTGGATTCATTGATTTTGTTCGCGTTTGAAACCCAGCTATCCATACGACGCGGCGGGTTTCAACTCGCCACTCTCCGGCGACTGCATGTCGCGTGATACACAGTCTCGCTACCCTGACACGGCAGGTCTGCATCGTGGCGAGTTCGCTCTAGTCGGAGGCTTCAAGTTCCACTCCGTATCGCTTTGCGGCAGACTGTCTCCGCTTCCACGCTGCCCGACGTTCCGCTTCCGTAACGTCCTTCACCTGGTGGAAGCGCGCGACCGCGTTGCGCACGTGAGAGGCGTTCTCCAGCGGCTCCTTGCGTTGCTTGGGAAAAGCGAACCTGCTTGCCGATATCCGATCACGAGCTGGCTTGGTGAGCTTTGCCATTCCTTGGGTGTATCTCTCTGAGCCCGGACGGCCACGGGACTCTCTACCACGGATTACCGCAGCTTCTCCAGCTCCTGCAGCGTGGTGTGTTTGACGTCATATTCTTCTCGCGTGGATTCGGCCATGCGCGGCTCATCCATTTCCTTTTTGACCCGCGCGAGAAGCGCTTGGTTGGATTCTTGTCTTGGCTGGTTCTTATGCATACTTGCACGATGTCACGAGTCCAAAAGGATTACAGGTCAATTGGGAACAGAGCTGACAGTTTTGGAATTGTTTTCCCTGCCGAGCAGTTTTGACCAGTCCGCCGCAATCGACGCCAAGTAGCATTTCATAGTGTCTGACGACGCGCCTCTTTCACGCGATCGGACGCTTGGACTGTCGAAGACGAACAGTGTCAGAAGATTGGCGGAGGGTATGAGGCAGTGAGGTTCAGATTTTTACTGTTTCTCTGAATGGAGCCAACATTTTATCTACGCCGATCCAGAGTCCTATTGTCATGAAAGCTGAGAGGAACGCCCCGGCGCGTCGGAAACGGCGAAGAGCGCCGCTTCAGCCCTCCGCAAGGGGTTGCATGGTGACCAGGAAACCAAAACGGGAATTCGAGATTTGGGCCTTGGTACTTGTTCACTCTTGACCAGATTTGGGATGTACGAAGGCATATATCTAACCAGGTAATACCCGAAATTCACAAATGTGAATACGCAGAAATAGAGGAGACATCATGACAGCAACAATGGAAAGAACACCGACAGTAATCGCGGCCGATACGCTAACGGGCGATAAGGTCGTAAATTTTCAAAAAGAAGATCTCGGAAAGATCGAACATTTGATGATCGACCTGGAGTCCGGCCGCGTCGCTTACGCGGTTCTTTCGTTCGGCGGGTTCCTGGGCATGGGCGATAAGTTATTTGCCATTCCATGGAGCTCCCTTAAGGTCGACACGGTTGAACATCGGTTCGTTCTGAATGTCGACAAGGAATTGCTCAAAGCCGCTCCCGGCTTCGACAAGGATCACTGGCCGAACATGGCTGACCACGCCTGGGGTGCCAAAGTTTACACGTATTACGGCGCCAAGCCCTATTGGAACTAATCGCGTAGCCTGAACAGCGATGGCCGTACGCAATGATCGGAAGTTGCCGAACGGGTGGGGCTGGTTCCGTCCCGACAGTCGCGATTGGAACGCAACCAGCCCCCCTTACCCGCTGGGATTTGATCCTGAAGATTGGCCTTGGCGAACACGCCCGGCACAACGGGTCATACAATCGGACAAGGCCGGCGAGCCCCAACCGCCTAACCGACAAACATCAAGCCCCAACCAGCAGACAATCGAGGAGAATCTCTATGCCATTCACTACAGTCGGTACGGAAAACTCCGGCAACATCGATCTCTATTATGAGGACCATGGCTCGGGTGACCCGGTTGTCCTTATTCACGGATACCCACTGAGTGGCGCTTCCTGGGAGAAGCAGGTCGCAGCGCTTCTGAAGGCGGGACACCGTGTCATCACGTATGACCGCAGAGGATTCGGCAAGTCCAGCCAGCCAACTACCGGCTACAACTACGACACCTTCGCCGAGGACCTGCACGAACTCGTGACGCAGCTCAAGCTCAGCGATTTCGCACTGGTCGGTTTCTCGATGGGTGGTGGCGAAGTGGCGCGCTACTTTGCGAAATACGGATCGAAGGGCGTCAGCAAGGCGGTAATCATCTCCGGGGTTCCGCCGTTCCTGCTGAAAACGGTGGATAACCCGGAAGGCGTGGACAGCAGTGTTTTCGAGGGAATCCAGAAAGCTGTCGCTACAGACCGTTATGCATTCTTCACCGATTTCTTCAAGAATTTCTATAACACGGATCTCTTGCTGGGCAAGCGCGTTAGCGAACAGGCCGTCCAATCCAGTTGGAACATCGCCGCTGACGCCTCGGCCACGGCCTGTCTGGCTTGTGTGCCAACCTGGCATGAGGACTTCCGCAAGGATCTGACCCGTATCGACGTGCCCACGCTGGTGATCCAAGGCGATGCGGACCGGATTTTGCCTATCGCCGCTTCGGGACTCCGGACCGCTAAGCTGATCAACGGAGCCCGTTTATTGGTGGTAAAGGACGGGCCGCACTGCATAACTTGGACACACGCAGATCAAGTGAACACTGAGCTAGTGAAGTTCCTTGGGAATCGGATCGCGTAGCGCGTATTTTGAGCGCTCGAAACGAAATAGTTACCGATCACGCCGGACTCCGTGCGCAACCATTACCTCCGACCGTTTGCGAAGGTTTACCTGGCGCTGGCGCCCCTGCTGAACAAAGAGGATCTTCGGCGGCGATATGGGCTCTGTCTTTTTGCCAGACCAGGGTGCTGGTGAACAATCGCGACGCTGATCGGCGCGGCTGCCCTTGAGAATACCTCGCTGACGACGCCGCGACCTTCAATCGCCGGCGTGCCGCAGTTTTGCAGGCACACCGGCTAACCTCAACTATTTCTTTTCGGCAGCCTCGTGCTGGTTTGCCTTGTTGACGGCAGTCCTCACCGCCGCGAGAAACGGGTCGCTGCCCGCCGGGGCGTGCACATCGCCTGACAGCGTCTTACGGAAGGAAACATTCTTGCCGTAGAACGCAACTGTGGAGTCATTGTCCTGCTGGATCTTGGCGCCATCGACTGCGACTCCAGCAAACAAACCTTTGGTACGCGAGTAGCTCAAAGCCTCCGTGTTCATCTTCCAGTCGGTGCCTGCCGAGGCATGCCTTCCAACCGGACCCGCGGTGGCTGATGCCTCGCCGCTGAGTTCGAACTTACTCGAGAGCAGTCCCTGCACACCCTTGTCATTCATGAACAAGATGACGAGATCGACGGACTGGCCGCCAGCCTGGAAGCCAAAATTGCCTCCACCAATCGAAATGAATGCCGGCGCACTCCAGCCGTGGGCAGTGCGGCAGGTGACCACACCGCGACCATGCTCTCCGCCAACGATGAATGCGCCTTTCGCCATGTCCGGCACCACAGCGATACACTTGGCGCCATGCAGCACTTCTTCCGGGATGCCTTTATCGGGCGCCGCCATGATCTCGTTTATGACCACGCCGGCCGCTTGTAAGCGCGCAGGGGCGTCTTGCTGTCCCGGACCAGCGAACGCGAAGGTTGCCAGGGATAATGTCAACAATGCAATTCCGTAGTTCTTCATATGACACTTCGCTTTCATTCCACGCTATTCGGTGGACGAACTTGTCAGGGCGAGACTTGCCGAACCACGAATTTCTCGACGGCCAAATCTCTTTGACGTTGATCAGGACGGCTCCATGTAACCGAACCGCCCTGATCCTTCCATTTCAGTGATCTAGACCCACTGCAGCCTAAGCCGGCTTCTTCTTCTCTTCATCGTGTTTCTCTTGCGCCGGCTGCGGAGTCTTGGGCTGTGCGACCGGGATTTCCTGTTTCGGGGGCACCGGCACGTTCGGCTGGGTTACAGGCTTC
>JBARGS010000414.1:0-3269 GCA_049798495.1 Candidatus Korobacteraceae bacterium | reverse complement strand
GATAACGGAGGTTCAGGAAGCGCAGCAGTTGCTCATTGATGAAGAAGAACCACAGGAATCCGTGATACTCACCCGGCCCGCTGTGCATGGAGAGCGAAAAATAGGGCGGATTGCGCAACGTCGCCAGCACATGCCAGGGAACTGCGATCAGCAGAATAACCGCCAGTCCGCTGATAGGACGAAGCCGCTTCCAGGTCTTCGCCAAAAATAACTGCTTGGTGAGAAACAAGTAGATCAGACCGGCGGCGATAGGGAAGACCACGCCGATCAGGCTCTTCAGAAGTAATCCGGTTCCCAGGCTTGCAGCCAGTAGAAACGCCCACAGCCGAGGATGCCGCTCCTCATCGTCGGTGACGCGCAACAGCGCCCACATGGCCAGCGTGATGGTGAACGTCAGAATGACGTCGGGAATCTGCACGCGGGTAAAAAGGAAGAGGCCGACGCAGGTCGCGACGCACAAACCGGCATAAAATCCGGCCTTCTTGCCGAAGGCCCAAATGCCAAACGCGCCGGTCAACAGGGCAAGTCCAATGGAGAACGCCGCGACGGGAATACGCGCCGACCAGTCGTGAACGCCAAAGGCCTTATAGGCGAAGATCATCATCCAGTAGATAAGCGGCGGCTTTTCCAGATACGCGATGCCGTCCAGACGGGCGGTGACCCAGTCGCCGCTCGTCAGCATGTTGTGCGCAATCTGCGCCTGCACCGCGTCGACGTCGTCCGATAGCGAGGGGGGAGAGATGATCCCGCTCACGTACACCACGCCTGCAATCAGCAGCAGCGCTAGGTATAAGCTCCAACTCGCGGAACGCTCACCAACTGGTTTGCTGTAGCTGGCTGTGGCGCGCGAATGCTCCACTTTTTCATCCACAACAGCAGAATCATTAATCCCCATAGGTGATAGCCAATATTTACTCGCCTTTCCAAATGATCACGTAGATGGCCCTCAATGATCTCGGGACGAAAGATCTCCGAATGCTCCGCCGCGCCTGTGCGCAGGGTCTCGATCAACAAAGAGCGAAGAGGGCCGCGAAGCCAATCATGCGCTGGGATGTCGAAACCGATCTTGGGTCTTCGCAGTACAGACTGCGGCAGCTTGTCTTTCATCAGATGCTGCAAAACAAGCTTTTGCTGCGAACCCGAGATCTTCAGGGATGCCGGAATTCTGCTGGCAAACTCAACAATACGGTGGTCGAGAAAAGGTGGTCGTACCTCGACCGAGTGTGCCATGCTGATGCGATCCGACTTAACCAGAATATCATCCGGCAGGTAATATTTCTGGTCGAACCATAGATAAGGATCGAGATTGCCGTTGGCATCGGCCAGCTTCGAGCCATGTTCCATCAGGATCTGGTTGAGCGCCGAGGGCAGTCGATTCGTCACCAGACAGCGCTTCTCCGTATCAGAGAAGGTCCCGTTCCAGTAAACATGCCCCCGCGCGGGCGACATCAGGCTGCCCGCCAGCAGGCGCTTAACCTTGTACTCCAGACCGATCTTTTCATCCGAGACCGGCCATGCCTGCAGCATCCATTGACCTAAGCGCAAAGAACTCTTCGGCAGCAGACGCAGATACGAAGCCACGCGGCTGGCACGGTAAGTCAGATATCCGCCGAACAGCTCGTCTGCGCCTTCGCCGCTTAGCGCGACTTCGGTCCGCGTCCGGCTCAGTTTCGCCAGGAACCACAACGGCAATGCTCCAGCATCGGCGCTGGGCTCATCCGAGTAGTAAGCAAACTCCTGAATCGCGCTTTCCAGATCCTGCTGCTCTGGATTCAGGTCCAGTTCCTCATGCTCCGTTCCGTATTCCTCAACCATCTTCCGGATATAGCTGCTCTCGTCGAAGCTGCGCCCCCGGAAGGAGATGGAAAAGGTCTTGAGCCGAGCCGACGACGCTTGCGAGGCGTAATGCAGAATCGTCGAGGAATCCAGACCGCCGCTGAGCCAAACGCTGAGGGGGACGTCGGAGATCAGGTGCTCGCTCACCGACTGTTGCAGAAGTCCGTTCAGTTCTTCGGCCGCCGAATCCAGGCTGCGATGGCTGACTTGCGGCTCCGGCAATGTCCAGAAGGCTTCCGAACGCATCTTGCCATCTTGCCATTCCACCCACGTTCCTGGCATCACCTTACAGATGCCTTCCACCATGGTCCAAGGAGCCGGAATGTAGTTAAGAGCGAGATAACAATCCAAAGCCTCAAGGCTGAGGATGCGATCGATCTCGGGATGAATCAGGATGGCTTTGAGTTCGGAGCCGAAATAGAGTTCTTGACCTCGGTGGGCGATGTACAGCGGCTTGATTCCCACTCGGTCTCGCGCCAGCACCAGCCGCCGGGTCGAGTTCGTCCAGATTCCAATGGCAAACATGCCCCGCAGCTTCTGGAAACAATCCGTATCCCACTGCAAAAACGCGTGCAGGACGGTTTCAGTATCACAATGGGTGTGAAAGCCGTGGCCCGACTTCTCCAGTTCTGCGCGGATTTCCAGGTGGTTGTAGATCTCGCCGTTGAAGACGATGACGGTATCGCCATCGTCGCTGCGCAGAGGTTGATCGCCGGACTCCAGGTCCAGGATCTTCAGGCGAGTTGCGCCAAGGGAGCAATCGGCGGATTCGTAGACACCTTGCTGGTCCGGCCCACGGTGAATCAGGGTCGCCGTGGCCGCCGCGATCGTGTCAGGGCGCGGCGATCCGCCCTTATGAGTGAAACCAACTATGCCACACACAATAACTGGGCTTTCAACAAGAAATTATTACATTACTATAACAGCCGCTCCCGCTCCGCCACGACCATGTCGCCTTCGTAATCCTCCTAACGCCCTTGGTGCATGGCGCTTTTCCATCATGTGATTTACCGGCGAACAGCGCCGCCTGCTCGTTCCTCAAGAGATGCCAACCCGGCAGCTTTGTCCACGATTCGTGTACCATGAGCGATGCACTTGCTGAGTAACCGGAGCACCTGAACGACTCTCATGCACTCTCGTCTTCACCTGAAAACTTACTTGCTGATAGCTGTAATGGTCGTTGCCGGGCCGATCGGCAACCTGTTGCTTGCCAAAGGTATGAAACAGGTTGGCACCGTAAGGGTTTGGCCGCCTGCTGAGTTGTTACCGGTTTTCCTGCGGGTTTTTGGCTCGATCACGATTTGGGTCGGAATCCTCTGTTTGATTGCCTTCATCTCGGCTTACATGCTGGCGCTGTCGCTGGCAGATTACAGTTATGTGCAACCTGCCGCTGCGCTTGGCTACGGAGTGGTCGCAATTCTGGGAGTAACCCT
>JBARGS010000413.1:0-5644 GCA_049798495.1 Candidatus Korobacteraceae bacterium | reverse complement strand
TCCGCTCCAACGCCATCTGGCGGAACGCTATTGGGTATTTGTTGACTCGCTTCCTTCCCATTCGCAGGTCCTTTCCCTGCGAAGTGTAGCAATCGAGCCTGTCTCACTTTTGGGGGTCAGTCCAGCTATAGCGGAAAAACCAGGCGCCCTACCCACTTCTTAAAACTGCTGAAACGAAGGGGGTAAGTCGCGACAACCGAGTGCAGCGACAGACCAGTCGGTAGTGGGGCGCGGTTCGCCGACCACCAGGAACTTGCCCGGATCAGTCCATTTGAGGGCGTTGCCCGTATATATACCGGCTGCGCCAAAAGTCCGGGATGGGCGTTTTACGTCCAAGTGGCGATGCCAATGCCGTTGCCGGATGCTTCTCGGGAGTAATCTCCCACCTGCCGGTTTCTGGACCGCGACACAAAGTTCCGGACGGGTCCGAGATTACTTCAATGTTGTCGACACCGCTCCCACAATCCGCGATCGCCTTCGACAGTCGCATTTCTTGACGACATGGAGTGAGGCCTCTCTTCATGTTGTCGTTAGGCTCGATCGGATATGCTCGGCGGGTGGGATGTACCTAGCGTGTTCGAACTGCCCAACCGAGCATCAGGAGACCGCTGGCTGCGATCCAGCTTCCCGCGACGCGGACGGCAATTCGAGCCCAGTGCGCGCGTAGCCGAACTACGAACGCTGCAGCGAGGGCGATCAGGACAAACACTGCGAACACCAGTCCGAGTAGAGCGACTGCAGCGGTGTCGAACTGGCCCATACCAATTCCGTTCAAGTATCCGTGATAGAGGCCCAGTAGCGCCGCAAGGGCGGTAGTCACGCGCAGTGAAACTTTCGCGTCGGCTGCCAGTAATCCTCCGAGCATGAGAAACCAGGCTGCCGCGATAAATGGACGGGGCCTCGTAGTCATAGTGCTGAGTCCAGCGAGACCACCTAGCAACCATGCAATTGGAAGAGTGAACAATGCCCGCCGCCCGTAACTGGCACCGCGCAGTCCAGCCAGTAGCGCCAGGGCGAGCACCGGAACGATATCCTCAGGGCTCATAAGGAAGTGCATTAGTCCGTCGTAGAACGGCCCCATGCCGGTGGTGTTGAGGTGGGCCTCGGCGGGGAGCGCGCACATCGCAAATGTGAAAACAACGAAGGCATACAGGGGCAGCCGAGACTGGCTCGAATTTTTCATGCGACCGCCTTCCACATGAAGAACGAACCGCCTATAACTACCAACGCTCCGGCGACGCGAAGCAACTTCTGTCCCCATGACCAGCGATGGACTGTTCCGATACCGATTCCCAGCGCGTGCAGGCAGCCCGTTGCAATGACGAAGCCCATGCTGTAAAGCAGCGCACTTTGGCCTGGCGGCAGTTCGGTTCCATGTGCATGACCGTGGAATATCGCGAAAACTCCAACCAACGCCGCAGCGACACCAAGAGGCGGGCGCACTTCAAACAGTACGGCAGCACCCAAAAGAATTGCTGAGAGAGCGATTCCGTACTCGGTTCCCGGCAAGGGCACTCCCATCAGCCCAAGCATTCCGCCGAAGGCCATCACCATGGGAAACGCGACCGGCAAAACCCAAATCGCCGGCGCACCTAGTTGCGCTCCCCATAGACCGACCGCAACCATCGCCAGCACGTGATCAAGCCCCGAGATCGGGTGGCGGAAGCCAGTGAGGAATCCAACGGCTTCGCCTTTCTGCGGATGGGCAAAGGCCATCTGAGCACATAGGAACACACCCACAGCCGGTGCCATAGCTCGGGCCAGGGGACTGTATCGCCGCATGTTCATTGCGCGCCTCCGAAGAGCAGCGCCAATCTCTGCACGGTCCAGAATGCACCCAGCGAACCTACGGTATATCCGGGTATAACCTGCGCCCACCGCGGCCAACGCACTTCGAGTATGCGGAACGAGCGCTCAAGACCCAGGATCAGCGCGATGAAAGCGAGCTGCCCAAGTTCTACTCCGACGTTGAAACTAACCAATGCCAGTGGCAACTCATGCCGGGGAAGTCCGGCGCTGGTCAGCGCACTGGCGAAGCCGAAGCCGTGAAGTAGTCCAAAGGCAAAGGCCACGACCCAGGGATGGCGAATTGTGAAACTAGTTTCTCCGCGCCAAGAGCGGACGATTTCCGGTCCCAGGAAGAGGATGCTCAGCGCGATCGCGGCGTTCAACGGAAGAACCGGAATCTCAGCGTAGCCGAGAGTTGCAGTCGCCAGCGTGATGCTGTGCGCAACGGTAAACGCAGTCACGGTCTTCAACAGCATCCAGCGGTCTTTGACGATCAGCAGGAGCCCAAGCACGAAGAGCATGTGGTCAGCGCCGAAGAGAATGTGCCGGACACCCTGCACGATGTAAGTGCCGGCGACACCCAGCCACGTTTGCGAAGCGGCAATCTCCACCCAAGGCTGCGACGGATGTATGATCGTCGTCCATTTCCTGCCGTCAAGCAGCTCAACGCGCACGAGCACGTCGGTGATGGTGAATTGCAGTCCGGGAAACTCAATGCGCTTGCCCGCCAGACCGGTTGGTCCTGCATCAATCCACCGCCGCTCAACGAAGGAGTCAGAGAGTTCTTGTACCTTGGGCTCTCGCAGATTCTTTACGTCGTCAGGAAGCTTGAGCGCGATAGGAAGGCGCATTCCTGCGAGGACCGGTGTGTGCCAGAGCACGCTGAACTGTCCAGGCGCGGTCTCTTTGATCTCGAGGTAGGCAGGACGAGCCTCATGCGCTGAGGCGACAGTGCTTGCGAGCAGCAAACAGGCGACAACCCAAACGAAGCGGGAATACACGCGACTCACAGCGGTCCCTCGCCGGATGGAGCAGGAACTTGTTTCTTTGGAGGAGGAACCGGCGCTTGAGCGGCTTCTTTGTCGGAAGGACCAGGCAACAGCACGATGTACTTCGCACGCATCTCCGTGTAGGCCTTCTGCCAGGCTTGTTTCTTCTGTTCGGCGAGCCAGGCGGTCTTCACATCCGGTTCCATCTCCTCGAAAGCAGGGATACGCCCGGGAATGACGGTGTCGACAAACACCAGGTGCCAGCCATAGCCCGATTCGATCGGCCCCTGCCACGATCCAGGTTTGAGCTTCTCAAGGGCCACCACGAATTGGGGACCGAATTCCTTGGCCAATGCCTCGGGAGCGCGGTCGCCGTAGTAATCCTGGAACATGAACTGGTCGGCAAGCGAGGCGGCGAGCGTCGAGTCTTCGGGTTGACCGGTGATTTTGGTCAACGCCTTGGCGGCGTCGTCCTCCGCGTTCTTTCCGCGCTTGTCCGGGGAAAAGTAAAGATGGCGAAAGCTGTAGCGGCTGGGCAGGGCGAACTTGTTGCTGTTCTTGTCGAACCAGGCTTTGAGCTCTGCATCGGATGGCTCGTGAGCGGCGGCCACATCTTCGGCGAGGAACTGCATCTTCTGCGCCATGCGGCGCTTCACGATGGTGTCGTCTTTGTCGAGGCCCATGGCGAGCGCCTCGCGATAGAGGATTTCCTCGCGGACCTTGTCTTCCACCATGGCCTGAAATTCAGCGGGTGTCGGCGGGCGATGCCACTGCGACTCGAAGTACATGTCCATCTGCTGAAGTTCGTCGAGGCTCAGAGCAATCTCCCGAGACGATTCGACCCCACCGCGACCACGATGCGCATAGGCGTACATGGCAAACAGGGCGATCCCGATCAAAAGGAAGTGCAGCAGCGGTTCGCGCAGCCAGCGCTTTAGCGTGGGAAGAAAGGACTGGCGCGGCTCGGACGACTCTGTCGCGGGCTGCGCCTCAACAACTACGGACACTTCATTCACCAACGGTCTCCAGCCAAGGAACGCCAGTTCATCAATTCAGTACTTACGCTACCAGAGTCTTTTCTTTCTTGAACCGTGCGCCGACGAGAAGAACGACGAGGGCCGCATGCACCACAACTGCAGGCCACAACAGCAAACCAGCCATTTCTCCGCGGACTCCGATGTAACCAAGGTACAGCATGGCGAGCATGCTGTAGGTCAGCATTCCATTCAGTGCCTGGAACGCGGAGTCGCTCGGCCAGCAGGAGACATCCAGGCCGATCAGAGCGATGCCGGCGATGCGGCTCATGATGAAGCCGGCACCACTGATCTCTCAGCCAAACAGCAGGTGAACAACAATCGGAGGCCACGCGAGTAGAAGCAGTCCCGTACCCGCTTCTGCTGCTGCTGACAATGCCAGGACGTTCCTCTTCATCGCGCTTTCCCGATCGGCGGACCCTGACTTGGCTCTACATCACCTGCTGCACCTTGGCCTCCGCCTTGTCAATCGCCGCGCTCCCCATCTTCTCGATCATGTCGCGACGCATCTGCTCGCGCATGGCCTTGAACTTCTGTTGTTGCTGCTGATCGAGAAGAGGTGTGATCTTGCCATCGATGGCGCTCCCGATTTGTCTCAACTGCTCGATCTTCTCCAGCGGCTTGAGCGAGGTGTTCTTCTTCAGCGCTCCGAGTTGCTTTACCTCGTCCTGCAAGAAGGGGAGAATCTGCTGTTTCTGCTGTTCGTTCAGCCCCAGCTCAATCGAAAAGGTGTTGAGCGTCGCGGTCAGCGGATTCAGCACGAACTGCGGGCTCGGAATGATCTCGTAGTTGGCGTAGCCGAATTCGTTGCTGCGCGCGCCATAATACGTGTCGCCCAGTTTGTAGATGGTGACGGCAAATGGATCCTGGGAAATCGTTGTCACCACTTTACCGCCTTCAATCTTGTACGGGGTAGTGGTTCCCTGGTAGCCGTCGCGGACCGGGTTGCCAACCCAGCTAGGAGTCGTGACGTTCTTGCCGATATGCCAAACGTTGCTCTGCCCCTCGGCGGTGTAGGCGATGCTGAACTGCTCACCGGTCGCGTTGTTGCGCACCCAGAAGGCCTTGCCCACGATCAGCGCCTTCAGTTGCGCATCGCCCAGCTGGGTTGCACCCTTTGCCTTGAGGTCGGTCACCGTCATGCCAGCGGGTGCATTCTTGCGAGCATCGGAGCTCGGCGTGTACCAGATGGGCGAAGTCCAGGCGCGCTCCTGTCCGGTGAGCGGCACCACGTCCGGCGGGGTCAACCCGGCCTTGACAGCCTGGATGAGGGTCCAGCGCGGCGTGGGAATTTCCAGCACGCGCGCGTAGTAGAACGCATGCAGGCTGGCATCAAACTCGGGATCGGTCCAGACAGTTTTCAATTCCACCGAACCGACGGTGTTGGTGTAGGTGGCCTTCTCCAGATCCACGGTGCTTTGTATGGCAGGAACCCGGCCCGACCACTTGTCAGGCTTGCGGTCGCCGGACCAGACGACGTCGAAGATCTTCTCGAAGCTCTGGCCGTCCTTGGTCCAGCCCTTGATGATCTGGATGCGGTCGAGATTGCCGGAAGTCGGGTCTTTCACCGCCCAGACTACAAATGTTGGAGCAGTGCCCTTCACGGGAGGCAGGTCCGCTCCCATGGGGACGCCGTTCGCATAGGACTGGTGTACCCAGTCACTGGCCTTGAAGATATCTTTGTTGTAACCCCAGCCACCGAAGAAGCGCACTTTAATGTGCGGGCCGCTGACGCCGAAGGTTTCCTTGCGATACATCGCGTCCCAGATGGAGGCACGGGTGTTTTCCTCGGCCCAGACTCCGGTCAGTCCGCCCGGGTTCTCCAAGCGAACG
>JBARGS010000412.1:0-5881 GCA_049798495.1 Candidatus Korobacteraceae bacterium | reverse complement strand
CGCCGAGACCGAAGCCACGGTTATTCGCATTGATAAACTTCCTGGCTCGCTGGTCACAGCCAACACCGTGCTGGTGGAAATGACCAATCCGCAACTGGAGCAGGAAGCGCTCGATGCGCAGTTACAGGTGAAGGCCGCCGAAGCCGAGTACCAGAGCCTGAAGGTTAAGCTCGACAGCGATCTGATGACCCAGAAGGCCGGCGCCGCCACCGTTAACGCCGACTACAACGAAGCGCAACGTCAGGCGCAGACTGATAAGTCTTTATACGATCTGGGCGTCATCTCCGGCTTGCAGGCCAAGGCTTCTGCCGGCAAAGCGCAGGAGCTGACCACGCGCGACAAGATTGAAGATGATCGTCTGAAGATCAATCAGCAGGCCATCGTCTCTCAGTTGGCCGTGCAGCAGTCGAAGGTCGAAGAGATGCGCGCGTTAGCCCAGCTTAAACAAGCTCAGCTGCAGCGCCTCAAAGTTCAGGCTGGAGTCGACGGTGTTCTCGTCGACTTGCCCTTGCAGGTCGGCCAGCATGTGCTGCCGGGAACTGAGTTGGCGAAGATTGTCCAGCCCAACCACTTGATGGCGGAACTGAAGATTCCCGAAACCCAGGCGCGTGACGTCCAGATTGGCGAGCCCGCGTCCATCGACACGCACAACGGCGTCATCGCCGGCGAGGTCAGCCGGGTCGATCCCGCAGTGCAGAACGGCACGGTTACGGTGGACGTGAAGCTGACTGGCGAGTTGCCCAAGGGCGCGCGGCCCGATCTGAGCGTCGATGGCACCATTGACCTAGAGAAGCTGGAGAACGTGCTCTACGTGGGACGTCCGGCATTCGGCCAGGAGAACAGCACCATCTCCATGTTCAGGCTTGATGCGACGGGCAACGGCGCAAATCGCGTGCAGGTGAAGACGGGGCGCGCCTCGGTGAACCTGATCCAGATCGATTCGGGCTTGAAGGAAGGCGACACCGTCATTCTTTCCGACATGTCGCGCTGGGACAACACCGATCGCGTGCGGCTAGAGTAGGAGCTATCAGCCATCAGCCGTCAGCTTTCAGCTTGCTAACGGTGTTGCCGACAGAACGAGCCAACGGAACTAAGGCGAGATTCTCGCGTATTGACTTATGAGAAGTGTCTGGCTGACGGCTGATAGCTGACGGCTGACAGCTACGGAAAAGCGCAGGAGCGATTCTCAAAGGAACTACCACATGAGCGAAGCAGGCATTCCGCTAATTGAAATTGAAAACATGACCAAGGTGTTCTACACCGACGAAGTCGAAACCCATGCCCTGGCTGGCGTCCATCTCATGGTCCGCAAGGGCGAATATGTCGCCATGTCCGGGCCTTCGGGCTGCGGCAAGTCGACCTTGCTTTCCATCATCGGGCTGCTGGACACGCCTACGGACGGCGCCTACCGGCTCAACGGCCAGCCGGTGGAGAACCTGGACTTTGGCGACCGTTCCCGCATCCGCAATCGCGAGATCGGTTTCATCTTCCAGAGTTTCAACCTTATCGGCGATCTCACGGTGTACGAGAATGTCGAGCTGCCGCTGACCTATCGCGATGGCATGCCGTCGGCCGAGCGCAAACGCCGCGTGCTGGATTCGCTGGAACGTGTCGGGATGGCGCATCGCCTGCGTCACTATCCGTCGCAGCTCTCCGGCGGTCAGCAGCAGCGTGTCGCCGTGGCACGCGCATTGGCAGGCTCGCCTTCCATCCTGCTGGCCGACGAGCCGACCGGGAACCTCGACTCGCGCAATGGCGAGGCAGTGATGGAGTTGCTGCAAAAATTGCATCGCGAAGGCGCCACCATCTGCATGGTGACCCACGATCCGCGCTTCGCCGCGCACGCCCAACGCGAGGTGCACCTCTTCGACGGCAAAGTGGTCGCTGAAGAAGAGCTCCGGAGACTGATGCAGGAGACGCAATAAAGAAGTAACTAGCAACTAGCAATTAGCAACTAGCTTTCAACGCAGCTGTTGCCTTCTAGTTGTGAGCAGTTTCCTAAGCATGACACTTTGTAAATAGGCGCCCTCGGCTCTTGTTGCAGAATTGCGGTTCGCCTTCGCTAAGAGCTAATTGCTAGTTGCTGATTGCTAATTGCTAGCCATGACCGGACTCTTCCAAGACCTGCGATACGCCTTCCGCCAATTGCGCAAGAACCCGGGTTTCACAACGGTGACCGTCTTGACGCTGGCGCTCGGCATCGGGGTAAACGCGGCGATGTTTGCGGTGATCGACGGCGTGCTGCTGCGGCCGCTGCCCTTTCCCAAGCCCAACCAGATTGTGCAGATGAGCGAGGCGCGCCCCAACGATGTAGCGCCAAATTCATCAGCTTTGCCCGATATACGTGATTGGCGCGCGCAATCTCACTCGTTTCGGGATGTTGCATGGTACACAGTTAATATCCGCAGCGTCGATGTGCCCGGTTATTCCGATTTCATTCCTGCAATCTTCGGCAGCGCCAATCTGTTATCCACGTTGCAGGTCGAACCTCTGATCGGCCGCGACTTCTCGCCACAGGAGGATCAGCCCGGTCACGATGACGTTCTGCTCATCAACTCTGTCGCGTGGGAGAAGTTCTTCGCCAGAAACCCCCGGGCGGTGGGCAGTTCGCTCAAGCTGGCCAGCAAGGCCTACACCATCATTGGCGTCATGCCGGCCGGTTTTGAGTTTCCGTCGGTCGGGGATGGACCCGCGGTCTGGATACCGCTCGTTACCAGCCCGGAATATGAGGCGCGAGATTCGCGCATGCTTACCGCTGTCGGCCGTCTGAAGGAAGGCGTCTCACCCCACGCGGCCCAAGCCGAACTCACCGGGATCCAAACCAACATCGCCAAGGCCTATCCGACGCTGGATCTCGACAAGCGGGTCATCGTCAAGCGCTATCGAGAAGTGCTCACCGGCAACGTTCGCCCGGCGCTGCTGGCGCTCCAGTTCGCGGTGGTTGCAGTCTGGCTCATCGCCTGCGCCAATGTAGCGAGCCTCTTGCTTTCGCGTACCAGCGGACGTCGTCGAGAGATCGCCATGCGCCGTGCCATCGGCGCCGGTCGCGCCCGGCTGGTACGGCAGTTCTTGACTGAGAGTTTGGTTCTGGCCCTGACTGGCGCAGCGTTCGGACTGGCACTTGCGTTCGGCTGCGTTCGTCTACTGCATTTCTATCTCGATCTTTACCTGCCGCTCTCCAGCCATATTGCGATCGATACTCGCGTCGGAGTGGCCCTCGTCGGCTTTTCTGTTCTTTCTGCTGTCCTTTTCGGGCTGGTTCCGGCATTGCAAGCAACCCGTGCTCCGGTGCAGGAAGCTTTGCGTGAAGGAACCCCCGCTGCCGGCGCCGGCCGCCACCAAAAACATTTCCGCGATGCGCTGGTGATCGGCGAGATTGCTCTTTCGCTGCTGTTGCTAATTTCCGCCGGCTTGCTGCTGCGCAGCCTGATCGCGCTACGTAGTTTGCCCCTGGGATTCGTCTCCCACAATGTGGTAACGACCGCAATCTTCCTGCCGCAAACCAACGGCGGGCTGGTCGGACAATCGGGCAAGTACGCTGGCAAAGACATATCGCGAGTCTTTTATGAGCCGCTGCTCGGCCGGCTGGCGCATCTGCCTGGCGTTGACTCTGCCGCTCTGACCACCGCTCTTCCGCTATCTCCCAATTTTCAGGCGGGCGGCTCCGTCGACATCGTGGGCCGTCCTAAGGACCCCGCCAACAAGACCACCGCCGCGATTCGCGCGGTCAGTCCCAGCATCTATTCAACGCTCGGCATGCGGTTGCTGCACGGCCGCCTGTTTACTGACTCGGATGGACCCGACACAGCCGCAGCCGCGGTCGTGAATGAAGCGTTCGCCAAGAAGTATTTCCGTGGGCAAGATCCTCTGGGGCAACAGCTTAAGATCAGCGACAAGGGACCGCACGGGACCGTCACCATCATCGGGGTTGTGGAAGACACGCATCAGACCGCAATGTCGGATGACGCTCAGCCGCAGATCGATGTCTCCTATCTGCAGCTCACTCCTCAGGATGAGCTCACGCCTTTCATCCTGGCGCGGTTCACCAACCTGGCGTTGCGCACGCACGTCGCGCCGTCTGCGGTAGTACCGAGCCTGCGTACCACATTGCGGGAGTTCGATCCTGACATGGCGGTCACGGACATCCAATCTCTACAGGATGTTGTCGATATTTCGCTGGGCAGTCAGACGCTGGCCGTGCGCCTGCTGTGGATTTTTGCCGGATCGGCGCTGCTGATTTCCATTGCCGGCATTTATGGACTGCTGGCCTACAACGTGAGCCAACGCACGCGCGACATCGGCCTGCGCATGGCTTTGGGAGCGACACGCTCCAACGTGATTCGCCTGGTGTTGCATCAGGCGGTAATCCTTCTCGCAATCGGCGTGGGAATTGGCGTGGCGGCAGCGATCGCGATAGGCAGCATATTGCGCGGCTTCCTTTACGGAGTTGTACCTTACGACGCCTCGACCATCGCGGCCGTGGCCTTGTTATTGCTGGTCTGCGGTTTTTTCGCCAGCTACATCCCTGCGCGCCGCGCCTCGCGCATCGATCCGATTAAGGCGCTGCGGTGGGAGTAAGAAAATCAGCTCTTAGCTCTTAGCCTTTAGCTCTTAGCAAACTGTGAGCACTTGAACTTGACGGCTAAAAGCTAAGAGCTACCGGCTAAAGGCCCGAAGCTCGTGGCTCGTTGCTAATCATGATCAATCTTAAGAACGTCGAACGCAGTTACAAAACCGGAGCCGGCCAGACCTGGGTCCTGCGCCGCGTTGACCTCACTATCAACGAAGGCGAATTCGTCACCGTCATGGGTCCTTCAGGCGCGGGCAAGTCATCGCTGCTCAACGTCCTCGCCCTGCTCGACGACCAGTGGGCCGGCGAGTACTGGTTTGGCGAACAGCCTGTCCACCTGATGAAGCGCAAGGACCGCGCCGAGCTGGCCAAGCGCAAGATCGGCATGGTCTTCCAGAGCTATCACCTGCTCGATGACCTGACGGTGCAGGAAAATATCGACCTTCCCCTGTCCTACAAAGACATTCCGCGCGGTCAGAGGCAGGGCATGGTGGCCGAGACGCTCGACCACTTTCAGATCGTCGCCAAGAAAGATCTTTATCCCAACCAGCTTTCCGGCGGACAGCAGCAGTTGGTCGGCGTCGCCCGCGCGGTGATTCACCGGCCGGCGCTATTGCTGGCCGACGAGCCGACGGGGAATCTCCACTCCAGCCAGGCGCAAGAGATCATGGAGCTCTTTACTCAGCTCAACCGCGAAGGCACAACCATCGTGCAGGTCACGCATTCGGAGGTGAATGCGTCTTACGGTTCGCGCACCATTCAAATGCGGGACGGCTGGCTGGTAGGCGACACCGCCAATCCGTCGCTGACCCCAAGCGGGGAGGCAGTTGGTTCATGATGGCGCGTCCCCGGTCCTCGATTCTGGCTCTTGTGTTGTGTGGCCTGCTCGGCAGCGCTCAAGCGCAGCAGGATATGCCCAATGCTCCCGCGCCGCAGCAGTCTTCTGCCGCGCCGGCGCCTGCTCCGCAGCAGCAATCGATTCACACCCCTTCGAATCTGGCGATTCCGCATTCAGATAATCCCCTCAAGGCTTACGCCCCCAGTCTGGTGCCGAAGCCCGATCTGGCGAACTCGCCGCGACTGCAGCAGTTGATGCGCGACGGCAAGCTGTACATCTCCTTGCAGGATGCCGTCGACCTGGCGCTCGAGAACAACCTCGACCTTGCCATCGCACGCTACAACCTGCCCATCGCCGATACCGACATTCAGCGCACCAAGGCCGGCGGCTTCTTCCGCGGAGTTAATACGGGTGTGGTCCAAGGCACTGCCGGGGGAGGCGTTGGCGGCTACGGCGCGGGCGCTCCCGGGGCT
>JBARGS010000411.1:0-3427 GCA_049798495.1 Candidatus Korobacteraceae bacterium | reverse complement strand
GTCCCCGACCCTGCGGGGCTGGCGGCCGTGGACATCACTAACCCACAGACCTGGAACAGGTATGCCTACGTCGCCAACAACCCGCTGAACACAGTCGATCCTCTCGGGCTCTATCTTTGCGATCCCTATAACTATGACGACAGCAGCGAGCCCTGTAACTCCGACGGAACGGTGTTTGGAGGATGGGGTGGCGGTTCTGTGGCTGGCGGGTCTGGAGGCTACGGATGTGGCGATCCGAGCTACAGGGGTGCGCATCCGATTGGCTGTGGATTAACTGGAGGGCCCGGTAATCCTTTACCTCCAGGAGTTGGGTTGGGGGGTGGGAGTTTAGGTATCCCGGATGGCTTGGCCACGGGTTCGTGGGGAATTCTGCCGGCATTTCTACCAACGGGCCTGCCCTGTCCTCAAGGCTTGAGCTTCTTGTGCGGCGGGATTGATCCGGCAATGGACGTGGAACCCACCGCATCGCCTTCCTGTGTTGGAGTATTCTTTACGCAGTCAGCGGCGAACTTCTTTGGAATCGATGCGCAGGACGTCACCGATCTCGTGCACCGTTTAATAACGATGTCGCCGGGGTATATGGCGAATATTGCGGTTCCCGCATCCAAGGCTGCCCGAGGCGGCTTATCCTGGTCCCAATACTTTTCCAAGGCTTATGCAAGTAAGCTCGCATTAGCGGAAAAGGTGGGCACGGGGATTTTCGTTGGACAGGCGATTTGGGCACAGATACAGGGACTCTGGGCAGAATACCAAGCAGCCAAGGCTGGGAACTGTGAGTAGCATGGATAGAAACCGGTCCTGGACCCGTGTTTGGGACCGGGTAAGACTACTGGGCGTTGCCATCGCGATCAGTGGCTGTGGTATTGCGTATGCGATTTTCGCCATCGGCCAGATTGATCCCAAATGGATAGGTTTGGCGATCCAAAGTGCAACACTTTTTGGATATATTGTCACACTGAATCGGTCCATGTGGCCCTGTAGCCGATTTTGGCAAGTTGTTATTCTTCTGTTTGCAATGCACTCAATCGTTTTTGTACTCGTTCTGCTGAGGATTTATCGCATCCCGCTCTTCCTATTCGTAGTATTGGGCGTGCTGGAGGTTCTGCTCTATCAATCTCTGATCGAGAAATATGGTCATAGCCGAGAGTAGTAACGGGAGGCGATTGCCGCTCTTGTGGCGATAGGTTTAACAATCCAGCCCGCTTTCCATTGGCGCTTTGAGAGCGAGAGGTTGAGAGAGACACGTCACCCCGAGTTGGGAGCTGCGCAGCAACCTGCGGTTGCTGTGGGTGAACCTGTTGAATCGAGAGCCTGCTAACGAGAAATCCCGCTAATCCGGCTGCCGCCCGGCAGCCAGCAAGTTAACCACCGTAAACCTGTTGATTCCTTTCGCCGAATAGCTCACCATAGGAGGAACTTGGTCCAGCAGTGAGGTAGTTCCCCTGGTGCAGTTCCTTCCCTGGTTGTGGTCTGTGGTGGTTTCCTCCTTTGGCGGTGATCGATGGTGAAGCCGCCCCTTCGAACAAAAACCGTTGGCACCAAACTGAGCGAGGAGGAGTTCGCGCAACTGGAGGCAGCCGCGCGCGAGCGCGGGCTGACCTTGAGCGAATGGTGCCGGACGGTGCTGCTGGCCAACGTGAACGGGCACGCCTCAAATGCCGATTCGGTCGCGACCGGCCAGGCGCTGATGGCCGAGCTGGTGGCACTGCGGACCATCCTGTTAAACCTGCACTTCCGGATAGCGAAGGGCGAGCCGATCACGGCAGAGGCCATGCAAGAAATCATCGACCGGGCAGACGCAGGCAAGGTGAGGAACGCACGGGAACGGCTGGAGCAGGCTGCGAAAAAAAATCCTGCAGAAGGGTGAGACTTTCCCCTCGCGGGTGGTTCCATATGTAAGCAGGGAGTGCCGTCAGGCAAAGCTGTATCGATGTGGGGACGAACGCAGTATCGGGGTTGGCCGACGAGGTGGCCGGTATCGAGTCTGGGAGCGCTGCTGATTGCGGTGGCGGTGGGCATCGGAATCTTCACGTACCGGAACGTCGCGATGTGGACGCCGTTGCAGCGCTGGTACTGGGGCCAATATCTGAACACGGAAATCTTCCCGACGCGGGCGAGCAGTCCGCGCGGCAACTATCGGCTGCTGGCGAAGGTGGACCGGCACGGGCAGCAGCGCATGGCCATCGATTCCGACGTGGTGCCCACGCGACAGCTAGGGCGGCAACTGATCCCCTTCGCGCTGTCGCCGCAGGCCCGGCAAGCGGGCGCGGTCGAGCTGGTGGTGGACACGGTTCGCTACAACAGCCAGCAGATGCAGCAAATGCTTTCGGATTGGATTTACGACCATCAGTCGCCCGACGACCTGATCCGGCCCGCCTGGATCGGGGCGCTAGGAATCTTCGTGCTGGGGCTGGTGCTGGCCATCCCACGCGACCGGGCGCGGCTCGACATACTGGAGCACGGGCGCAGGCTGAAAGGTCCGCAGATGGTCACGGTGAAGGAGTTTAACCGCTGGAGTGGCGGGAACGGCATCGGCTTCGTGACCACCACGCGAAAGCAAATGCTGGCGATCCCGCGCGGCTTCGAGTCCAGCCACATGATGATTATGGGCGACAGCGGCACGGGCAAGAGCGCGCTGTTGCGCCAGGTGCTCATGCAGATCGCCGAGCGGGGCGAGACGGCCATCGTCTACGATCCGGCGCTGGAATACACGCCGCAGTTTTACCAGCCGTCGCGGGGCGATCTGGTGCTGAATCCCCTGGACGCGCGCTGTCCGTTCTGGTCGCCGAGCGCTGAGGTGATGCACGAGGCGGAGGCGCTGACGCTGGCCACGTCCCTGTTCCCCGACAAGCCGAGAGAAAACACGTTCTTCGTAGAAGGTCCGCGAAAAATCTTTGCCTACCTGCTGACGCTCAGGCCGACGCCGGAGGAGTTGGTGTGGTGGATGAGCCACGAGGACCAGTTAGACCGCAAGCTGGAAGGCACGGAGCTGGCGACGTTCCTCTATCGCGGCGCGGGGCCGCAGCGCGGCGGGGTGCTGGGCGCGCTCAACATGGTAGCCGACAGCTTGAAGCTGTTGCCGAAGGAGAGCGAGACCAAACAGCGCTGGACGACCGAGGAATGGGCCAAGCAGCGGAGCGGCTGGCTGTTTCTGACATCCATTCCGCGCTTCCGCGAGCGGCTGCTGCCGCTGACCAGCCTGTGGCTGGACACGCTGGTGCTGCGATTGATGAACCAGGGCGATCCCACGGCGCGCCGGGCGTGGTTCGTGCTGGACGAGCTGGCCAGCTTGCAACGGCTGGCGGGTGGCCCAGGTAAGTAATTCGGGTGCCCCACTCAAGCCGCTTTTGCTTGAGTGGGAGGTCAATTACAATCTCTCCACCAACCGCATCTCCGGCTGGACTTACGACTCCGACGGAAACCTGCT
>JBARGS010000410.1:0-50154 GCA_049798495.1 Candidatus Korobacteraceae bacterium | reverse complement strand
TTTGCATCCCGGCTCGCCGCAATTGAAAGCATGAAACGGCGAAGCGAAGTTGACCCGGCGGCGCTGATGCAATTTCTCGTGCATACGGTTGTTCCGGCTCCGCTTACGATCTACAAAGGAACCGAACGACTGGAGCCGGGTACGCAGCTGGTGTTTCAAAGAGGACAGCTGCGAAAGTCCCGTTACTGGGACTTACAGTATGAAGAAGCGAGCGCGATTGACGTTCGAGAATGGCGAGACGAACTGCGGGAATGCATGCGCCGGGCGGTTCATACACACCTGGATGGCTGCCATCCCGACCACAGTGGTTCGTACCTGAGCGGGGGAACGGACAGCAGCAGCATTGTTGCATTTGCAAGCGAACTGCACTCACCTTTCAATACATTTTCCATTTATTTCGAAAATCCGCGATACGACGAGATAGGTTTTGCGCGGACGGCAGCTGAGCACTTCCACGCTCGTCATCATGAAAAATGCCTGAACGCGGATGACGCAGCGCAAGCAATACCTAAGATCATTGAGTATTATGAGGAGCCCTTTGCGAACTCCTCGGCCATCGGTGCATATCATTGCGCGCGCCTGGCCAGGGAGAGTGGAGTTGATATGCTCCTGGCCGGGGATGGCGGTGATGAGCTGTTCGCGGGAAACGAGCGGTATGCAACAGACAAGAAATTTGCACTCTACCACTGCGTGCCCGAAGTCCTGCGCAATCGAGTTATTAAAGCCGCGACGGACCGCTTGCCTAAAACAGGGCCTCTCTCATTGCCGGGGCGCTATATTCGTCGCGCCGAAGTACCTAACCCTCGGCGAATGTTCTCGTACAATTTCTTTCTCACACAGGATGGCCTGCAGGCACTCACGCCTGATTTTCTAAGAGCGGGCAAATCCGAAGCCGCGCTCGATATCGTGGAAGCACATTTCGGTTCCGCACCGCACGCCAACTCCGAGTTAAATCGGCTTCTCTACCTGGATGTCAAGATGACTCTGTCGGACAACGATATCAGGAAAGTAGTCGGCACCGCCGAGATGGCGGGTGTGCGAGTTAGATTTCCTTTACTAGATCGCCGTTTAGCTGAGCTTTCTGGCCGCATTCCGTCCGATCTTAAGCTAAAAGGATTCGCCAAGCGCTACATCTTTAAGGAGGCGATGAAGGATATCCTGCCACATCACATACTTTATAAGAAAAAGCATGGATTTGGCGTTCCCTTGGGGTACTGGCTGATGAACGATCCGAAGCTGAAGTCGGTTGCTGCTGTGCTGGATGAGCCACAAACCCGCCAGCGAGGTTACTTCCGGCCAGAGTTTCTGTCGCATCTCAAGGAGCTCAATCGGATTCATCCGGCATACTACGGCGAAGTGTTGTGGCTGGTTCTGGTGCTGGAGCTATGGCATCGCCGGTCGCGGGATTGTTCAGCCGTAGAGCCGGAGGCGTTGCGAGTTGGAGCTGCGCGTGCAAGGTGAAATGGAACCACCGATTGAACGTGACTGGCGTCACAGACTCGCGACCGGACTGCACAAGTCGGGCGTGGTGAGAGCTTTGCAAGTGCTCTCTCGTCATTGCGAGTTGGCTGCGGACCATGGTGGTGCAGGTCGGCTGCGCAGAGTGCGTAAGCCAAAATATGTCGTGTTGGGGTATCACAGCATAGGAGCGCATGGGTTTCCCCTATATTGCAGGTTACCAGTACGGGTTTTTGCTGAGCAGATGAGATACATCAAGCGCCATTATCGCGTGCTGTCCCTGCAGCAGATGGTGGAAGAACTGCAAAACCCGAATGGCCATCAGCAAAATGTTGTCGTGACGTTCGATGACGGTTATGTGGGAACATACTCCGACGCCTTTCCCATACTGAAAGAATATGGGATCCCTGCGACGGTGTACTTAACGGCCGGAGCCATCGAAAGTGGCGAAGTCCCATGGTATGACCGAATTTTCTTGCAGTTTCAGCAAGCTGCATCGAGTTTGAGCCTCACTCTGGATGGTCAGAGGCAGTTTCATTTGGGTTCTTTTTGGAGCCGGGTGGATGCCGCGGCAAGCGTCGTGTCGTATCTGCGAACGCTGCCGGATGAGGAACGCCAGCGGTGGTGTGATTCATTCGAGCAGGCTATACCCTTGTGCCGCACCGAGCTGCGTGGCTCGATGATGAACTGGGAACAGATTCGTGAAATGCGCCATGCGGGGATTGCTTTCGGATGCCATACGATGACTCATCCGGTGCTCAGTCGCCTTACCCCCGACGCCGTGCGGCGGGAAGTGGGTGAGTCTAAGTGGCTGATCGAGAATCGATTGGGAGTTCAGGTCGAGAATTTCGCATTTCCATTTGGCAAGCCGAAGGACTGCGGCTCCATCGGGGCTGATGCGCTCTCGCAGCTGGGGATACGCACGGCACTGACCACGATTGTGGGCGTCAATGAGCCCGGAGGAAACACATTCCGGTTAAGGCGAATGGTACAGGGGAACGAGACTTCTATTGCGATGTTCGCCTACCGTTTGCAGCGGCTGTTCTTTCATCCCCTGGATGAGGAACTGGATGTCGCTCAAGATAACGGCGTGCAGGCATATTAAGTACTAAGTCATGGCACTCAGAGACACCCTCGTAATATTGATCGTCCTCTTGTCGGCGCCCGTGGCGCTGTTCAATCCATTTTTCGGCGTGTTGATGTGGTCATGGATTGCCTATTTCAATCCCCATCGCTATGGTTGGGGTATTGCCAGGTACGGCTTCTTCCAACCGGCAATTATTATCGCAATTCCAACCCTCCTTGGGCTGCTATTTGCGCCCAAGAACACCCGTATCTTCACGCGCGAAACACTTCTGATCCTGGGATTATGGGTTTGGTTCGCATTCACCACCTTCTATGTGACACGCACCCCGGAATTTTCCGGTCATATTGTAGATGCCACTACTCACTTGGGAGCAGTCAGCAAAATATTGCTGATGACACTTGTAACCATTCTGGTGGTTACGTCGCAATCGAAGCTTCGAATGTTAGTGTTTGTAATTCTCGCAAGCTTCGGGGTTAGAGCTGCATTCGCAGCTGTGTTTTATCTCCGGACTGGCGGCCAATTTACGATCTGGGGTCCGGAAGGCTCTTTTATCTATGACAATAACGATTTCGGCCTAGCCTTGAACATGACGATCCCCATGTTCTTTTTCATGGCGCGCGCCGAATCCAAGCCGTGGCTGCGACTAACTTTACGCGTGTTGATGATATGTGTGGCCATCTGCGTCATTGGTACATATTCGCGCGGTGCACTGGTTGGTCTTGCTGTAATTACGCTGGCAATCGTAGCGAAGTCGCGACAGAAGATATTCGGGCTGTTGGCCGTTTCCGTGGCCGTGCTTTGTATCCTGATGTTCACAACGAGCCTGTGGCAAAAGCGAATGAGCGAATTCATGCAGGGTAACCTGGACGCCTCCGCCTATTCGCGCCTGGTAGCCTGGGGCGGCGCCTGGAATCTGGTGATGGACTATCCCATTACCGGCGGTGGCTTCGATGTGTTCACCGACGAAGCCGTATTCCCCAATTTTGTGCCGCCCAGCTTAAGGGGAGCGTTGTATAGCAAAGTCCATCACCTGCATAGCTCCCATAGCATCTATTTCGGCATGTTGGGCGAACAGGGATTTGTCGGGCTTGGGCTGTTCCTCCTGCTTCTGCTGTCATGTTTTATGAGTATGCGCTCACTACGCAAGACAGCGAAGCGTCGCCCGGAACTGGAGTGGGTCGAACCGTATACCCACATGTTCGAGGTGACATTGCTGGCCTACATGGTAAATGGAGCGACGCTCGGCCGGGCGTATTTCGACTTTTTCTATCAGATTGTCGCACTGGTGATCATTATAAAAATATTGGCTGCGCGCCAATTGCAGGAAGCCGAGATTGAAGTTCAGCCTGAGTTGGCTTTAGAAGCAGTTCCAGCGTAGCAATAGACCTACGAGAGCGTTGAGGTGGTTGGAATGACGATGGACTTGCGCATAGTGCACGCCCGGATCTTATTGGTGGCTTCAATTCTATTGCTCGCATCGGTGTCCCTGTCGGCGCAGGAATGGACGTGGAACTCGGAGAAGGTAGCCAGAGGTACAACCAGTTCGATTGTCCTCGATGGGGACCATAACCTGCATCTTGCCTATCTAACGCGGGATGCCAAGGTCTACTATGGGCTACGACCTGCCGGATCAGCGAAATGGTTTACGCTTGCACTGGTTGAGTCTACCCATGCCAACACAAATGTCTATCCCAAACTGGCGGTTGATAAGCACGACATACCGCATCTGTGTGTATCGTACGGAGTACTGGAGTACGTGACCTTGGGCAGCCATGGGTGGGTTAAGCAGCAGGTCGACCCGGGCTCGGGCGTCATATCCTACCATTGTTCGATCGCCGTTTCAGCGGATGGAGTTCCCCACCTCGGCTGGTACCATGAATTTCTACCGGGGGGGACGCAATACAGCCACTTCAGACATGCGGACCTGGAAAATGGTGTGTGGATTGTGCACTCAGTCGACGGCGGGATCGCCGGCAAGTGGAGCTCAATGGCGATTGACGGAAAGGGTTTTCCGCACGCCAGCTACAGCCAATTTGCTCATGGTGGTGATCTGAACTACGGGGAATGGGACGGCAATAATTGGATCCTAACTGCGGTCGATTCGTCCCAGAACGCCAGCACGTACAGAGGATTCGACAACAGCCTTGTGCTGTGGCCCGACGGCTCTGCTCACATCTCTTACTTCGATGCCAGAACATTGAAGTATGCCCGGCAGGAAAAAGGGAAGTGGGTTATCGACAAGGTTGCGGTGGTCGCCTCGGGGCACGACGTCTATGGCGGTAGCACCACCCTACTTAGAGACAGTCATGGCAACCCGCACATTTTCTATGGTGATTTTGGAGCGCTACGGCACGCATTTTACGATGGTAAACAGTGGCATATCGAGACGGTAGTCTCCGGTGCGTTGCAGCAGTATGACAACGTGGATGCGGCAATCGGGCCCGACGATACTCTGTACGTGAGTTATCCGGATCCCGACGATGGCTTTGTAAAGATCGCAACGGGCAAGCTAGTATCGGGCGGGGCGGCGAAGAATTAGTCAAGACGGGGCGCGATCAGGGTTGGAGTAAAGCAACGTGGCCACAGGAAAATATTCCGTGACATCGACGGGGTGTGTGCTCCATGTTCTGGATCATTCGTGGCCAGTCTTGAGCGGCTACAGTGTACGTAGCCGAAATCTGATCACGGCGCAGCGCAGACTTGGCCAGCAGATACTGGCGCTAACCAGTCCTCTCCACGAAATCGATGATGCCAATAGCAGCGACGTGGTGGTTGACGACGTTTCCTACCTTCGCACCCCGATAACGGGAGCGCTAGCGAGTTCGGCTCTCCGGCGACGCTGGCCAGTCGTGCGGGAGTGGAAGACTGTCCGCCTTTTGCGTGATCGCATTCTGCAATTGATCGACAGCCAGCCGGTATCGCTGGTCTACGCCCATTCGCCGGCCCTCTGCGGACTTGCCGGCCTGCAGGCGGCGCGCAAGAGAGGCTTGCCTTTTGTCTACGAAATTCGGGCGTTTTGGGAGGACGCGGCGGTTGACCAGGAACGCACGACTTCCACTTCGCTACGCTATCGGCTCATCCGCGGATTGGAAACCTATGTGGCTCGACGCGCGGAAGCGGTAACGGCTATCGCGCAGCCCATGCTTGACGATCTCCGGCAGCGTGGCGTGCCCGCGGAGAAGCTGTTTCATGTCCCGAACGGCGTCGATGCCGATCAGTTTGTTCCATTGGCGCGAGAGAAACAGCTGGCTAGAAAAGTGGGCGTAGAAGATAGTGTGGTCTTCGGTTTCTTCGGCTCTTTATATCGCTACGAAGGAGTTGCCTGGCTGATCCGCGCAGCTTCCGTGTTGCACTCCAGAGGGTGCCGCTTCAAGGTACTCATTATCGGCAGTGGAGAAGAGGAAGCGGCGATACGCGATGCCATCGACAAGCACCAGGCAGGCCACTATGTTCACACCCTTCCTCGCGTTCCTCACGATGAGATAAGAAAGTATTACTCGATCGTGGATGTCATGGTATTTCCGCGCCTCAGCGTTCGATTGACGGAACTGGTTACACCACTGAAGCCGCTGGAAGCGTTGTCGCTCGAGAAATCTGTGTTGGCAAGTGATGTTGGCGGCCACCGGGCCTTGCTGGAGGGCGAGAAAACCGCCTTGCTGTTCCGTTCCGGGGATGTCGATGACTTCTGCCGGCAAGCGGAGAGACTTATTGCGTCGCCGGCCCTTCGCCGGCAGCTCGGTGAAGAAGGCCGTAACGTGGTTCTACGCGACTGGGACTGGAAAGTGGTTGCGCAGCGCTACCAGCGTATTTACGAGTTTGCCTTGCAGCAGAAGGATCACTCTGAGAGTTCCTATCCCAGTCAACGATTGGAACTCTCCGCAGGCAGCCGGAGGCAATCGTAGTGCCTGCTGTTCCCAAATCCGGTGTCCTGAACAGACTTTATGACTGGCTTGCTCCGGCCGGTCCGCCGCAACCATGCGATGTGATTTTCGTCCTGGCAGGGCGAGAATGTCGTAAGGGCTTTGGCTTGCGATTGCTGGAAGAGGGTTGGGCGAACACCTTGCTGCTTAGCGTCGACCGCTTCGAAATCCGCCGCTTCTCCAGTCTAAAGCTACCGGTGCGGTTAGACCTGTTTGCCATCGCTTCCGCGGTCGAACCTCGCTGCCGGCACTACTTTGTAACCGCCGAGGCTGAAAAGGTAGAAGCTGAGAGAATTACCATTGGGCGGTTTGGAACCTTGAGCGAGATTCTGGCGTTTTCCAATTGGCTGAGTCTACACACTGGCATACGGTCGGCAATGATCGTCAGCAGCGGCTTTCACCTCAGGCGAGTGCGCATGTGCTGCCGAAGACTCGTGTCTGGGGACACGAAGCTGACTTTCGTCGCCGTCCCAGACGAGAGTCGTTACTTTCGCAGTCACTGGTGGAAGAATTCAAACCCGCGGAGACTGGTTCTGTCGGAACTGCTCAAACTGGCAATTTACCGGATGCTGGGCCGGACCTACATGACCAAGCCGGGCACAACTCCAGTTTTGATCGAAGGCCATAAAGTATCGGCCGGGCTATGAGTTCGAGTTCTTAGCTGTGAAAGGACGATGAGATTCTGACCAGGTTCAGATAGTTAAGCTGCGGCGCCATGGTGCGGAAAGTGCATCAACGTTCAACGTCAGGCGTATCGTCGCTAACTCATAGGGAGTGACATTGTCGAACCTCAGCATACCCACACCGGTTTGTGCGGCCGCACCCAGACAGGAGGGCGGAGCTGCACGTGTGTGGAGCCATCCTTTGATTGCACTGGGTTTGGCTGGGCTGGTCGTCGTGTGTCTGCTGCGTTCCACGGTGGTTTCAATGGTAACCATCTGGTATGGCAGCAATACCTATTCCTATGGGTTTGTGATCCTTCCGATTTGCGCCTTTCTGGTGTGGCGACAACGAAGACTACTTTACGACCTCTATCCCACTACGTCGTTTGCCGGTGTCACTTTGTTTTTGCTTTGTGCCGTGATCTGGCTGGCCGGCGATGTTGCCGACGTGCAAGTGGTGCAGCAGGTTGCTTTCATTGGCATGGTGGAGGCTCTGATCTGGGCATTGCTGGGCTCGCAAACCATGCGGGTTCTGAGATTTCCCCTGTTGTTCCTCTTTTTCACGATTCCTGCAGGGGAAAGCCTGGTTGATCCGCTCCAGCGAATCACGGCTGCGTTTACCGTCGATGCAGTTCGACTCTCGGGTATCCCGGCAGTGCAGGACGGTTTGCTGTTATCAACGCCTTCGGGAGACTGGAAGATTGCCGAAGCCTGCAGCGGCATTCGCTATTTGACCTCGTCCGTCGTTGTGGGGGTGCTGGTTGCCGGGGTATTGTTCCGCACCTGGAAGCGCCGCATTTTATTTGTCCTTATTTCGGCACTGGTTCCTATCCTTGCGAACGCCTTGCGAGCCTACCTGATCGTAGCTCTGGCCTATGTGAGCAACAATCGAATAGCCACGGGCGTAGATCACATAGTCTACGGCTGGATCTTCTTCTCGTTGGTGACAGCAATCTTGATCGGCTTCGCCTTGAGGTGGCGCCAGCCCGAGGTCCCAGGGCTAGAGCCTGTGCAGCCGGTAGTCCGGACTTCGGGGCCAGGGGCTCGGAATACTCGTCTGCTTTCCTATGTGGGCATTCTGATCGTAATCGCCGTGACGGCCACTTCGGCAGCCGACTTCCTCTGGTCTCGTGTCCCGCCCAGTCAGCCCCCGGCAAGAATGTGGTCTGGGCCGGCAGGCTGGATCGCAACGCCGGATCTTGACCACGACTGGGCGCCAAGTTTCGAGGCCGGCGAGTCGGTGACGTTCACAAAAGACTCGCGCGAAGTATCGCTTTACATCGCCTCCTACCCAATGAAAAGGCACGGCGTGGAACTGGTCAACGCTGGAAATGCCGTGGGAACGACCGGCGACTGGAAATTGTTAAATAGCGATTACCGCGAAGCGCAGGTTGCCGACAGACCGGTGACGGTAGCCGAGTATTGGATCGCTTCGGGTGGGGAGCGGCGCCTGGTTTGGATGTGGTATTTGAGCGGGGAGGAGCTCACCGCTAAGCCGTACAAAATCAAGTTGATGCAGGCAGAGTCCCGGCTCGGGGGACACCCTGCAAGTGTCGTCCTTTTCGCCATTTCAAGCAAGATCAGCCCTCAGCCATCGGAGGCCATTAGCCAATTGCGTGAGTTTGCGCAGGGCATGTCCTTCGCAGGCTTGGCGGCCACTCCTGATGCACCGGTACTCCCTCTTCCCTGAGAAGCCTTGAGAAACCCCCGGGCCGCTCGTCCGGTATGTCTGTTCCTTTTCTTTGGGTATGACTTTGCGCATGGGTTTGGCGGTCACCCTCGAAGATCGATATAATCTTTATTTTTCATGTACATAGAGCGCCAATGCTTTGGCAGTCGACCTGCAAATACACAGGTGGCTGGTAAGTACCAGCGGTGGCTATGGGATCCTGCGGTTTGGCAGAGTCAATGGCACCTCTTCAACCAATTCAGATTAGACTGGAGGGGTACAACAGAATGAGTAGAAAATACCAAGTGTTGTTTCTGGCGTTGTTAGCAATCGCATTGCTAGCTGCGCCGACGGCAATGCGCGCCGGCACGAACTTGGGAATGCAGATGTCAAGCAACCCGGCCACGGCGACGCTTTGCGATAACGATGGGGACTTCCCAGGTTGTACGCATAACGCTTCCGACATGAACCCGGCTCTTGGACAAATCACGTTCATTGGGCCTGTCGGGGGTTGGACCACGAATATAACGAGCGGGCTAGGGCCGCCATTTGAGTACCTTGTGCCCCTGCTCGACGTCAGCACGTTCAATGCGACAGCTGGCTCAGGCGCCGGTGCCCTCACGGTGCTGCTTTCCGTGACGGGTCTAAGTTCTGCTGGAGGATTTCCGGCAGGCTTGACCACGGCGTTGAACACTATCGGTGGAACCAGCACGGCGGCTGGAACCACTATTACCAGCCAGGCTTGGTACTCGGCCAGCAACACTGCGTTTTGTGCCAGTGCTATGTGTGGCAGTACGCCGCTAACAAGCTTGCTCTCCGTCACCGGTCGCTCGTATAACGGCGCGATGGGCGGTAGTGGGCTTTTGAGTAGCGGACCATACTCCATCACCTTGGCTGTTACGATCGACAGCCATGGGGCGGCCGATACGACCAGCTTTGATGACGAGTTTGACCTGCCCGAGCCGGCTACGCTTTCGTTGCTAGGTTCAGGCTTGTTAGGACTTGGTCTGGCGCTGCGCAAGAAGCTGTTAATTTAGGCCCGTTCCGACTGCTGGTTCCAGCAGTCGAGTAGGTCTTCTTGGATCCGTAACCACCTCCGAGGAAGGGCTAACAGCCCTTCCTTTTTGCTCAATTGGGCAGATTGTCAATCGCCACTCCCTAACCTGAGCCGCCCCCAGTCTCTGGGTAGTCAAGAGATGTGTTCCGCCCAAACACCACTCGCCGATCAAAGTCGGGGACTGCCCTGTAATCCGCGGATCGGAGCCGCTGTGATCCACCTCTACCACAGCATGAACCTCGGTGCCGCCGGCGATTTGGAACTACGGCGAGAGTCGCTAGGCGCTGTGGGGTTTCGGGCAATTGGCATCCTAATTGCAATTTCTCTGTCGAACGGTCGTGCCGCGATCCCGGTCAGGACCCGGTACTGATCGGCGGGAAGTGGCTGCATTTTCATTCCAAGTGACGCGCCTCTATGCTATTTGACTCCCCAGCGTTCGTCGTTTTTCTCATCGTTGTTGTCCTGCTCTATTGGAGGCTGACCCGGCGGTGGCAGAACGTGTTCTTGCTGGCCGCCAGCTATTTCTTTTACGGCTGGTGGGATTGGCGATTCCTGCTGCTGATGGTGGCCAGTACCTGCATTGATTATTTCGTGGCGAAGAAGATTGCCACCCTGAGTAATCCGATGCATCGGCGCGTGCTGCTGGTTCTGTCCCTGGTAATCAATTTTGGCTTTCTGGGATTTTTTAAGTACTTCAATTTCTTCGTTCAGTCATTTGCCGCCATGCTGTCGTCTGTCGGTCTTCATAATGTCCCGACATCGCTGTTGCGGATACTGCTTCCACCGGGCATTTCGTTCTATACCTTCCAGGAAGTGGCCTATATCGTGGACGTATACAAAGGGAAGCTGAAACCGGCTGACTCCCTTATCGACTATGCTCTATTTATCAGTCTATTCCCTCATTTGATCGCCGGGCCGATCCAGCGCCCCGGTCATCTCCTTCCGCAAGTACAGAAGGAAAGAACGTTGGACTGGAACAAGGTTTTTGACGGGTTAATGCTGGTTCTCTTTGGGCTTTTTCAGAAGTGCGTCATTGCGGACAACTGTGCGTTGATCGCGAATGCCGCATTCAACGGTAATTTTGGTGCGACGACCGCCCCGGTTGTGTTGCTAGGGACGTATGCGTTCGCCTGGCAGATTTATGGCGACTTCGCCGGCTACAGCAATATTGCCCGGGGAGCTGCGCAGCTTCTCGGTTTCCACTTCATGGTGAATTTCCGGCAGCCGTACCTGGCAACTACCCTGCAGGACTTCTGGCGGCGCTGGCATATCAGTTTGAGCACATGGCTGCGGGATTACCTCTATATACCACTGGGTGGAAGTCGAAACGGGACCTGGAAAACCTACAGCAACCTGCTCACGACCATGCTCATCGGCGGGCTATGGCATGGAGCCAACTGGACGTTCGTTATATGGGGCGGAATTCATGGCGGCGGCCTTGCCCTTGAGCGCCTGTTGGGGGTGGGGCTCAGGGAAGAGATCCGGTCAAGCGCGGTTGCCACTTGGGCAAAACGAATTTTGTTATTCAACCTTGTCTGCCTGGCGTGGGTATTTTTCCGCGCAACCTCAATTCATGACGCGTTTAGTTTCTTGCGCGGCCTTGGCAGCCTGGAATGGCAACCGGAGTACTTTACGGCCCTCAAATTCCTGGCTCTCTTCTCGATTCCGATGTTCCTGATGGATCTGCGAATGGAGAACAACCAGGAAGAGTATGTCTTTCAAAACGCATCGGCATGGTTTCGTACGGGTCTGGGTTTCTCGGCACTGGTTGCGATAGCTTTTTTCGCGGCTAACCAGGCTAATACCTTTATCTATTTTCAGTTTTAAGAGGACCGGTCTTGCGGCGTTATAGCGCTATTTTGTTGACACTCTGCGCATTGTTCTGCGCCGTGCTGGAGCTCGCGCAAAGATATGCATTACCGCATTGGAAGGCAATGGATGCTCGCTTGAACAGGGAACATGCCGGTGCCGACGAGCTCCGGCCCATCCCCGGTAACCCTGTTCCGGTCCTGATCGTAGGGAACTCCCTGTTAAAGAAGGGTATCAACATTTCTCTGCTTAACGAGAAACTGGGTCCCGAGTACAAGGTCACTCGATTCGTCGTAGAAGATACAAATTATCTTGACTGGTATTACGGTTTGCATCGCCTGTTTCGCGAAGGTGCGCGTCCCAGGGCAGTCGTCTTAGTACTGAATGCGCGACAGTTGATCGCGCCGGAGGTTCACGGGGACGCCTTCGCCACATTACTGATGGATCCATATGATCTCCTTGCGGTCAAGCGCACCGTGGCGATTGACAATACGACCACCAGTAATCTGTTATTTGCGAATCTCAGCCGCTATTATGGCTTGCGCAGCGAGCTACATAAATGGTTTCTAGTGCACATGCTGCCCGACTTCCCGGACTTAGCCGCCAAGCTTCGTCCTGTAACTGCGCCGTTGGCTCCGGACGATGAGATCGACAGAAAGGCAACCGAACGTCTCCGAGAGATATCGGGCTTATGCGCCCGATATGGAGCGCAATTCGTCTTTGTAGTGCCGCCTAGCGCGGCCCTGCGTGATGGGTCCGGCGCCATCCAAACGGCGGGCAATCGGGTAGGGGTGCAGGTTTTTGTACCCTTTCAACCGCAACAATTGCCCTTGGACTTGTATTCAGACGGGTTTCACCTGAATTACCGCGGCGCCAGCGTCTTCACGGATGCGTTAGGCTCTGGTCTGCGGCAGTTGCTGCGAAACGATAATGCCACGCAGACTGCTGCGTCCAACCGGTCGTCCGTGACTCCGGGTTATCCTCCCTCGCGGTCCAAAGCTACAAACACAAATAATCCGGGAAGAGGTATTTCCGGTTTCCAAGGCGCTCAATGAAATTGGCCAAAACATTATGCGTCGCAGCCGTGTAGACATTCTGAGGAAATTCGGGGCTGCGCGGTCCCATTTCACGTTGGAATCTGGATTGCAGCAAGATGGCTAGTTTCAGCGCGCGCTGCGAATTGAAGAATCGCTGAATAAATTACATGCAACCTGATAACCGGCAGCTTAGTTCGACCTGGCGGGACGTGGCAAGTTTCCTCTTGCTGGCCGTCGCGGTCTTTCTATTGTTCCAGACATCGCCTCGCGCAGGTGATTTCTGGTGGAGCGATGCTCCGCGTCACGCCATGGACGGAGTTTTCTATTACGACATGGCCCGCAATCTTCCGATAACCCATCTTAAGCGATGGGCCATGGATTATTATCTTCAGTACCCTGCGATAACCGTCCTTTTTTTCCCGCCGCTATTTGCATTAATCGAGGCTGTGTTCTTCGGTTTATTTGGAGTGTCGGCGACGACCGCGCAGTTGACCGTCAGCGTCTTTCTGTTAGGAGCCGCGTACGGGGCGTACCTCCTGACACGACGCTGGGTCGGCCGCCTTGCCGCCCTTTCTGTTGGCCTGCTGTTTGTAGGTACGCCAATCATGGCGCTTTGGGGACGGCAGGTGATGCTGGAGATTCCAGCATTCGCATTCCTTATTTGGAGTTGCTATTTCTTCTTCCGTTATCTGGATACTCTCAGGGCGCGTGATTTGTACCTTGCGGTCGGTTTTGTGGTTGCTGGTATGTACACCAAGCAACCAGTCATGTTTATCGTTGCGGCATACCTGCTCACTCTTTTTGTTGTTTTTAGAATCGACCTATTCCGGCGCTCGGATTTCTGGTGGTCCACTGTACTCTTGATAACCGGGGTATTCCCGCTGGCGATCTTCACCTGGTTGTGGGGGCGCTACAACGTGCAGCAGTCGATGGGCGGAGACTGGGTGGAATATTCCCGGACGAGCATCGCCGGATGGCTCTATGTGGCTCGGCAGTGGCCGTCTGAGATCGGGTGGCTCTTGGCTGGGCTGGCAGGCGTTTATTGTATTGGAGCGCTCCTTCGGCCAAACTGGCGGTTGCCCAGCGCTGCGATGGTTTTCTTTGTCGGGTGGATTGTCAGCGGATATGTGTTCTTCACGCTGATCGCAATCAAATCTCAGCGTTACACAATATTCCTGGTATTTCCCCTAGTCTTATTTGCCGTACTTGCACTTGTCCGCGCGATACCAGCCAGAGTAGGACCATATATTACGATCGTGCTATCAGGTGGACTCTTCGCCCACATGCTACTTACGGACCATGTTCCGTATGTGTCCGGCTATCGTGCTGCGGCTGAATATGTCTGCTCGGTAGCGCCGCCGGACAGCGTGGTGCTCTTCTCCGGGCTGCGGGATGGATCCTTCATCTTCAACGTAAAAACCAATCCAGACTGCAAGAATCTCAGCATAATCCGTTCTGACAAGCTACTGCTGCGAGTAATGATGATGCGGAGCATGTTTGGCGTAAAAGAACTCGGAGTTTCCGAGGCGCAGTTCAGGGAGATGCTGGGGCGTTATGGGGTGCACTATATCGTGATTGAGCCAGATTTCTGGGCTGACCTGAAGTCGATGCAGATGCTGGTTGGTCTGCTCCACGAGGATCAGTTCAAGCTACTGACCAAGATTCCCATTGTGAGCAATAAAGAGCACATCCAGTCGCAACTGGAGATTTACGAAAACCTGGGTCCAGTGTCGCAGGGGAAGAACCTGCTGAGAGTTGAACTGCCGGTATCCGGCCTCACGGTTGAGGGCGAAGTCGGAAAGCAGAGATAAGCCGGCCTGCATTCGAACGTGGAGTTCAGCTAGGGCGCTGTAAACGTGGCAGATGCCGGTACTCCGATAGTATCCGTGGTTGCCAGAAAAGCTAGACATGCTGCACTCGTCCGATAATCAGATGTCGAAACCGAAGTGGGGAGACTTTGTCTGCCTGGTGCTTCTCACGATGGCTGTATGTCTGCTCTTTAAGACCTCTCCAACGCAAGGTGATTTCTGGTGGAGCGATGCGCCACGGCATGCCATGGATGGCGCATTTTATTACGACATGGCTCGCGCTCTGCCCGTTTCTCATTTGAAGCAATGGGCCATTGATTATTATCTTCAGTATCCTGCGGTGACTGCCTTGACGTACCCGCCGCTGTTTGCACTAGTCGAAGCTATATTTTTCAGCATTTTTGGAGTGTCGCACGTCACAGCCCAGCTGACGGTCGCTTTCTTCTTATTGCTAACAGCCTTCGGGACATACTTTCTGGTGCGACGCTGGATGGATCGCGTCACTGCGCTGGCGACGGCGCTACTGTTCATTGGCACCCCGGTCATGGCGCTCTGGGGGAGGCAGGTAATGTTGGAAATTCCAACATTTGCCCTTCTTATATGGAGCTGCTATTTCTTCTTTCGATATATCGACTCGAGCAGGACCCGCAACCTCTACTTTGCAGTCGTGCTGGTGCTGGCGGCCGCGGATACTAAGCAGCCAGCAATTTTTATTTTGCCAGCATTTCTTCTCACTCTGTACGTGGTGCATAAGAATCGCCTGTTCCGGCTGGCCGAATTCTGGTGGTCCAGTGTGCTCTTTGTGGCAGGAATTGCG
This sequence comes from Candidatus Korobacteraceae bacterium, assembly GCA_049798495.1. GTDB lineage: Bacteria > Acidobacteriota > Terriglobia > Terriglobales > Acidobacteriaceae > Bog-257. The sequence continues at coordinate 34,830 of JBARGS010000410.1, read as the reverse complement.
CCTCTGGTGCTGTACACGTGGCTGTGGGGCCGGACAAACATGCAGCAGGCAGTAGGAGGGGGGTGGGTCAAACACTCACGTTTCAGCCCGGCAACGTGGTCGTATATAGCCCGCTTCGAATGGCCGCGTCAACTTGGATGGGGCGTTCTGGCGCTCGCACTCGCGTATTGCGTGGGTTGCGCGCTTCGGAAACAGTGGCGGCCGCCGAAACCGGTCTTGTTTTTCCTTGCAGCATGGCTCATAACAGGTTATGCCTTTTTTACGCTCATTTCGGTGGCTTCGCAGCGCTATACCATATTTCTCATCTTCCCAATCGTAGTTTTTTCGATATTGGTGATCACGCGAGTTCTGCCGCCGCAGATAGCCCCTTATGCTGCCCTGGTGTTTGCAGCCGGCAGCTTTGCATACACATTGGCGGCCAAGCCTGTCCCTTACGTCTCGGGATACCGAACCGCAGCCCAGTATGTGTGTTCGCTGGCCCCACAAGACAGCGTAGTGATGTTTTCCGGCATTCGCGACGGCTCGTTTATATTTAATGTAAAGAGCCTGCCGGAGTGTAAGAACCTGACGGTGATCCGAGCGGACAAGCTTCTACTAAAAGTGGCAATACATCGCGATTTATTCGGTGTCAAAGAATTCGGGGTCACCGAGGTCAGATTCAAGGAGATGCTGCAACATTATAGCGTTCATTATATTGTGATAGAGCCGGACTTCTGGCCGGACCTGAAATCGATGCAGATGCTGGTTGCACTCCTTCACGAGAATCAATTTAAGCTGCTGACCAAAATTCCCATTGTTAGCAATCGGGAACGCATACAGTCGGAACTCGAGATTTATGAGAATACAGGTCCAATGTCGCAGGGCGGGAAAAATCTCTTGAAGGTCGAACTACCGGTGTCCGGTATTTCGGTTGAAGGTACCGTTGGCCAGAATAGATAGTTACGGCACCAGCAATTCTCGATCGGAGCGCAGCCGGTGGACTTGGGTGCGATGCTGGCAACTTTTTCTGGGGGGAAAAGTGCATCGCGAGGTGGCGACCAATGTCGCGCATTCCAATGAAGTCCCCCTCCTACGCCGCCGGCAAGTGCCACGGCTCGCAGGGCTCGCCCTATTAGCCTTCGTGCTGATGCTGGCCAGCGTCCCGGCAAGTCAGGCGTCGGCCGGCAGGCTTCTTCAAGTGGGCCCGACACGGAATCTGAAGAGGCCCAGTCAGGCCGCGGCAGCCGCTAAGAACGGCGACACGATCGAGATCGATGCGGGACTCTATCTGGGCGATGTAGCCGTCTGGACGCGGGATAATCTCACGATACGCGGAGTTGGCGGACGCCCTCGCGTGGATGCGCGTGGCAAAAGCGTGCAGGGCAAAGGCATCTGGGTCATTCAAGGAACGAATACGACCGTAGAGAATATGGAATTCTCTGGAGCGACCGTACCAGATCAAAACGGTGCTGGAATTCGGCAGGAGGGACCGGGACTGACCGTTCGTAACTGCTATTTTCATGATAATGAGAACGGCATCCTGACCGGCGCCAATCCAAGCAGCGACATCCTGGTCGAAAACAGTGAGTTTGCCCGTAACGGATATGGGGACGGACAAAGTCATAATATTTACATCGGAGATGTCCGGACTTTCACGCTGCGTTATTCCTATAGCCATGAAGCCAAGATTGGGCACTTGGTGAAGAGCCGTGCACAAACGAACTACATTCTCTACAATCGGCTCACCGATGAAACCGGCACAGCCAGCTACGAAATCGACCTCCCGAGTGGCGGACGGTCCTACATCATTGGAAATTTAATCCAACAAAGTCCGATTACCGACAATGAAACCATCATCTCCTACGCTGAAGAAGGGGGAAGAAACTCCGTTCAGGAGCTTTATATTGTCAATAACACCATAGTGAATGACTACGAGGGCGGAGGGATCTTTGTACATGTGGGTGGTTTGCCCACTGTCTGCCGTTTGGTCAACAACCTCTTTATTGGTCCCGGAATCGTGCTTCAAGGACGAGGAGTCCAAGCAGGAAATCTCGCCACTCGCAATGCGCACCTGGTTAATCAAGCGGAGTACGATTATCACCTCTCTAAAGAATCTCCTGCTATTAATAAAGGAGTGCGCCCCGGGGTTGCAGCGGGATATGATCTGGCTCCGATGTTCGAATATGTGCATCCCGTCAGCAAGGAGCCGCGCTCTGTTGTTGGTTCGGCCATCGACATCGGAGCCTATGAATACGACAACCCTGGCCAGTCTCCCGCGAACAGCATCGCACCTCCTACCCCTGCAGCCGATTCGAGCACGGAACAGAAGCAAAAAAATTGACCTCACCCGTCAGGATGAGGTCATGAACTATCAAGTAGCGAATTACCGTGACTTGTCGGCGTGAAAATCAGCCGGAAGTCGTTGAACTGTCGTTGTTATGAGCGCGCTGGCTTTGTCATTGAGTCCGCGATGTGTCAATCGGCTGCATGCTATTTATGACAGCACGCTAGCGGCCGTCACTTGCGCTCTCGGGAACTCTGCAGGAACCTTCCCGGCACAGACGTCTTGCAATCGCTGATTCAATCGCTGGACAAGTATTGGATGCATGGTGAAGTACTGCAATCCGGCTTGCGGTGACTGAGATGTTCGAGGCGGCAACTCTCCAGCCGTGAGCGTGTAGCGCAGTACCTCCGCAAGCCGAGCGATCTGCGCTGCGTTCACTCGCTCTCGAGCATGTGCAACATTGTTGGCGCCCGTCATATCGACGTGACAGAGCAAAAGAATGTTGCCGGTATCTATGCCGCAGTCGATCAAGTGTACGGAGCAACCTACGGGATCGCGGTTCCAAAGTGTCCATTCGGTGACGTTCATTCCGCGATAAGCAGGTAGCAAGCCCATATGGGCATTCAAGACGCCCAGACGCGCAGCATCGATAACCGATTGCCTGACGATGCCGCCGCCGCCAAGGTGCACCAGAATGTCAATTCCGTGATTCCGTATGATCTGCAGGGCCGCTGGGGAGTTGGGTGCCGTTGTTGTCGCCGGAATACCGTGTTCGCGACAATACTGTCCCACATCGATCGGAGCGCCACTTGAGGCGGCGGGAGCAGGCTTCGATCGATTGGCCGACGGCCGTAAGGACATCACGCGGTTGCGCAAGCGCCGCCGAAGCGGGAGCCGAGTGGGAGCATCGATAAGAACCAGGTCGGGCCGGAAGTTCCATGATGATGACGCCTGCATGAATTGATGGAACTTGCTTGAGCTGGCGGTGGTCAACAATCCCACAGTCAATGTCTTCTTTGGTGTTGCGCCCAGACTTTGCGGCAATGCCGTCGGGATATCAGCGGGAACGGCAGGCCGACCGTTGAACGCTATAGGATTCTCCAAGGCTGCTGGTAACTCCAGACAAGCGTCGATGAAGAACTTGGCTGCCCAGTTTGGAAAGGCATGCGAGATATAGTCTCCCCAGGCAGGGCTTGATCCGGCAATGCCGCCGCGAATGCCCTCACTTGCGTCGCTCATCGCCTGCGTGTGCCGGACAAGATCCAGGGCTTTCATTGCCGCGTTCAGCCACCGCGGGTCGCCGGTCTTGCGATAGAGATGCAGCCATATGAGAGCGAACTGGCAATTTCCAGTCAGGCAGGAAAAATTCGAAACGCCGCGCCATTTGTGGTCAAGCACCCCTGGCAACCAACGCGACAACTCAAGACGGCGCAGAGCCGCCCAAGCTGCGGCGGCAGCCGCTTTCTGGCCATCGTGATGACGTAAGACTTCGGAGGTTCTTAGTACCCCCCAGACTGTGTAGGCGATGGTATGCGTGACGGAGCTACGAGCATGGTGATCTTCCGCGCCAAACCCACAGAGATCGAACCAGCTGTGCTCAGGATCGAAATGCTGCAAAACCCACGTCAAATGCTTATAGGCTGCTTCGAGAAACCGGTCCTCGCCCAGGAATTCTCCTGCTTCTGCAAGCCAGCAAGTCAGGTGGGAGCTATAAGTCGTCTCGATGCCTCCATAGAAATACTTTCGCCACGCGCCATCGGAATCCTGGTGGTCGTACAACCAATGTCCCGACTTCCGCAAAGCCTCGACGCATCGAGTATCGCCAGTTTCTATTGCCCAAGCCTGAAGTCCGTGCATAATCTGCGCGGTATTGAAGGGAGAAGGATCGGTTCGATTCTGGTCAACCTCACCACCCGGAAAAGCGCCTTCGGGGAGCTGCAGGCGCAAGAGAAACTCTATCGCACGTTGTGCTCGGTCATAAAAGCGATCTGCATTCAATATGCGGCGCAACTTGAGGAAGGTAGGTACGATATATCCGGTGGTCTCCGGGTAGGACGATGTCCAGCCGCTGGCAAGCTTATATCGTCCACATACTCCTCCGTCCTTCATGGCATCCTGCGCTCTTTCCAGCCAGGCGACCGCAGCCAATAAATGGTCTTCATCAGAATACTGGGTCAAGCCGGCAGGAGGCCTATCGGAGAGCAACTGCGAAAGAGCAAACCTGACGTTCGATGGGCGCAAGTAGGACCCTTGCAGGCAGTTATTTATGAAATGTTTGAGATTATTGGTAAGCATGTACTGGGGGGATAATTGCTTGTGAGAATCGCTCATGCTGGTCTGTCGACCGGGATCAGCTAGACATCCTGCCCGCGCAGTAGCCGGAACACATCTCCTATCCGCCGCCGTTCGGCAATAAACAATACAGCCAAATAGGATAGTAGGCCGGCAATGATAGAAATAGCAAATTGCGCCGTCATCGGCCACGTAGACGGTGTTATTGAGCGGACGCCGATAACCGCGATGATCATAACCAGCGACGCGCGCAACGCCGGTACCATCGACCGGAGATAGGTCCAACCAGAGAGGTCGATTGCTACAAGGGTGCGCCACACGAAAGGAGCTGTAATCAGGGGGTACAATATGATCCAGGTTGCCGCAATTCCTCCTGTACCCCATCGGCTGCTGTAGTAGAACGCGAGTGGAAATGCCACTGTAGCAATAAGCGTGTTGTACATTACAAACCGCGAGTGGCGCATAGCAAACAACATATTAGGAAAAACAGTCGTGATAGCTCTCAGCGCAGCGCATATCGCCAGCAGTCGTAAAGGGAGAACGGCAGCCGTCCACTTGTGCCCTAGCACGACTAGCACGAATTGATCCGCCACCAGCGCCATACCGATGCAGGCTGGAAATGTAAGGAGAGTGAGGCCATCAGTAATGCCTAGTAACCATCGCCGTAGGCGTGGCTTATCGTCCTGTACAGCGGAGAAAAAAGCCGGCGAGACACGGCTGACCATGTTCGTAATTTTCTCAACAGGCGTGGAAGCAATCGTCCATGCAATGGTGTAAGCACCTAACGGAGCTTGTCCCAACACGCGCCCAGCGACGAGGAAATCTGAGTTGGCATAGGCGTACCACGCCACTCGCGAGCCAAGCACGTCACCGCTGAAGCGCAAGGCATGTTTGATCTCTTCCCATCGTGGCCTTGCAAGAGGGTGAGGCCGTGCGATCACCGCCATCACTGCTGCAATCGTTGCACCAGCGAGGCTACCGAAAGCGAGACTCCAGTAACCAGAGCCTAGCCATGCCAGTGTTACGGTTGTAAGGGACTGAACTAAGACGCGTACGGTATCGAACGATGCAAGTAACTTGAAACGTAAGTCACTCTGCAACAGCGCATCGGGTACGACCTGAGCTCCTGAAATCAGGAAGGAGAGACTCATCCATGCGACCACCGGGGGAAGTTTCGGACTATGGAAGAATCTCCCGAGTGGACTTGCCGCGGCACAAGAGATGGCAAACAACACACCGCCGGCAGCGATGGAAAGTGAATTAAGCTGAGCTATCTGCCTGGCCGACATTTCGCGCAGGGTTATTACCGCCTGCCCCAAGCCAAATTCGCTAATGAGTGCTATAAGGCCAAGATAGATTGTGGCCATTCCAATCAGGCCGTAGTCTGAAGGGGCAAGTATCCTGGCAACTACGATGGTCGATACCCAAGTGAGGAGTTGGGTCGCCCATTTACCGGCACCAGTCCAGGCTACAGCCCGGAGCATGGTTCGATCGGCAGGCTTAGGCCTCGGTGGGAGAGAATCCGGTACCGCCAGGTCGGTGATGATATCGGTGGGAGCGTCCAATTCAGGATTCAAGAAGGCCCGACCTCGGTGGCGATGCTGGAGAAAAAGTTATGTGACGCAGGGTTAGGAAGACTTCGCAACATTCATGAACAAAGCTTCGTCGATTGGCTTTCCAACGCCCTGATATTCGAAACCCAAGGCAAGCATCTTTTCGCCATTCAAGAGATTTCGGCCATCGAGGACCAACGATCGTGACATGGAGCGCTCAATGCGCTGCCAGTCCAGCGTTTTGAAAGCTTGCCACTCAGTCACGATCATGAGGGCTTCGGCGTTCTCAGCGGCCTCATAGGCGCTATCACAATAACGAATGGAAGGAAGCACGGCCTTTGCCTTCTCCATGGCCTGCGGATCATAGACCTGAATGTCGGCGTGTTCCTGAAGCAATCTGTGAATCAATTCCATCGCTGGCGCGAATCGAATGTCGTCTGTTTCCGGTTTGAATGCCAACCCTAAAATGCCAATGCGCTTGCCTTTCAGAGTCCATAGCGCGTGCCTGGCTTTCGAGAGGAACCTATCGATACGCCGTTTATTGACGCATTCAGCATCCTTCAACAGGGACACGTCTGCGCCCGCTTTTTCGCCCAATCGGATGAATGCCTGGACATCCTTGGGCAAGCAAAATCCTCCGAAGCCTAGACCGGGCCGAAGGAACTGGGGTCCAATACGAGGATCTAAGCCCATGGCTTGGACAACTTCGTCAACATCCGCGCCCATATTTTCGCAGATATCGGCGATCAGGTTAGCGTATGAAATCTTGACTGCGAGGAACGAGTTGCATGCGTGCTTAATTAATTCAGCGCTATTAATGCTCGTTACTAGAAGTCGCGGTGAAGGTCTGGGTGGGCAATTTCCATTGTGGATGGGGCAGGCAATATCTTGCTCGACCAGAGGACGATAGATTTCACGAAGCTGGGCTTCGGCTCGCTCATCAGCCACACCGACCACGATACGATCGGGATGCAAAAAATCGGATACCGCCGTCCCTTCACACAGGAACTCTGGATTTGAGGCAACAGAGAAGCGGCAACCTGAATTGCGTCCATAAATATCCAGGGCACGCTTCAGTTTCTGACCAGTCTGCATGGGGACGGTGCTCTTCTCGACGACCAGCTTGGAACTGCTAGCCTCGGCCGCGATGACTCGTGCCGCGCTGTCCATCGAGCTCAGATCGGCGTCGCCGTCCTGAAGCGGCGGGGTACCAACGCAGATGAAGATCGCATCACCGAAGCGTACGGCATCTCCCAGATTGGCCGTGAAAAAGAGTCGACCCGTCATCCGGTTCCGAGCTACGATCTCGTCCAGATTCGGTTCATAGATTGGCAGATCTCCTCGATTGAGGATCGCAACCTTGTCGCCGTCGTTATCGGTGCACAGGACTTCGTGGCCCATTTCGGCCAAACACGCCCCAGTGACCAAGCCAACATAACCGCAACCCAGGATTGAGATTCGCATGCCGAACTCCTCTCACACCCTCACTTCGGTTTATCCAGACGAGATACTTAGTTGATGCAAGATAGCTGCCAAACATCGATAGGAAAGGAAAAAGCAGGTTCAAGTTAAGAGGGAGAATCGTCTGGCTGGTTTGGAACCTTACTTTCCACTTGCATTGGAGGCGCGTCGGCGACTTTGGTCGTCCTCTGGTGGCTCGCGTGTCCGGCCGCCAAGATGATTTTCGCGCTGGCTCGCGTTTTACCGGCCAGGGTTCCGCTGAGGCGATCTTACTGTAGGTAGACGACTTCTAGTGGCTTCGAATAGCGGACCGAGACCTGAAGTCCAGCCTGCCTAAGTGCTTGCAATGTCTCGGGGGCAGGGTCAATCAGGGCGGTTTCCCCGGCATGACGCCTGAGATCGTCGAGTTTCCAAAACCGAAGGGGAGAATAATGAGACAAATTTACCTGTACGCGCATAGTAGGTATTTCCTCTGCGGCATCTTCCCGAAGCAGCAAAATGCATTCATTTGGATGTTGAGAATAGTATTTCGCCTCCATGTGAAGCATGGGGTTATCAAACAAAATGAATTGCTTACCATTCGAAAGGACAGAATCTTCCAGTTGGAGGTATTGCCTGGTCGCGGTTTGTTGTCCGAACGGATCGATCCGTTCCGGGTGACGAACGGCCATCCACTGGCTTATTGTTCCCCATGCCACCAAAAGTGCCAGCACTCCAGCCGAAATGTGTCGCAAGTTCTTAAAGTGACGCCATAGTAGACAGGAGAACGCAACGGCCACGCCCGGCAGGACGCCGATGAAGTAGCGCATGAGGAAGGCGTTGGTTCTCAGTTCCGCCAGTAAGAAGCCGACCAATGGGATACAAAAGAAGAGCCAACCAAGCGATTCAGCTGGCCGCCTCGGCTGGACGACTGTTGTTCTACTGCGAGATTGGCAAAGGACGATCCAACTGATCCCTAGCGCAAGCAGGAAGAGAGCATTGGGGAACAATTCAAAGAAGCCAGTTCGAAGCTTGAAGAAGGACGGGTGTGCCCAGAAGTCACGTGAAAACTGCCGCGAAAAGGCCATTGCCAGCGGAGCCAAGACCCCGCCGGCAAAACCAACGCCTATGAGTCCGGCAATTAGCTTGAGAGAAGGGTGCTTTCCGCTTTTCCAGTCCACAAGCTCCCACAGAACATACGGTACGACACACAAGGCCGCATAGTAGTGCATCGTGACCGCCAAACAAAGCACGGCTCCAAAAAGAAAGGCGAACCATTTATTGTCAGGTTCGGTGCAGATCCAAAGCCAAAAAGCCAGAGCAGACAACAGGAAATAAATGGCGTAGGGTCGCGCCTCGTAACCATAGTAAGGCAGCAACGAGCAGGTTAAAAGCGCGAAGGCTATCAATCCATACAGACCATCGGTGAGGCGCCGGGCACAGTCAAAGGCCAGCAGCAAGCCCGCAACCATGGCCAAAGCAGAGGGAAGCCGCATCACGATTTCGCTGTATCCAAATGTGCGGCCTACCATCCTCATAAGGAGGTGGTAGCCGGGAGGCATGGTATCGGAAGCATGAGCGAGTGCCTGCCACATGGCGGCGACACTAGGAAGCTGGGCAATACGTACTATAAATAGCTCGTCAAACCAGTAGAGCCGATGAGAAGCGATGTAGACACTAGTAGCCAAGTAAAAGCCAGCAAGAATGGCGGCCGCGATAAGGCTCGAAAGCCGAAACCCGCGCTCCGGTCCGCTTATCTCAGGCGGACGGGTGGCCACTGGCACCGCGATAGTGGTTGAAGCTTCCATCCTCTAAAATAGAAAAGTCAGCCTCGGGAACAAGGCTTAGTCTTTAATACCGAACTTGTGAGCAGCGGCGATGGTCATGGTCTGGTCTTGGCGAGAGTTCCAGTCGTGACTTGCAGGTCGGCTAGGATGGCATCCCGCATTTGGGCGGCAATCAGAGTATTGGCTTTCCCGTTGGGATGATCGTCCAATGGTGTCACCCATAGGGTGACTTCAGGTCCATGATTACGCAAGCCTTCGATGAGATCCAGGACCGGCACCTGCTCTGCCGCCAGGGCATCCTTGATCTTTTGATGGGCAGCGGTGAACGGATAACGGTTGTTGATTTGGTGCAACTCCGGTATCAGAGCCACGAGTAGCTTGGCATGGTCGGCGCGGGTGGAAGCCGCCAGGTCTGCCAAGGCAGCTTTACACGCCTGGAACCCTGGACGATCATCTTCGTATAGGGAAGAGTAATAAGCTCTCCAGTCAGGGCGGGTACCCAAGCGCCGAAGTACGCCGTCGTAACGGTTGGTCACATAGGCTACCAGGTAGGACCGGTCGATCAAAGGGATATTCTTCTGTGCCGGTACGGGCTCCGGGTCATTGATGAAATATCCCAGCACGACTAGGTCAGGATGAAAATCACGACCGCGTGTCTTGTAATATGTAACCTCTTGGACGGTATCATAGTTGCCGACTCCTGCATTAATTACTTCAAACCGCTGGTAGCCGGGTATGTGTTGGGCATTTAATTCTCTCTCGAGGATCTTGGCCGCGGTATCGGTCATGGCAACCCCCCAGCCGAAGGTGGTCGAGTCGCCTAAGATCAAAATGCGGTAAACCCCGGGTGGTTTCTCCAGAGAATATTCATAGTCTCGGAGCCCGTGGGAGTTGATTGTGACATCCTGGCCCATCAAGAATGCATGGCCGTTCGGCTTGTGTGTAAATCTGAGGTTGGGATCGGGAACCTCGCGCTTAAGCTGTACAGCGTACTTCCACATCTCCATAGAGAAGTCTTTGCTATGGTAAAAAGCCAGGCGAAGAGCGCACTCCAGAAGGAGCGCCACGAGCAGCAAGGTGAACAAGAGGATTCCCAATTTACCTAAAAGATTCCGAAGCAAAGGACGGTCTCCTTCTTGGACAGCAATCTTGGTGTGGGTCGGCACATCGTTCAGGGGACGATCTTCAGTTATGTCGTAGCCAGGTTTCATAAATTCACCGTGCCTGAGAACGAGGCATTGTCGTGGTTCCTGATTGATCCGAATCCGGCACGTAATAAAGCAGAATGGATCGACCTATCCGATCAACGGGCCGGTAGGCATTGAGCCATGAGAAACTGTCGTCGGGAAAGCCCAGGCCGCCCGTCTTGAGCTTCAGCAAGCTAATTGCGATCCATCCGGATGTCGGCTGATGGGGATCAAGAATATGAAACGGTGGAAGGCCAAAGTTACCGAGGTCCAAGTGCGAGCTGCCGGCATAGGCGATGGATAACTGGCTGATCTGTCTTTGCTGCAGCACTGCGGACAGACGTAGCAGGTCCTGGCCCCAATCGAGGTCGCTGTCGACCAGGATTCTTTCTGGATGCTGACCGGCAAATTCATTGAAATATGCCAAGTAGTCTGGATGAGCGCGGACCGAAGAAGTAAGATGCCAAGCCGATAAAAGAATGACCAATGCGGCACCTGCATACATCGGTCTTGTGGTACTCCAAAGCCAAGCACCGCCCACGCCGGCAATGATTGCGAGTAACGGGTAGATCGGAAGAATGTGACGGACTCCAATATTGATTTGGCTGGGCACGCAGAGCAGAAGAACAGTTAGAGCTGCGACTAAAGGTGCGACGGCAACCCACCGTTTCGCTGGCAGCAAGGTTACTTTGATGAGATGAACAACTCCGGCGAAAACAAGAATTAAGAACGGTATCGTGGACTTGACAGCCAACGCAACGAGAAAAAAGTACCACCAGCCGGTCTGTCGAATGTGGCCGAGGAGATATCCCTTGTGGCCCGTTGCTTCGGCGTAACGGATCTTCGCAAGTCCCTGGAAGAAGGCAGGCGCCGGAATAAATGGCAGCTCGGCTACGGCGTAAGCCACATTGTGGAGAGTGCCCCTTGTACCGACAAGTTGATCGATGCTGTAGTGCGGGCGCAAGGCCGGGTCGGCAGCGGGACTCACGGAAAATCGATATCCCGCCCAAACCAAAAAAACTACGACGAAGACAGCAAGCGCAATACCCCGCCGCCAAGAGATACGAGGCACAAGAAACGTGCTCGGTATTGTTCTTGGACCGATGAGTCGCTGCGCAAGTAATATTGTAACTCCACAGGCAGGCAGGAAAAGCAATGCGCTGAACTTCGAGAGGACAGCCAGCGCTGCTGCTATGCCGAGTAGGGTAGCGCGAAGAGAAGTTGGCCGTTCGAGGAACTTTACGTAAGCCAGAATGGCGCCGGTAAAGGTCGCAGTGGCAGCCATATCCGTGGTCGCGACACCCGACTGCGCGAGTACAACGGGCGATGTTGTGAAGAGAAATGTCGCGATGAAAGCGGGTCCGTCGCCGTAATAAGTTTGGCTCCAGTACCAGACCAAGAAGACAGCATAAAGGAAAAATGGAAGCACGCCCAGCCGTGCCAGAGAAAGATTGTACAAGTATCGGTCATGGGCGCCGAAGAGCTGGTTTCCCTCAATCCAGAAATTTTGGTGATCCTTCAACCTAAGACCGGCCACGTACGGAGCTACCGCGACGGCAATGCGGGCCAGCGGCGGATGAAGGGGCTCAAATGTATAGGTCCCCCGTTCGAGCCATTCCATGCCGGCGGCTACGTGAGCCGGTTCATCGGTGGTCTGGCTGAAGACATGATAGGTGGAGACGATTCGAGCCACACCGATACCAGCAAGCAAGACCAGAGCTGCTAACATCAGCAGATCTTGCCGGCGTGCAACCGACCCAGCACGCCGCATCTGTGCAGGTGCTGTTGGGGGGGCTGTAAGAATGCGTGGCTCGCTTACCGGCATCTGATTAGCATTGAAGGGTAATCGTCACTAGCGCGCGGTGGAGTGGAGGGCGCGCCAGGAGGACAATCAGAAATTGTCGCGGACATAAAGGGTGGCCTGTCCGCCGGGGGCCTCAACGGTCTGGACAGGATGATAGCTAGACAATGCCTCCTCCATAGACTTTGGCAACTCTGGTTCGTAGTTATAAAACCATAAAGCCCAGATCCGAGCGTTTCTCTTATCGTGGGAAACTGCGTCGAAATTTCTGCCCACAATCCGATCCCAGCCGGAATTCATATAAAACATCAGTGGCGTGGAATAAAACTCAGGATTCAGAAAGACAACATCTTCCGTTTCGACACGGGGAGACAAGACGGCCACGAAAGCTTTGTAATCCGCTCTGCCGGCTGACATGCGACTATACTCCCTGAATCCGGCAAAATGCGCGGCTCCAATAACGGCGAGTAATATAACGACCACGAAATGCTGGCGGTCGAAATAGGCGATGCCCGCTGCCAGTACAAGGACAAGATAAGGAGAAAGTAGGAGCATACCTCGGGCGTTGAAAATTGGCTTAAATAGCGAGATCAATGAGAGCGCAACAAAGGGAGCCACTGCCAGCATCCAGATCAGCGCTCGATCACCGGTCAGGAAGTCAATGTGAAGACAAGCCGTAATCCGCGGCCAGCTTTTCTGGACCACAAATCCCAAAATAGCGAGCAGGGATGGCAAAGCTATCATCAATTCCGTGTCCCGCACTATAGAGGCAGAACGAGGGCTGCCAAAACTTCTGGCTACAGCGATAAACAGCCCGATGACTATCGTTCCGAGAAGGGCGGCTAACCACCACGCATGGGAAGAAGGCCCCACCGAATCGTCGAGCAGTGTAGTATCGGATTTGACAAACTTTCCGACCAAAAACATGCCTACCACAAACAGGAAGAGCGATAGCAGAACGAACAGCCAACGCACGATCGATATGTGAGGATCATCAATCAGGAAGATTCTAGATTGATCGAGATAGACTCCCGAGGAATAGCCGTCCAAAGGAAATGCAAATGAGAACTGGAGGAATTCACGAGCATAGATGAGAGCATTGCTGCTGAGGCTAGCGAGTGTGTTTCCGGTCTGGTAGGCAGAGAATGCCAGCAAGGGGCTGCCTAAGATCAGAGTCAGGAATTGAAGCCTGGTTGCAGCGGGGAGCGCCGGCTTGTGGACAGGAGCATTCAGAAGGGTCCACAATATATGTGCCGCGAGAATCAACCAGAAGAATACATGTGTAGAAAGTCCTAAGAGCAGAGTAACGACATAAAGGAATTTGAGCAAGCGCGATGCATGATTCTCTCGGGCGATGAGGAGAAGCAGAATTGTAGCCAAGAGCCCAAGGAAACAGGCGAGGGTAAACATGCGGGCTATCTGGCTCCAGAAAACCTGGTGACCGTTGATTGCGAAGAGGAAAGCCGCGATCCAGCCGGCAGTGGTCTGGCCGGTGATAGCGCCGAGCCAGAAGACAAGCGGAATGCAAGCAATCCCTAACAAGGCCGACGGCAGCCGTACCGACCACGCGCTGGTCCCAAAACATTTCGTCCAAAACCACATCAGCGCGTAATAGGCGGGAGGATGGGTGTCCGAATTCAGCGTGCTGGTAACTACCTTAAATAGTGTGAGACGCTCTTCCGGAACAGAAATACCATGAGGCAAATGAATACCCGGCACGTACATCTCGACATGGGTGATGCTCTTGCGGTCGAGATTGTGGAGGCGAAGAAAGCCGCCGAGGATTACGAGTAAAGCCAGACCGACGACAGTAATCCAGGGTGAATTGTTAGCCTTGTCATGCATATGGAGAAGGGAGGTTACTGCAGGATCTTCAGTTCGGGATGAGACGGAGGATTCGTCGGAAGCGCAGTATCTCGTTCTGAGGCGCCTAGGACCTCAGCCTTGGCCCAGGCACGCGACCCGACTAATGCCTTGACAAGTTGCAACGGCTGATAGGTTATGCTGGGCCAGAGAAAGACTTCATTCGTACACCAGCACTGCTTGGCGCTGACGCTCCGGCGAAGGGCTTCGGCCTGCGGTGAGTACCAAAGCTCCCGAAAACTCTTCTGCCGCAGATTCCCGAGCGGTGGATGGGTTTCGCAGAAGCTGACATCGCCGTTCGCATAAACTACACCGCTTAGTATACCGGCACGGCAGGGAATAACCTGGGCCTGCTGCTGAGCAGTTTTTGTTTTGGCCCACTGCAACATGGGCTCGACTAGCGAGCCGTAGCGCTGCTCCTCCCGCGGCGCCCAGAGGCGCCGATTATATTGGTAGAGTTGCTGATAGGCTGCCAAATCAGGGATAACCAGGGATTCGTTTTTGCGTTCGCCCCGAATCAGCGCGAGGTTGTGGTGGTCCATGGCGGGACAGCGGTCGTAGAGAAAGGTCGTTAGTTTTCGGATCTCGTCGATGTTTTCGGAGGTGACGGTAGAGATGGAGTGGATGCGGAGACGAGGCTCGCTGGCTTGTAGCTCCGCAAGGGCTTCGTAGGTTTCCAGGAGTTTGGCAAACGATTTGGAGTTACCGCGAAAGCGATCGTGATATTCCGGCATGCCATCGATGGAAAGCTCGCAAACGAAGTATTGCAAGCTCTGCTCCTCGAAGATATTTTTCAAGGCCTTGATAGTGCGATCGGTGAAATACCCGTTGGTGGGAACATAGATTTGCTCGACGCCGTTGTTCTGGATGAAGAACCTGCAGATGTCGGCAAACTCGGCGCGCAGAAAGGGTTCGCCGCCGGAGAGATTAAGGTTCTCAATGCGCCCCAAGTCACGAGCCAGGGCGAAGATCTCCTGGACGGTAAGGTCGTCGCGCTGGTTGAGATTCCGCCAGTAGAAACAGTGCTCACATGTCAGGTTGCAAATAGAGTTGATAAACAGAATCAGGAAGGGCGGCGTAGGGGCCCGCGGTATGGCCAGGTTTTTCCAGGTAAGCTTGCTATGCCTGACGATGCGTTGAATGGTATTCATATTAGCTAATTTGTGGGACGCTGAAAGCTCTTGAACATTCCAAGGGTGCGCGCGGGAGCTAAAGCCCAAGTAAAAATGGGAGTTCTGCGGCACGGCTGAAGCCGTGCCCTGACACAAAAGCGTAACGGAGCATAACGCTGTCCAGCCCATTCAAAAACGTGATTCGTCTGGCTACAGGCGATCTGGTTGCCAAGGCAACCAGCTTCTTTACTTTCGTCTATCTGGCGCGGGTACTTGGCGTCGCGAACTTTGGGGTGCTGGAGTTCGCCGGTTCGGTCCTCGCCTACGTGCTGCTGCTGGCTGACGGCGGCTTGGAAATGTGGGGAACGCGCGAGGCCGCGAATACATCTGACATATCGGCCTTGGCTGGGCGCGTATTGCCACTGCGCCTGCTGCTGGCATCGCTCAGCTTTGTGGTTCTGCTCGCCGTGCTTCCTTTGTTCCCCAATTATCCATATCTGCGCCCGGTACTGATCATCTACGGACTCACCGTTTTTGCTGCTGCTGTCAATTTGAAGTGGATCTTCATCGGACAGCAGAAGATGACGGGCGTAGCGCGTGGGCTGGTAATCGCCCAAGTAGTGTTTGCTGCAACGGTAGTGATTTTTGTTCACAGGCCGGTTGCGTTGATATGGGTGCCGGTGTTCCGCCTGGCAGGCGACTTGGTAAGCGCTTTCTATTTCGCGCTGTGGTTTCGCCGCGAGCATGGCCATACCGGGTTGAGGATTTCGATCCGCGGAATAGGCGCTGTGCTCAAGCCGGCTTTGACCATAGGAATGTCGCTGGCGATGGGGCTGCTGAACTACAACTTCGACTCGGTGTTGCTGGGGTTCTTGCGCGGCCCAACTATCGTTGGTTGGTATAACGCGGCTTACAAGCTGTTGCTGGTGGGAATCAGCGTGGCGCTTACCTACTTTACCGGACTGTTCCCGGTGTTGTCGCGCGCCTATGTTGCCAATCGCGAAGAGTTTCGTCATCTGGTTCGTGGCACGGTCGAGCTTGGCCTAGGGTTTGTAGTTCCGTTGGTGGTTGTGGGAACGTTCCTTGCCGATCCCATCGTTCGTTTCCTGTACGGATCTGCGTATGCCAACGCGGCCGCGCCTTTCAGGATCCTGGTATGGTCGGCGGCTCTAGTCGTACTGCGTTGGGTATACATGGATTCGCTGCGAGCCACCGGTCATCAGAATCTGGATCTGCGTTGCGCAATCACTTCGGCCTGCCTCAACGTTGGGCTGAATATTCTATTGATCCCGCGCTTTGGGATGATCGGTGCAGCTTCCGCCACAGTATTTGCCGACCTGGTTTGGTTCGTCATGTCCTATTATTACTTCCGCCGCGCCGTGCTATCCGAAGAGACATTCCCGCCACTAGTGGGACCGCTGCTCGGAGGGAGCGCGATGTTCGTGGTGCTATGGTTTGCGCGTCCGCTATATTGGCCGGTACAAGCTATTTTGAGCCTCGCCGTCTACCTGTTTATACAGGTGCAGTTCGGCGCCGTTGTGCGGGTCAAGGCGCTTTTTCAACGATAAAATTTCCCAGGACCAGGGCATCCATCTCACTCTTCGAGAAAGTGTTGAAGGCATTGGCCGGAGTATTCACGATGGGCTCACCTTTAAGGTTGAATGAGGTATTGAGCACCGCCGGCACGCCGGTGGCCTGTCCAAATCGTTCGATCAATTGATAGTAACGGGGATTGGCATCGCGAAAGACGGTTTGCAGCCGGCCCGTTCCGTCCACGTGAGTGATGGCAGGCAGCACGTCGCGTTGGCTGGGCCGGACCGGAACAACATATAGCATGTAGCGAGCCGGATAGTGTTGCATCGCATTAGGCAGTTCGAAGTAGGTTTCAGCGCACTCCGCTAACACCGAAGGCGCGAACGGACGATAAGGCTCGCGGAATTTGATCTTGGTGTTGACGATGTCCTTCATGGCGGGATTTCGCGGGTCGGCAAGAATGCTGCGATTGCCGAGCGCGCGCGGACCCCACTCGAATCCGCCTTGGAACCAGCCGATTACCTTACCTTGTTGTAACTTGTCCGCGACTATGTCCATCAAGCGATCGTCGTTTCCAATGTGCTGGTAGGGAATATGGTTGGCATCGAGAAAATCGCGGACTTCGCAGGGGCAATAGGCCTTTCCCCAGTAGGCGTGATCCATGCGGAACTTCCGCGGATTTCCCAGCAACATGTTATCGGCCCAGAGGGCAGCGCCCAGAGCTCCGCCGCCATCGCCGGCTGAGGGTTGAATGAACAGTTCATCGAAGCCGGTCTCGCGTAGCAAGCGCTGGTTGGCCACACTATTGAGTCCTACACCACCCGCGATGCACAGCGACCGCAAGCCGGTCTCTTTCTGCAGGCTTCGCGCCATGCCTATCAGGATTTCTTCCGTGACCTGCTGGATGCTGGAGGCGATATCGGCGTAGTGCTGGTTGAGTTTGCAAAGCTCGGCATAGTTTGCCGGAGGATCACCGAAGTAGGTTGGGAAACCTGACGCGGCGGTGAAGAACAGCATCTTGGGCGGCCGCGGGTCGCCGAACAACTGCACAAACTTGTTATTGTAGGTGCGGTCAGTGGAGTGGTGGAAGCAGAAGTAGTCCATGTCGAGCGTGAAGGAGCCGTCGGACTCCTGCCGGATCAGCTTCCAGACCTTATCGACATAGCGAGGCTGGCCATAGGGCGCCATGCCCATGACCTTGTATTCGCCTTCATTGACTTCGAAGCCGAGGAATGCGGTGAAAGCACTGTAGAGCAAGCCTATCGAATGCGGGAACATCATCTGCTTGCGTAGATCGATCTGGTTGCCCTTTCCCACCCCCGAAGTTCCCGTAACCCACTCGCCGACGCCGTCAACGGTAAGGATGGCGGCTTCTTCGAAGGGAGAGCATAGGAATGCGCTGGCCGCATGGGACAGGTGGTGCTCGCAAAAGAGGACTTTATCCTTGGGAATTCCTAAGTCGGCGGCGATCTTAGCGCCTACCCATAGCTTGTCGACCATCCAGGTAATCATGGCCTCGCGGAATACCTTGTAGGACAGCGGATAGGTCTGCAGGACGGTCATTAGGATGCGATCGAACTTGCGAAAAGGCTTTTCGAAGAACGAGACGTAGTCCAGATCGCCACCCTTGATGCCGCCGCTCTCCAGGCAGAACTTGATGGCATTCTCCGGGTAGTTGTAGTCATGCTTGATGCGAGTGAAGCGCTCCTCTTCGGCGGCAGCGATAAGTTCGCCGTCGCGTAAGAGCACAGCAGCAGCGTCGTGGTAATAGCAGGAAATCCCCAGGATATTCAAAGCACATTCCTCCAAGGAGTTGGGTCAGTGGCGTAGTGCACTAGAAGCTCCTTCCTGAACCAATCCTTCCTTAAACAAGAATTTCTCAATCTCTTCCGCTGCCATGCGATGCATCTCCGGGGTCCAGTGAAAGCGACTTTCCAGTTTGGCGCCATTGGCAATTTCGCGGCGGAACCGCGGACGAAGAAACAGGCAAGCGATTTTCTCATCGCGGCAATAGTCATCAATGTATCGTTCGTGCGCAGACATGGAGTCGCTTAGATCGTCGACTTCCTCGTAGGCCGGCATGTAAACCAAGACGGGGACAGCTCCTATACTGCGAGTCGTAGTGACGATCTGATCGAGGATAGGCCGCGTCAACTGTTTCGCTTCCTTTTCGTTGATACCGAGAGACCAGCGAACTTTTTCTCGCAAGATCACTGCCAGATCAGCGGCCTTGGAGCGATAGGGTTCACGGGCGAGAACCTGTTCGGGGGTAGGAACCGGGACGTCGGTAAGTTTCAAACCATCGGCGGTCGAGTCGAACTTGGGCTTGGCATAGGCAAAGAACTTCCAGAGATTGCGGTAGGTATCCATGAAGGTGAAGCCCACCAGGACGATGTCAGGATGGTACTTGACGCCTTCCTGCTGAAGGTACAGCAGCATTTGATCCTGCCCGTAGCCTTGCACGCCGAGGTTTAGAACTTCAGTGTCAGGGAGAGCCGCTTCCAGATAGTGAGAGAAGGTTTCATCGTCGGAGACGTCGGTGCCGAAGGTGAAGGAATCGCCAAGAACGAGGATCCGCTGCTTGCCCGGAGTGCGAGCGTAATCGTAGTCGGTGGTGCCGCGCAGACCCTTGGAATTGGTGTTTACGAACTTACCTTTGGCGAAGGGCGTCATGTTTTTCACGTTTGGAATGACCGCCCAACCCCGCATGGGATCGTAGGTGGCATACTTGCCGGTCCACTCTTGGTGCTGGCGATGCAGGACCACCCAGAACAGCCTCCACGAGGAATCGTCGTTGCCGAGTACGGCGTGCCGCACCCGTTGATGCATGACCAGGTTGGTCGCCAGGAAGAGACGAGGGACAATCTCCAGCAGAGCGAACAGCCAAATCAGGGAGAGGAGGATCTTGACGATCAGGCCGCGCCGTCCCGGTTTCGCCGGCTGGCTGAGAGCCGGTTCCGCGGCAACTGGTTCGATAGCACGCATCAGGACTAGATTGCAGACAGGCTATCGCCTAAGCGAGTCCCAGAGTGACGGTTACCAGGGCAGTGATGGCCCTTCCATAACCGTTCGTCTGCGAACGGGGCGCTGAAGGGTCGATTCACCCCATGGGCACGGTCACTCCGAAACCGCTCTGCTTTAAGAGACCACGCAAGCCGGGTCAACCTTGTTGGCGAGCCTGCTCCATGCCTTCCGGAACCCCGGGGTGATCCAGCCATTTTTCGGGCCGCTTCTTGATGTGCAGACTGTCCGAAAAGATCCGGACCATCACGCCAAAGGGCAGCAGCAGGACCGCATAGATCACGGTGAGGAGAATTCGAGCCTGAAAATTTCCAATTGCATGTGCAATCTTTTTCCAGGCCGCCCATAACCGTTTAATTTGCGCCCACATAGCGGCTCCTTAAAAGAATGAGTAAATGAATGGTGCAATGGCGGAACTCTGCGCCAGGATCAAAAGCACTGCGAAAAGGCACAGTGTGATGAGGATAGGCGTGATCCACCAGCGTTTATTGGCCCAAAAGAACGAAAACAGCTCACCGGCAATACCAAAGCGATGACCCGTGGTCTTCAAGAACCCCATAACGATCTCTCCCTCCGAAAGGTCGCCTCGCGCGACAAGGTGTGGTGCAATTGGATTTCCAAAACTGGCGGAACATCTTCTTTCCGACCCAAAATTAACCTTGAAAAATCAAGAGTTTACCCGCGGGCGGCCGAGCGCGCCTTGCCCTCAGGCGTGCCTGGACTCTGAACGTAGGACTGTGTCGCAGAGGAGGCGAGGCAGGCTTCATCCTGTCGTTCGATAACCGAGCGAATGACGAAGAGGGGACGCCGCTTGACCTCGTCGTAAATGCGGCCAATGTATTCGCCCAGGATGCCGGTGCAGATGAGCTGGATGCTGGCCATCAGGAGCAGGGCGCACATCAGACTGGTGTAGCCCATGACGACGTTGTCGCGAAAGATGCCCAGGCGATAGATTCGCATGATCGCCAGAGTGAATCCGGCGATGCTGGCGAAGCCGGCCATGATCAGTCCGAAGGCAAGTCCGAGCCGCAGTGGTTTGTAACTGAAACTGAGAATAGCGTCGAAACCGTACTTGAAGAGGTGAAGTAACGTCTGCTTGGGTTTGCCAAGAGGCCGGTCCGGCCGGTCGAAATCGATGAAAATGGTGCGGAATCCTACCCAGGAGCGCAGGCCGGGCAGGAAGCGGTTGGTCTCCTGCAAATTGGCCAATACCTTACATACCTTGCGATCCATGAGGCCGAAGATGCCGACGCTGAGCGGAATCGGATAGTCCGAAACCAGTCCCAGCACGCGATAGAACATGGTGAACAGGAGGCGCCGCAGGCCACGTTCTCCTCGGCTGGTCCGGCGGGCAATGACT
Organism: Candidatus Korobacteraceae bacterium; assembly: GCA_049798495.1. GTDB lineage: Bacteria > Acidobacteriota > Terriglobia > Terriglobales > Acidobacteriaceae > Bog-257. Next base: position 13,618 of record JBARGS010000410.1, on the reverse strand, counting down.
ACTTCCGCGCCCTGCTTCCAGGCGGCTACCATGTCGGGGAGCAAGCTGGGCGGGTCCTGGAAGTCGCCGTCCATGATGACGACAGCGTCTCCTTGCGCGATGGAAAGGCCGGCGGTGATGGCCTGTTGATGGCCCCAGTTGCGCGATAGGTCCGCGACTACGACGGTGTCCGGGTAAGCATCGTGGATGCGGGTGAGCAGGCTATGGGATTGGTCCTCGCTGCCATCGTTGACGTAGATGACCTCCCACGGCTCGTCAAGACCGTCCATGACCTTATGGATCTCCGTGTTGAGCCGCTCCAGCAGGAGTTGCTCGTTATAGATCGGGATCACGATCGAGATGACAGGGGTGGTCACGGCTTTATGTCTTCTGGAGAGCAATTCTGCGGCCAAGGGCAAGAACATTGGGAGCGAGCTTAGCCAGAGTGTCGTCGAGCTTCTCTACGCCCTTTAGGACCAGCTCAGGCAAGGGGATGTATGCCGTCTTGGCGGTGACTCCGCCGGAGTTCAGGAACATGAGGCATTCACAGGGCTGGTCGAGCAGGATTCGCCAGCCGGGCTGAGATTGCAGGAATGCATTGCGCTGGTCAAAGAGAAGCCGCGGAATCGCGTTATTGCCCGCCCAAGGGTCGTCGGGATCGGTGCAAACGGCGTTGTCGTCGAAGACGTTTACGTCGAAGCAGTAGCCTTCATGGCGCATGGCCCGCAGGACGGCGCAGAAGAGCAGGCTGGCTTGCACTTCGTGCATCAGCAGAAACCCGCCGCTGCGCAGGACGCGCCTGGCTTCGGCGAGGAAGCGGCCGGGATAGGGCAGGTGATGGACGACATTGCTCTCGAGGACGAAGTCCAGCGAGCTGTCGGCGAACGGAAGGTGGAGCGCGTCAACGCCGGCAATGTCGAGAAAGTCGTGCGCGGTGAGGTCGGTGAGCAGCAGCTTCCTGCAGCGAATGAACTCGCGGCTGAATCCTGCGCCGCAACCTACGTCCACACCTATCGAGTCGGGGGTGATGTATTCGTTCATCCATTCGAAGCGGCTGCGCAGTAGGCGGCGAAGGTTGGCGCTCTTGCGCTGGGCATAGTCGACGCGCGCGGCGAGGACGTCGCCTTCGCTGCGCATGCGATTGTCGGCGTGGGACGGTTTGTAGGCTCGGGGGAGCATGGAGGACGGTCGAGATGCGACGGAAGCTAGGGAGAATCTTGGCGTCAGTATGGCGTCGCTGTTGTAGTGGTGCCGCCGCTCCGCGGCTCAATTATTCATTCTCCCCACTCGACCGCGGGCTTACGCCCACGGCTAAAACAAATGTCGCCGCGACGCGGCTAGTTCGACACCACTTTAAAGCGCCGGATCGCCCAATGCTTAAGACGTCACGCTGCTCATTCTCGGGAGGGGTATGGAACGCTTCAGTACAGCTGAAAGGATGTAGAACACCAGAGCAATTACCAGCAGGTAGTTGAAGCCGACCATGAGAGAAAGATTTTCAGCCAGGCCTCCGAGGATGGCGCCCGCGATGTTGGAGCCGAAATCTACGTCGGGTTGGGTGCTGTCGCGAAAAGAGGTGGCAAAAACAATTCCGGCGAAGAAAATCGGGACGAAGATTACAGCACAGGATACAGCGACCTTACCCCATCCCGGCAGAGCAAGGAACCTGCTCATGGGAACTACGATATTAACCAGCAGGGCAGCCGATAGAAGCACGTAGTACGGCCATAGCTTCCGTGGTTTGAAAGCTAGTACGAATAGGTTGCTCCCCAGGATCATGACCAAGATGGCGAAGAATACTACGGAGTTGACTAGCCAGGTGGAACCAAAGAGCAGGGCCATGTGAACTACGCCCTTGGTCTCCATCAGCATGAAACCGGCGCCGAGGAAGAACATCTGCCAATTCGGGCGCACCCGGCGTACCGGCGCAAAGATGTACAGGATGGCCAGCGAAAGCACGGCGATCAAGCCTATGCTGCGAAGGTTCAAGGCGGGTATCTTGGCTTCGCGCAAGTACAGGAACGGCCAGTCATCGGTGGGGACGCGCTCGATGTCGGCGGTGTCGACCGCGGCGGGAGCGATGCGGCGCCACTCCTGCGGATCGGATCCAGTCGCTGCCGGCGGCTGCGGTCCGTATGCATTAATGGACTTATTCAGCGCAGGCTTCTGATTAATCCAGAAGGATTGTTGCTGCGCGAACTGCTGGGCGATAGCCTCCATCGCCGGAGCGTTATGGCTGGCGATGACGAAGCTGATCCCGGACTGAGGATCGGTGGGGCGAATGGATTGCAGATATGGAAGCGAGATGACAAGCGGCGGAGTGCCGAAAGCTTGTGCGGCCATCTTGTCGATTCTTCCTACAATCCATCCCTGGCGGAAAAAGTTATAGCAGGCAAAGACGCCTCCGGGCTTAAGACGTGCGGCTATGTCGTCGAATGACTGCTGGGTGAACAAGAAGCTTTCCAGCCGGATGCTGGAGTAGCCGGAGTGCAGCACCAGCGAGTCGACCAGCGCGAAGACGATGAGATCGTACTTGTGATTGGTCCTGCGAAGGAAGCTGCGGCCGTCGTCGATGTGCACCGTTACCCGGGGATCGGCGTAAGGGTGGTTGGGATGATCGGCGCGACCAATACCGAAGATTACAGGGTCGATCTCGACGGCATCGATGTGCTTGGCGCCGTTCTGCAGTGCGGCCTGCACGTCGTTGCCGGAACCGGCGCCGATGATCAGGACATCTTCAAACGGCTTGCTGCCGGCGTCGCGGTTCAGCAGGTGCAGAAGATCGTAGGCAGGGCCCGCATCTTTGACGGATACCATAGTCTGGTAGCCAATATTGTTGGTTTCGATGAGCCGGGCTTGTGGGGTGTAGAGAATTTTGTAGTAAGGTGACCACTCCAGAACATGGCTGGGCGATGCTGAGGTATGGAGTGCAGCCCACAGAGAATCGTACTTTCCGGCAAAACCTACCAGCGCCAATATCGCGACCAGTCCGCCTATTTGTATCCAGGTGCGGCGCTTGAGGAAGTAACACCAGAGGAGTAGAGCAATGGCGAACCAGGTGAATGGGCGCATCCTGAAGTAGGAGGCCAGTGCGAAAGCCGCGATGCCAACTACACTCCCGGCAATATTGCTGGTATAGGCGACCACGCGGTTCTGCGCTTGGTTGAAGGCCCGGCCCATTACCTGACCGAAACCTACGAAGACCAGCGCGATCAAGGTGAAGAAGACAGCCGCCAGGCTTTCGATAGGCACAAAGAACTGCGATAGGTTCTTGCCGGTATATTCGGTGCCGAAATATACCTGTTGCGGCGAACCTTGGCCGCCAACGTCAATCCTGTAGGGGACTACGTGAGTGAACAGGTACCAGACCGTCCAGGCGGCCACGACGCTGAGCAATAGCAGTGGAATGACGGAGCGTGTCCAGTCGCGACGGCCGGAGGCGGTTAAACATCCGACAGACATGCCGAGGAAGGTCGCCAGCAGGACGATGTTGGTGAAAAAGGTGAGATAGACGACCGTGCTGCCGAACCAGCGGATGCAGGCCAGCTCGAAAAATAAAATGAGGAAGCTGATGAGGAACAGGTCACGATAGGTATGTTCCGCGCTCGCAGACTGGCGCTGGATGGCTACCTGGGCCGCGTGTTCAGAGCGAATGTCAAATTCAGTTGGCAACGGGCGCCCCCTGGTCCTTTAGTTTTGAACTGAGGCCGAAGTCGGTTTTAGGAGAACACAAAATGAAGCCGTCTAATTCGTGGCACTTCCCATCGCCGGTGGGACCTCTAGCGATTTCGGCGGCTACTTCGGGAGTTACAACATAGGCGCTGTCCGGCAAGAGCGGCTTGCTGGTCAGCTCAGTCAGCGACTGTTCGCAGTGATAGTCCAGCGCATTTCCGGTATACCGGGCGGTGTAATAGCTATTAGTGCGCATCTTCTGTTCGGTGGCCAGGTAGCCGAAGTACCGGTAGCCATAGGCTCCGCCCGGGGAGAGGCGCGGGCCGCACTGCCAGGCGGGAAGCACGATGAGGTTTTCGTAGACCGAGCCGAGTTGATGCCAGACGGGAGACTTCAGCGGCTCCGGAAATTGCTTATGCACGCCAGCGTACGTCCAGTGACGGAGTGGAATTGTGTCGGCAAACTGCACTATCAGGAGGCAAGCCAGAAGGGCATTGGCTCTGGAGCGGCGCATGAACAGATAAGGAGCAGCCAACAATCCGGTTAGGATGGCGTAATAAGGTGTCCAAAATAATCGGCCACTGGAGCGCAGCGGCGCGAAGAGACGCGAGAAGAGTTGTCGCGGATCGACATCGAGAATGGTTCGGTTGCCGGCCACAACTTTGGTCGTCAAAGCCATCAAGGTGAGAAGCACACAACATGAGAGCAGGGGAAGCAACCAGCACCTGTCGATAACACGCAACTTGTCGCGCCGCAGGAATGCATAGAGCAACACGATAAGCGCCAGAATAATTACCCCTGCCCCGAGGTAGCTGAAGCCCTCATACTGGCCCTTTTCGAGCTGTGGAACAAGAGCGGGGAAGACAGTGGAACCGAACCAGCCGGGATCGAAGGGCGCGAGCAGGTTCATGGAGTAGATACGGTAGCCGTGGCCACCGTATCCTCTGCCGCCGGCGATGATGAAGCCGAGAGAGTAGGCGATGAGGACGCAAGTCAGGCCCATGACGACCATAAAGCCTGCCGCTTGCCGGAGGGATAGTTTTTCTTTCCAAAGCAAGCTGCCTGCGGCGGCCGCCATGACTACGAATACCTGAAATGCAATGTATGGATTGGTCGCAATTCCCAGTCCAGCTACGATGAGCGCTGAAATTACGAAGCGCCGGACCGCGTTCGGAGACTCCTGCTGTGCCTGGAAGAATACCAGTAAGGCGGCGAGTAATAACCAGTGGTTGGATAAACAATAATGAAACTTGAGGCGGAATGTGAGGGGCGGCGCAATCAGGAAGAACAAGCCAGCCAACACTACGCCCAGGATGTTCGCGCCCAATAAAAGCCGAAATAGTCTTACTGCAAAGAAGAACTGAAGCGCGCAGACCAGAATAGCTTCGATACCAAAATACTGAAATGGCTCCGGCAGCAGAGGCGAGAGCAGCTTGAAGGGAAGAGCCATCCAGGGGTTGACGTCGACCAGAGCGACCGAATCGCCGACGGGATATCCGAAGCGGTTGGTGTACATCAGCGGCCAATGCCAGTGCGGATCCTGGCGGAGTAATTCCCAACCTATGTAGTGTTGTGAGCCGTCCTCCCCAAGCCAGCCGATGTTGCGAGGGTTGAGCGGGCCGCGACCCATAACAAGAAGAGCGAAAAGGAAGCCGACGATGGCCGAGATCGTCAACTGCAGCCATACCGCGTCGAGCCAGCGGAGGCGTTCCGGTGCGCGCGAAGTCGTGGAACGGACGACAGGAGCAAGTATCGCTACGGAGTCCGGAGCCTGTGGCATGGTCAAGGATGCTTGGGTTCGGTTCATGGCACAGGGGTCGTGCGCGTTGATTCTTGTTGCAAGTACATTACCGAAATGGGTTTCGAGAGCCGCGTCGACACGTCAAATTCGTCGCGGCGCAGGTTATCGACAAGCTCGGGCGCCGGTTTGATCAAAGCAGCTTCGTTTGCGTGGTCGCGGAGTTGGTCCATCCGCCAGAACTTGAGCGGGTAGTACTGCGACAAGAGCAACTCGACCCGCTGGTGAATATAGGGGTCGGGCGCCGAGCGTATGGGATTGGCTTGACGCTCGAAATCCGGAGGAAGCAGCAAGATGCATTCGTCGGGATGCTTGGAGTAGTACTGAACTTCGAGGAACTGAAAAGGATCGGAGAAGACAAAGAAGCGCTTGCCATCGTTGGTGAGCCTAGGTTCGGCGGCGAGAGCGGCCCTGGTGCCAGGGGTTTCAACCGAATCCGGATGAAGCGCGATTTGCATTTGTTTCGCTACTCCCCAGGCCGCCAGGAGCAGCAATATTCCAAGCGAAACCCGACGAGTCTTGCGAAAGTTTCTCGCCAGGCAGCAAGCGCATGCCACTGCAACCCCGGGTACCAGTCCAAGAAAGTAGCGAACTGCAAAGGCATCCGTCTTTAATTCCGCGGCAACGAAGCCGGCAAGTGGTATCGCGAGAAATAACCAGCCGATACCTTCGCCCGGAAGCATCGCCGGCACAATCGCAGGCCGGTCGCTTCGATCTGCCAGGACGATCCAGATCGTCACGATTACGAGGATTAACAGGCCGTCGACAAATATGTCGGCATAAATGCTGACCAACTGAGAGAGGGAAGGGCGGCTCCAAAACCCAGTAGAGAATTGGCGTGAGAAGGACAAGATCAAGGGCGATAGAAGCAAAGCGGGCAGGACGATGCCGATAGTCCCGGCAATCAGCTTGGGGGAAATCGGTTGCCACGGCTGCCAGCGGGAGAGTTCCCACAAGGCGAACGGAACCAGTAACAGCACGGCATAGTAATGAAAGCTGACTCCTAGAAAGAGCACCGTTCCGAATAGGGTCGCGGACCACTTCCCGCTGTCTCTGGTACAGGCCCACGCCCACAACGCGAGCGCGGCAAACATAACGTAGATCGCATAGGATCGCGCCTCGAATCCTTCGCCGGCGAGGGGAATTGCGGCGAGGGCGAGAGCTATTAATCCGTGAAGACCGTCGGAGAGGCGGCGAGCGCAATCAAATGTTATAAGCAGAGTAGCAACCATTGCCAGAGTAGATGGCAGCCTTACGGCAACCTCGCTGTTGCCGAAAACTTTGCCGAATATTCCGACAACCATGTAGTAGGCCGGAGGCAGGGAATCCACACCGTGGCCGAGCGCTGAGAAGAGCGTCTTCCAGTCGGGCAGGCGGGCCATGTGGACGGTCATGACTTCGTCGAACCACAAAAGACGATGAGAAGCGATATACAGGCTGCTGGCGAGATAGAAGACGCCCAGAGCTCCAGCGGCAACGAAGCTAAGTAGGGTGTAGCTCGGCGCCGCTTCTATTTCACCCAGGGAGGTGTCCTGCACAACTTCCTGCCTGGCTAGTTGTAAAGAGGAACTCATGCTGTTGGGGAGGTTGGTGAGTTCGAAAACTGGTGTTCCTATCGGGAGGGCCGGGAGGTATACTCCGCGTTCTGGACGATTGCAGCGGGGCAGGCTCGCTCAGTCGCGTCAGCTTCAGACGGAACCATGAACCTTGCCACGGGTCGCGGCCACGAACCAAAATCCTCGTCAACCGGCGTCGGCGCTTGTGCGCGGATGTTCTTATTTCTGGCGATCGCCGTCATCGTTGCCATTACCGTGGTGCGCGTCTGGATCTGGTGGAGAAATGGCGCTGGAATAAGTTTTGCTTCCGGAGTGATGATTACGATGGCGGCAGATCTTAGAGACGGAGTTTTCTATCGTCCGCTGTTGGATTCGGCCGGATACGGTGGCACGCGATACTTCCCACTTTATTTCTGCCTGCTTGCGCTGCTGCTCAAACTGGGCACGCCGATATTGGCTAGCGCCTATTTGCTCTCCGCGGCGGCCATTGTCCTGCTGATGTGGGGCACCTTCCAGCTGCTAAGAGAACTGGGAGCGGAAGCGTGGCTGGCGACATGTGCGGCACTGATGCTGCTGGCTGCCAGCTCGGTACAGTTGTCGCTGACGACGCCGCAAGCCGATGGGTTGGCGGCTGCTCTCAATGTCTGGGGCCTGGCGGCGATTGTTCCGGCGCCGCGCCGCCGTCGAAGGATATTGCTGGCGTCGCTGTTGTTCACGCTGGCGTGGTCGGCAAAACTTACTACCGTGTTTGGCGTGGCCGCCGCGGTTGTGTGGCTGATCGCCACCGGTTACAAACGGGTCGCGTGGACACTGGCTGCGGAGACGTTGTGCGGATATTTGATCGTCGCGAGTGCGATGATTGTCGCCAGCCGGGGCCGCGTCGTCGACATCTTCCGAGCGTGCGCTTCGGGCGGTACCGACTGGAGGTTCATCGCCGGGACGCCAGCGCGGATCAAGGCGATAACCATCCATGGAGATTCCGGACTGATCTGGTTCGTCATCATCGCGGCTGTACTTATATGGGCGATGCGTTCGTGGAAGCTGTTGCAAAACTTGCCCGCGCTGCTCCTGATTGCGACATCGGCGGTGACGCTGATGATTTTCGCCTCTCCGGGGACTGCCGGAAATCACTTGCTCGACGTATACGTCGCTACGGTGATTCTGCTGGTTGCGTGGGTGGCGACTTCGACGTCGCCAGTCGAAAAGCAACTTGGAGTTGGTGGCCTCGCATTGCTGACGCTGATTGCAGCCTTACCGCTGGCGCGTAATCTGAGGAATTGGACCCGCACTTATCATCCACATCAATTCCAGCAAATCATCGCGGCGATTGGACCTACGAAAAAACCAATCCTGTCGGAAAACCCGATCATCCCGGTGCTCGCCGGGCAGCATCCGTACGTGATCGACCCGTGGATGGTGCAGCTGTTAGGCAAGCGCTCTTCCGGCTTTGCAAGGCCGCTGCTGGAAGGATTGCGGAACCAATCCTTCAGCGTTGTAGTGCTGTTCATCGGAGATCCCGCGCAAAAGGGAGGGCAATGGTGGTATGACAACATGTCCTTCGGGCCGGGATTTACGCCAGCGTTGCTCGACAATTACAAACTCGCGTTGATTATCGATGATGACCGAATCTATCTTCCCAAGCCTGCTGCGGAACGCGGAGCTAAATGAGCCGGGCAGTCGCTGACCGCGCGGCGGCTGGTTGGCGGTAGACTAGGCCGCAGTGACGGATGCCATGAGCATAGCCACGAGTCGCGCCAACGAACTGGAAGTCTCGCCGGTGGGCGTCAACGCCCGGGCGCGAATTTTGTTGTTCGTCGCGATGGCAATCATCGTGGCGATTACCGCGGTGCGGACATGGATCTGGTGGAAGAATGACGCTGGGATCAGCTTCGCCTCGGGCGTGATGATCACCATGGCGGCGGACTTGACGCATGGAGTTTTCTACCGCCCCTTGTTCGGTCCGATCGGATACGGCGGCACGCGCTACTTCCCACTTTATTTCTGCCTGCAGGCCCTGTTGCTCAAGCTGGGGATGCCGGTGCTGGGCAGCGCGTATCTGCTTTCCGCGGCAGCCATTGGGTTGCTGATGTGGGCGACCTTCCGGCTGCTGCGTGAACTCGGCGTGGAGACGTGGCTGGCAGCGTGCGCGGCGCTGATGTTGCTCGCCGCCAGCTCGGTACAGTTGTCGCTGACTACGCCGCAGGCTGACGGGTTAGCGGCCGCGCTCAATGTGTTTGGACTGGCGGTGATTGCTCGCACGCCGCGCAACCGGCGAAGGGTTCTTCTGGCGGCGCTTCTGTTCACGTTGGCGTGGTCGGCAAAACTCACTACCGTGTTTGGATTGGCGGCGGCGATCGTTTGGTTGCTGGTCACGGGTTGCAAACGGGCAGCGTGGCTGCTGGCTGCGGAAAGCTTGTGTGGGTATGCGGCGGTTGCAGTGGCGACCATTGCCGCCAGTGGCGGCCGCGTGGTGGAGATCTTCCGGGCGTGCGCTTCGGGCGGCACGGACTGGAGATTTATTCTCAGCGGACCGCTGCGGATGCAGTCGATGGCGCTCTATACCGATCCCATACTGGTTGTATTCGCTGTGCTGGGATTGGTGGTGCTGGCCGTCCTGCTCGTTTCGTCGCAGCTGTTGCGAAGCTTGCCGGCATGGTTTCTGATGGCAACGATTGCGGTCACGATCGTAATCTTCGGTTCGCCGGGAACTGCGGGAAATCATCTGCTCGACGTGCAAGTGGCGGCGGTGATTCTGCTGGCGACGTGGGTGGCGAAGGCAGCGACTCCGCAGCGCAAGCAGTGGGGAGTTTATGCACTCGCGCTGTTGACAGTGATTGCAGCGTTTCTGCTGTGGCGGAATGTTAGGACCTGGAGCCGCTGGTATCATCCGCATCAATTTCAGCAAGTGATCGCAGCCATTGGTCCGAGCGATAAGCCCATCCTGGCGGAGAATCCGATTATTCCTGTGCTCGCCGGGCAGCAGCCTTACGTCATCGATCCGTGGATGGTGCAGCTGTTGCGCACGCATTTCCCCGGATTTCAGGAGCCGCTGCTGGAACGATTGCGCAATCAGGATTTCAACGCGGTAGTTCTGACCAGCGGCAACATCGCGGAGAACGGCGCGCAGCGGTGGTTCGATACCAACTCCTTCGGACCCGGATTTGTTGCGGCGCTTAACGATCATTACAAGCTCGCGGGAGAGATTGATAAGGATTGGATCTACTTGCCGAGAGATGAGACGTCTCAGAAAAATGGAGCTAAGTTTCAAGGGTCGTCTGGTGGTAATTAGTACGCTTCCTCGCGAAGAAAGAGTTTGTGTGGAACCTATGCCGTCCCTACGGGACTTAGGACCTCTTGCGCAACTCACCCAGCGCTGAAGCGCTGGGCTAAGCTATACCGCGCCTATGGCGCTGGTTTTTCGCGCTCCGCACTCCAGTGCCAAAGCGCAAGTTCAGCTCTCATGCAGACTTCCAAGGTCCGGCGCTTCCACCACCGATTTTCGCAGGCTTTGGTTTGCGCAACATCCACAAGAGACCAAGCAGACAGACGAACGTAATCACGATGCCGACCGTCTGGTCGCGCGTTCCTCGATATACGAGTGTCACGTGACTCTGACCGGACGGCAGTTGCAGCAGCAGAGCGCCGCGCGCGTTTGTGCTGACCGGATCAACCAGCTTGCCGTTAACGTACGCGAGCCATCCCGGATACCAGAACAGGCGGACGCGGATCCAGGCAGGCTGCGGCGTATCCACGTCGAAGTCCCTGAGCTCTGCGGACCAGCGGGTAACGGAAATGTTTGCGAGGTTTGCGGGTGGCGGCGAAGTGACTTCGGGCGCAGGCACGGCCCCGGTAGCTTCCTCCGGACCGACCTGGACGACGGCGGGCTCGCCCAGCGTCAGGTAGTAGGGGATTCCGAACTGATCGATCTTGACGTCGCGAGGTAGAACAAATGGCCAGGCGAGGTAGCCGCGTCCTGCCGAGATCGAGTTCTGCAGCGAGGACAACAGGACGTCTGCCTTGAGGTTGATCATCACGGTAAAGGCGGCGAGCGTGACCAGGCCCAAAGCGCAAACACCTGCGGCAAACAAAAATCCCTTGCGATAGTGCTGGACGGCGGCGGCGACAAAGAAAGATAGCGCCAAGCCCATCGGCCCAAGAAATCGCCAGGGGAATTGAACGTAGACCAATGTGGGAGCGGTCCGCCAGATCGCGGCGGAAATGGGTAGCACCATCAGAACGGAGACGAAGAAAATCGCGCCGAACGCCCAGTAAGCATCGCGCTGCTTCATCCTGCGGCAGAGGAACCAGGCTATACAGCCGAGAACGATCTGGCCGACTTCGACGGTGGTGAGAGCCCACGTCCAGTGGCTGTTGGGGAGCGCGCTGAGCGGTACGAGTTGTGTGAAGGGCGGGACGACGGAGTGGACGGAAGCAACCACCCACGGCTTCTCGAACCACGCGGGGAGCAGGAAAAAGGCGGCTAATCCTGCGCCCAGAGCGATAGCGGCCACGAACCTTGCGATGAACCTGACACCCGATTTCTGACCTAACGCCAAGGCCAATGCGAAGGCAAGTGCTCCGTATCCGGAGACCACGGTAAGGGGGACGTTGGTGAGGGCGATGGCGGCGAAGCAGAATGCCGCGATGGCAATCCTGCGTGTTCCAGGCTCGCTCAAGCGGCAGATGGCGAGCAAGAGCAAAGGAAGCCAGACGCTGACCAGCAACTCCGCCAGCGAACAACGCGCGTGCACCTGAAGAAGCTGATAGGGATTGAGAACGTAAATTACCGCTCCTACAAGAGCGGTGCGCGCACTGAAGAAGTGGCGGCACAGATAGAAGAAGCTGAAGCCGGACAAGAGGGCTACTAGCCATACATAGACCCCTAGCGCGAGACGAAATGGCAGTAAAAGCGTGAGCAGTCCGCCGAAGTGGAGCGAAAGGGGCGGATAGAAGAGAAATGCGGGCTCGCCATATCCGTAGTAGGCCAACGGCGCCCAGCGGGCGTGCAGGATTCCCTGGCGGAAGAGGCCTGCCATCTCCAGCCACCAGCTCATGTGGAAGCCGGTGTCGTGTCCCACGGTGTAACCGCGAAGCAGATAGGGTGCGATGACCACCGTAGCTGCGGCCAGCAGCGTGGCCCAGACGATCCCGCGGGAAGGCGTGGCACTATCAACCTGGGAAGTTTGCGACGAGGAGTAGATTAGTCGCGGCTCGAGGCTGACTGGCGGATTTTCTGTGAAGTTTGTAGCCATTACGCTTTGAGAATTGTGGTAGCTTAGGCGAACATGCAGCCGGCAACCCTATCAAAAGAGACAGTAACCGCGCCATCGCTCGGGCACAGCAGGGCTATTGCGGCAATGGTCGGGCTGGCTGCGGTGCTATGGTTCATGCTGCTGTCCGGATGGATGAAGTCTGTTCCGGGCTCCGTGATGGTCAAGCGGCAGAACGTTCTGTTTAATTCCGATTCCAGCATCTGGCTCGACCGAATGATCGGCAATGAAAAATCACCAGAGCAGATGATCCACCCGCTGGAGATTCCCTTATGGCGTGCGCCGTGCCGTGCGCTACAGCATCTGCTGGGAATTTTTATGCCACCCGAGGAAGCCGGCATACTAGGAGCCAGGCTGCTGGTAGCGCTGGTCCATGGTTTGGGAGTAGGCTTCCTGGCGTTGCTCGTGCTGCGCATCGGCGTGAAGCTTCCGCAATGTATCTTGCTTTTCATTGTTTACTTTTTATTTACTTCTAACTGTACGGCAGCCTTACCGGAGCATTTTGGTATTTCAAATGGGCTGCTTTCTATAGCCTTTGTAGGTCCGATCTTGCTTACCAGTACTAGCGCGACCGCGATATTTCTGGCGGTCATGCTTGTTCTCTGTGGGGGTACGACTATCACCAATGCGCTCTATCCGCTGGCAGCCATTTGGCAATATTGCTTCAAGTCGATGCGCGCGCGTATGGCGGTTGTGGCAGCCGCTATTCCAGTGGGACTGGCGGTGTTCTTGTTCCTCTATCTGAAGAGCTACACGATGCATCATTTCGTGGGCGGCTATCTTACTCTGCGTTTGATTCGCGATCCATTTCGAGCTTGTATTTATGCGATCTACACGGTAGTTTGCCCGGCGGTCGGGCCGACGCCGCGCATCATGCGAGAGCCAGGTTGGGACATGGTTAGCTATGAGCCGGCACATGCTGTCGTGCGATTGAGCTACTACCTCGGGCTGCAAGCTGTCGGTGCTATTGCGTGGGCTAGCTTATTGGTTAAGTGCGTGGTCAATGCGATTCGTGACGACAGTACACGATTTTATGTATGGTTGCCGCTGGGATGGGTTGTATTCAGCATCCTATTTCATAATATGTGGGGAGATGAGCTGGCGTTGTATTCTCCGCACTGGTCTTGGGCGCTGATGGCATTAGTGATTTTGGGGGCTCGGGAATTATCGCTAAAATTTGTAACTAGCGTATTTGTTCCCATCGTGGTGAGCCAGGTTTATACATTGTTTATGATTGAGAAGGCGTTGGGGACGATTACGCGATAGGAAACGAAGTTACGCGAAACGGCGGAAAAAGCAGGTCCCTCGACTCCGCGTCCGCCCGACCCGCGAAAGAAGCGGGT
>JBARGS010000409.1:0-3082 GCA_049798495.1 Candidatus Korobacteraceae bacterium | reverse complement strand
GGATCGAGCAGGATGGGATACGTGATCTTGCGCTCGGCGATGAACGGCTTCACCTTGTCGGCCTCTTCATCGGAAATCGCCAGGATGACGAAGCCCTGATCGGCGAAGCGCTTTGACAGCGCCTCCAGGTCGGGCATCTCCTTCTGGCACGGCGGACACCACGTGGCCCAGAAGTTCACCAGCACGACTTTGCCGTGAAGGTCCTTCAGCGTCCAGCTCTTGCCTTGCAGATCCGTAAGCGTGAAATCAACCTTCTGCCGCTGGGCGTCGTCGGCTTCCAGCTTCGCCATCGCCGCCTTGTATTGCGGCGAATCCTGTGACACCTGCACGTGCTCATAGCGAACCAGTTGCGCCAATTCGTCGTTCGCCGCTGCTGTCAGCTTGGTGTCTGAATCCGCCGGCGCCTGCTGCAACGCACCCGCCAGCGTCGTGGCGACTTCCTGCAGCGTGTCGTGCCCGAAGTCGCCTTCGGTGGCTCGGCTAGACAGGTAGACAGCGAGGCGGAGCTTGTTCTGGGTCGCCGACAGCGCACGGATCTCCAGGGCAATGTTTTTGGTCGTGTGCGCCCGGAGGTCATCGGGCAGACTGCGCAGCGTCTTGATCTGGTCGTAGATCGGCTTTTCCTGTGCGCTGTAGTTCACGGCCTGCTGAGCATGGCCCAATAGGGTAAGGAAGAATACTTGTGCGGCGAGAACAGCGAGAAAAATGACACTTCCGAGACCCACCTGGCGGGAACGCCATGGAGTTGGTTTCATTGGCTGTGAGACTCCAAGGTTATTGTATCCGCGCCCGAGCAATCGCAGTTACTCAAATAGCTTAGGAATATCCCGGTAGCCGCTGAGGACGCGCACCACTGTGATCCCGTACCTGCGAGGAAGGTAGAAAATAACAAAGCTGCCTACCGCGAAGCTCCGCACTCCGGCGGCCAGGTCGTCGCGCGCACGGCCGAGAAGGGGAGGGCGACCGAGAAGGGCGAGCACCGATTCGATCTCATCCAGCAGATCGTCGGCGGCTTTGAGGTTGTCCTCGGCGATGTAGCTCCAGATTTGCTTTAAGTCGCGCTTTGCCGCCAGCGAAACCTGACTCTAACCAACGCGCTTCAGCTTCCGGCCGCTCAGCTCTTTTCGCGCTTCGGCCTTGATGCGCTTCATGTCGAGGCCCGCGACTCGACCGTGACGGATATCGTCCAGACCGAGCTGAATCTCTCCGCGAAGGCGTTGCAGTTCCAAAGACCGTCTCTCGTCGCGATCTGCCAACAGGCGAAGAGCCTCGCGGACAACCTCGCTAGCGTTCTGGTAGTTACCTTCACGAACCTTCTGCTCGATCAACTTTTCCAGTTGCGGCGTAAGCGAAACGTTCATGGCGGAATGATATTTCTGATAAACAAATAATAGCAATATCTGTTATCACAGACTTTGCCACAAAACAAACGGGACGGCACCTTCGCCGCCCCGTTCAAGACAATTGATTCCGCGACTAGTCGCCGCTATAGGCAGGCACTGCTGCCGCCTCAGCTTCCACCGGTTCGGCTTGCGGTTTGGCGACCGGCTTAATGCGCGCCGAGCCCAGCTTGGGCAACTTCACATCCCAGGCCAGCCCCAGCGCCTGAAGTGTCTTGATACCGTACCAGTTCATGTCCAGCTCGTACCAGGCCAGACCATGCCGCGCCGACTGCGGATGGGCATGATGGTTGTTGTGCCAGCCTTCGCCGAACGCGAGATACGCAACCCACCACAGGTTCCGCGAGTCGTCGTCCGTGGCGAAGCGCTTCGAACCCCACATGTGCGTCGCCGAATTCACGAACCAGGTGGAGTGCAACAGCAGCACGGTGCGCAGGAAGGTTCCCCACAGCAGCACCGACCATCCGCCGAGGGCAAACATAATGATCCCCAGCACGGTGATTGGCACCCAATGATATTCGCTGATCCAGAGATGAAATTTGTCCTTGCGGAGATCGGGAACGTAGGCCAGCAGATCGGCGCTCTTGTTATGGAAGGTCTTGCCGGTCAAGATCCAGCCCATGTGGGCCCAGAATCCGCCGTCGCGCGGCGAGTGCGGATCGCCAGGCTTGTCGGTGAGCTGGTGATGAACACGATGCGTGGCCACCCAGAAAATTGGGCCGCCTTCGAGCGAGAGCGTGGCGCAGACTGTCAAAAAATATTCCAGCCACTTAGGGCATTTGTAACCGCGATGCGTCAGCAGGCGATGATAGCCCATGCCGATGCCCAGGCTTCCCGCCACCCAGTAAAGTATGAGTCCGACAATAAGTGCCTTCCAGCTGAACATGAAAAGCGCCGCGATTGCGCCCAGATGAAAGAAGATCATGATGGACGTAGTAAACCAGTTGATGCTGGTGTCTTTCACTTTCTCTTGTTGAGCCATGTCTCCCCTAAGTTGGTGTGTGCCATCCTCCGCGCATGCGCGGGAACTAATCCCAGACTAACAACTTAAGGGAGTTCCGTTTGTAATACTTTTGTCAGGACAATTGTGATGTAGGTTCGCGCCAGGAAGCACCGCCCTCAGCGAGACAGCGTTGGGGAAACCTTTTGACGCCACTGGATTGGAGCGGCTAACTCGTCCACTGCAAATTCGATGTGAACGATCCTGCGGCTGGTAGCACTGAGTGCAGCCGAAGACGCATGCACCGTCAAGGGTCGCATCAAAACCACGTCGCCACATTGCACCGCGCACACGATTTCGTTTTTCTTCGACAATGCCTCAATCTCAGCATCGGACAAAACACCCCGCAAGTGCGTGCCGGGCAGAATCCGTAAGGGCCCGTTATCCACTCCACAATCATCGAGGTGAATGCGAACCGTGACCATCTTCTCCAGAATGGATGCTGGAGGGCGCACGTGAGGCACGCCTAGCTTGACCGACCAAGGACCCCAACCTTGCATCTCGCTCCGAAATTTCACGGGGACGACAGCATCCTGATGCCACGCCACCTTCCAGTTGGCATTGCGATTCTTGTTGAACAGGATTGCCCGTACCGCGAAGTACCCCTCTCCCAGGATGGATTGAACCAACCCGCGGATTGACGGCGAGTTCGCTAGCGCAGTGATGGCGGGCAGCCCGAATC
>JBARGS010000408.1:0-2232 GCA_049798495.1 Candidatus Korobacteraceae bacterium | reverse complement strand
ATAGTAGAACTGACAGCGCCGAAGAAGGGCTGAGCAAAAGTTCTTGCCGGAGGGATCCTCGCGATCTGCTCCGGCATTCGTGTTTTTGCCCAGTGTTGAATCCTGGGTTTACTTGACTGGCAAGAACTCGACCTTCATAGCCGAGGAGGCGGGCTTGAAATCGTAGTCGGCTGTAATCAGCGTGATGTTCTGGCTGTATGCGAGTGCTCCGGCGAAAGCGTCAGCATAAGGAACCTGGAAACGCTCCTTGAACCACGCCGCTTCTTCAGCGGATGAGCCGGCGACATCGACAATCCTAAAGGGTAGACCGCGCAGCCTATCTATCATCTGGCGGGATCGACTGGATATATGTGGACGCGCCAGAATGTATACGATTTCACCCCAATTGACCGCCGACAACAGCAGTTCGGTTTTTCCGGCCCGCGCTTGATTCAAGAGGTCCTCAACCCGGTCTGCGCCGGCTTCATCATCTACAAGCCGCAACAAGCTACTGGCGTCGAGGACATAGTTCATCGCTCTCGCCTGTGTTCCCGCTCACGGATTTTTCCTAGCGAGATATCTTTGCCCAAAGCACCGCGGAGGCTGTGAATAAATTCAGCAGTTACTGGACGTAAGACAATAGTATCGCCCGCACGATGCATCGTGACCTGAGTTCCGGGGTCGATCTTCAAAGCCGCGCGCAATTCCGCTGGAATCACGATTTGACCTTTGGTGCTAACGCGAGAAGAAGTCTGCTTCATTCTTACATTATAATGCTAGTAAGAACAGAATGTGAAGTAAGGCGAGATCATTACTTCCGGATTCGGTAAATCTCGATCATGCAACAGGCCACTCTGATAGGCTGTAGCGATCCTCGGACGGCCATCGTGGATAACCAGTCCAGCACGACTATCGAGTTTGCTGATGTCGGGCTTCGATTGCCCGGTGGCAAGACTCTGCTCTCTGGTCTGAACCTCGTCGTCGAGCGAGGCGAAACCCTGATGCTGCTGGGCCGCAGCGGATCGGGTAAAACCACCAGCCTGAAGATGATCAATCGCCTGCTCACGCCGACCAAAGGCGAAGTGCGCGTCGATGGCGTTGCCGTGCAGCAGTGGGACGCCATCAAGCTGCGCCGCGGCATCGGCTACGCTATCCAGGATGTCGGGCTGTTTCCTCATTACAAAGTGCGCGACAATGTGGCTCTCGTCCCCGGGTTGCAAAAGTGGGAGCAACCGAGGATAGACTCGCGGGTGGAAGAAGTTCTCGCCTTGGTTGGCCTTCCCAGCGGCGAGTTCGGAGACCGCTATCCCGACGAACTCTCCGGCGGGCAGCGTCAGCGCGTAGGCTTGGCGCGCGCGCTCGCAGCCGAGCCTCCAATTCTGCTGATGGACGAGCCTTTCGGCGCGCTCGATCCCATTACCCGGGCCGAGCTCCAGATGGAGTTCAAGAAGCTGCAACAGAAACTGGGCAAGACCATCGTCTTCGTGACCCACGATGTGGGAGAGGCCCTGCTGCTGGGCGACCGCATCGCATTGATGCAGGACGGACACCTGTGCGGGGTGTACCGTCCGCAGGAATTTCTGAGTGCGACGGACAAAGCGGTGAAGGCCTATGTCGATGTTTTTCGTGCCGGGCAGCAGTTGTTTAGCAACTAGCAAATGATGGAACACCAGCCTTGAATTTCCTGCTGACGCACAAGCACGAGGTCGCCACCCTCACCGCCGAACATCTTTGGCTGGTGGGAATCTCGATGCTGTTGGCGATCGGCGTCGGCGTGCCGCTGGGAATTCTGCTCACCCGCAAACCAAAGTGGAAGGCGGTTATCCTCGGGAGCACGAATGTTATTCAGACCATCCCCAGCCTGGCGCTCTTCGGATTGCTGCTGCCTCTGCCGTGGCTGGGCGCCAGCGCAGAGCGGCTGGCGATCGTCGCGCTCGCCCTCTATGCCTTGCTGCCCATCGTTCGCAATACTTATGTCGGGATAGCCGGCATCAGCGCGCCAGTGCGGGAGGCAGCGGTCGCGATGGGCCTTACCTCGTCGCAGCTCCTGTGGCGCGTTGAATTACCACTTGCGTTGCCGGTGATGCTCTCCGGCATTCGCGTTGCTGCCGTGATCACCATCGGAGTCGCGACCATCGCGGCAGCCATTGGCGCAGGCGGTCTGGGCGAGTTCATTTTTCGCGGTATCGCCATGGTCGACAACGGCGTGATCCTCGCGGGCGCAATTCCTGCGGCATTGATGGCGCTGGCCGC
>JBARGS010000407.1:0-34165 GCA_049798495.1 Candidatus Korobacteraceae bacterium | reverse complement strand
CCCGCTGCGGATTCACACATCGCTCGCCGTGAATGATGTGCCGGTGAAATGCGTCCTTCACGTAGGGCGTTGGATTGCCTTCGCCGAACAGTCGCGTGCGATTGGTCTCGTTGTTGGTAAAAAGCGGCTCGCCACCATCGTCGCCGTACAGGTAACGCTGGCCGAGACTATAGGGGAATTGCAGATTTTTCAGGGGTGGGCCGGCGGAATCATCCGCCACCAGGCTGACGTGCTTACCTTTGCCTGATCCCATTTCTATGACTGGTTCCCCACCGCGAGGATTGGTCCACGCCCAGGTATTGCGAAACCAAAGATGGGGTAATACGTGAAGCGCGGACGCTTCCGGCCCGCGATTGAACACTTCGATGCGGATGCAGATATCTTCCGGCGACGCCTTCGCATACTCCACAACGATATCGAAATATCGATCGTCGTCGAAGACGCCGGTATCCAGCAGCTTGAATTCCCGTTCGTGTTGCCGCCGCTGATTTTCCTCGACTAACTGCGCGTACGGAAACTCACGCTGCGGATACTTGTAGAGCATCCGCATGTAACTGTGCGTCGGAATATTGTCGAGGTAGAACCAGTACTCCTTGACGTCCTCACCGCGATTGCCCTGGTTGCAGGTGAGACCGAACATCCGCTCTTTCAGGATTGGGTCTTTGCCGTTCCAGAAGGCCAGGGCAAACACCAGCAACTGGTAGCGATCACAGATGCCCGCAATGCCGTCCTCGCCCCAACGGTAGGCCCGGCTGCGCGCCTGGTCATGCGAGAAGTAATCCCAGGCATTGCCGTCGGCGCTGTAGTCCTCGCGCACCGAACCCCATGAGCGTTCGCAAACATAGGGACCCCACTTCCGCCAAGCCGGAACTCCCACAATGTGGGGTTCGGCCAACCGCCGGTGTTCCGCGGTTTGCGGCACATCCGGCGTGGCGTCTGCGGGACGCTTGCTCCGAACCCCGCTCTTGGACGTACGAACTTTCATGAAGCTGACACTTCACAACATCACATAAGCCCGGATCTCTTCGACTGCGCCGTACCGCTTCCCCAGGCTCGGCCCGTAGCTCAGTGACCAAGCGCGTTGCTTACTTTCTGCATCTGAGCCGAGAATTGAGGAGCTGAGTATGCCGACTGATTCTGCTGCAAGGTCTGAATCAGTACATCGATCGACGTGCCCACTTCCGGGCTCATAGCTTTGGTGTTCTGCGTATATGCCGAGTAAAGATCGCTGAGGGCCATGGCGGCCTGTTCCGCCGACCGCTCGCCCTGGGACGCAATCGCCTGATTGTCGCCCGCGATGCGTCGCATCAAGCGCAACGTCAGAGCAGGGTCGTAGGGCTGCGCTTCGAGTTGAATCGCAAGCTCGCCGGCCAGTGGCGCAGCCCGTTTTGCCGTGGCGGCGATCTCCGCCCGGTTGCCGTTCAGTTTGTTCATCAGCAGCGCCAGCTGCGTCATCTCGTCGTTTAGCCGCCTGGCGGTATCGGGATGCACCTCCTCGACCAGGTCGCGGAACACCACCACGCGCGCGTCATTCCAGCGCGTGTTACCGGGACGCCGGCCGCCGTAGCCGTACGTCAGCCGCCAACTATCCTTTGCCATCGTCAGGCTATGGTGGCAAGCGAAGCAATCAAGCTCCGCATACTCCGGCCACGTAGGACTTTCGGCCCGCCGCACCAGGCGATAGAGCGATTCGCGCAATTGCACCGCCTGCCCTACTCCCCATGTTTGCACCCGGCGCCAGCTATCAGCGCCCGGCTCCGGCATCTTCCAATGCGGTGGCATGTAGAAAGTGAAGTAGCTGAGTTCGAAGGTCAGATCAGGATGGCCGGCAGCAAGCATCTCGTGGTCGACATACTTTTCGGCTGTACCTAAATGGCAGGTCAAGCACTTCTCGCTGCGCTTGATCAGATTGCGGTTGTCGTACATGCCCAGCTGCACCGACTTCTCGTGCGGCCAGTCGCGAACCGTATGCGGCCCCAACCATCCCGAGGCCGGCCCATGACACGATTCGCAACTCACTCCGTCTTCCTTGCCGAAGCTCTGCGCCTGCAAGTCCTGAGGGACGTAGAGCGCATGGCAATCCAGGCACTTCTTCGCCTCATACGGGGCTTTGTCGTGGGAAGGGTTTTCCTTGCTCACCCACTCCGAATCCCTGTTCAGAATCTCCCACATGTGCTTGGAGACGTCGTTGTAGAGCACCGAGTACGCCTTGGCATGACGGTCCTGCGTGATCCAGATGCTGTACTCGTTCTGAAAAATTCGGGTCGTGGTCTTGGGCACCACACTGCCGTGGCAGCTACTGGCGGCGCAGCCACCCGGGCCAATGTACTTGCCCGCGCTGGCCACAGGTGTCTCCGCCGGATTGGCGCAATAACCCGGGGTCGCCAGCACAAACAGAAACGGCAAAGACCCTAACCAGCAAACTTTCCCGCCGATTGCCATAGTCCGCCCTCAGTAGCAGTTCCACAGCCCGTTTCTACAATTTTTAAGGGTGCACGGTTTATACGACGAATCTCTTAAGAAATCAATCGTAAGTACGTGGGGATCGTTTCCTGTGGCCGGGCGCTCCTCTCCTATCTACCGGTGGGTTTGCATCAGGATACGACTCCGCTGCGGTCGAGGCAGGCTGTTATTCGTCCAAACAAGACGCCTTCAAGATTGGCTTTAGAGTTACGGGAGAACCGACTTCGTTTTGCTAGCGGTGTATAAAGCGCAGAAAACGAGCGCCGCAGGCGCGGAATACCTTAGCCCAGCACGGAGCCGGAGGCGGAGTGCTGGGTACAGCGGGAAATAAATCCTGAGTCCCGTAGGGACGACAGGCTTCTCGCGCAGACTCTGTAGCCCCGGAAGTACCTCAATTCCGGTTGATGTCGGACTGCGAAACAACTTCTCTTCACCCCCCCCGCAAGTCGACTATGGACAGCGAAGGCGTTTTGCTATAAATTTGCGCTCTCATCCTCGCACTACTTAAAGGTTGGCACCAATCCTCGGGAACGGAGCGTCGCTGCCGTGTTCGAAGAGCTAAGAGCCATACAGCGTGAGTTTGGCTACCTGCCGGCCGAACAGCTGAAAACCTTGTCCAGCAGCATCAATACTCCTGTCAGCCAGATCCATGCTGTTGCCAGCTTTTATCCCCACTTCCACCTCACGCCGCCTCCCCGGGTCGATGTTCGCGTCTGCGCCGACATGAGCTGTCACCTGTGTGGCGCCGACCAGCTGAAGTCGGATTTAGAAAGAGCCTTTCGCGGCGCCAACCCGCAAGACGTCAGCATCCGCGAAGTATCCTGCCTCGGCCGATGCGATGATGCACCCGCCATCTCCGTAAACGACAACATCTACGCCCAGGTGGGTAGTCAAGCGGCGGCCTCCATGGTGAGGGACGCATTAGCGGGAAGACCGCTGCCGCAGCATCACGTCAGCCGGCAGCGTCAGCGGGCAACCTGCGATCCTTACAACGGTTTGGGTGAGTACGCCGTGGTACGTCGCTTCGTCGAGAAGCGTCACGCGGACAGGATCATCGATGCGCTTGAGGAGTGTCGCTTGCGCGGCATGGGCGGCGCCGGCTTCCCCACGTTCAGGAAGTGGGACATGGTTCGCAAGGCTCCGAGTTCGCCGAAGTACATCGTTTGTAATGCCGACGAAAGCGAGCCCGGCACCATCAAGGACCGCTTCATCATGGAGAACCTGCCACATCTGGTGGTGGAAGGCATGATCGTCGCCGGTCTGGTGACCGGCGCGAAAAAGGGCATTCTCTACATCCGTCATGAATACGAAAATTCCCGCGACATTCTGCAGGAAGAGATCGACCGCTGTTACCGCGACGGAATCCTTGGGCCACGTGTCCTCAACAGCGAGTTAGGCTTCGATCTAGAGATCTTTGTCAGCCCGGGCGGCTACATCTGTGGCGAAGAGAGCGCTCTGCTGGAAGCTATCGAGGGCAAGCGTGCCGAGCCGCGCAATAAGCCGCCCTTCCCCGTCCTCAACGGCCTGTGGAACCAGCCGACCGTCCTCAATAACGTCGAGACCTTCTGCCTGGCTACGGCGATCCTGGCGCGCGAAAAGGACGCACAAGAAGGCGTGAAGTGGTACACGTCGCAGGGCACGAACGCCTCACTAGGTGTGAAGTTCGTCGGCATCAGCGGCGATGTCGTCCGCCCGGGAATCTTCGAAGTGCCCATGGGCACAACCTATGACGATTTGATCTTCCAGTACGCCGGCGGCATTCAGGATGGCAAGAAGCTTCTGGCCTTCGCGCCCTCCGGCCCTTCTTCGGGATACTTGCCGGCATCCAAGACCAGCCTCCCGCTGGACTGGGACAAGGTTGCTGAGGCCGGCTCGATGGTCGGATCGGGCGCCATCGTCGTATGCGCCGAAGGCCGTTGCATGCTGGATATGGCGCTCAACGCGACTCGCTTTTACCGCAACGAATCTTGCGGCAAGTGCGTCCCCTGCCGCATGGGTTCGCAGAAGCTGGTCGAGATGCTGAAGGGGTGGACCGAAGGCCGCAGTTCCAAGGACGACATGCCGATGCTCGAGGAACTCTCGACGGCCATGCGCCTGGCGTCAATTTGTGGATTGGGTCAGGTCGTCCCCGTGCCCATCGCTTCCATCCTCAAACATTTTCCCAGCGTGGTAGAAGACCACCTGGTCCGCCGCCGCTGTCCCGGCGATGTTTGTTTCAGTCAGCCAGCGAGGACGGCATGAGCGACGGAACTGCCGTCAAACCGGCCGAGCAACCGGAAATCCAGCTCACCATCGACGGCCACGTCGTCTCGGTTCCGCAGGGCACCACCATCTTCGATGCCGCGCGACTGAACGGCATCGCGATTCCCACATTGTGTCACCAGCAAAACGAAAGCCCCGTGGGCGTGTGTCGAGTTTGCGTGGTGGACTTGGGACCGAAGCAGAGAGTCTATGCCGCTTCCTGCATTCGTCAGGCCGAAGCCGGCATGGAGGTAAGCACAACTACCCCGCCCTTACAGGCCGTGCGACGGACGTTGCTGGAGCTGCTGATGGCCGACCACCCGACTCCCTGCGCCCGGGAACCTGTAGGCAGTTGTGAGTTGGAGCGACTGGCGGCGCAGGCCGGAATCGAGCATTCGCGGTTCCCTAAACGCAGCACTCCGCGCGGGCACGACGATTCTTCCCTGGTCATCGCCGTAGACCATGACGCCTGCATTCTCTGCGACCGCTGTATCCGTGGCTGCGACGCCATTCGCCACAACTGGGTCCTGGCCCGCCGCGGCAAGGGATATCAGGCGGGCATCGCGTTCGACAACAACTTACCGATGCGAGAGTCTTCCTGCGTCTCCTGTGGCGAGTGCATGGTGTCGTGTCCAACTGGCGCTTTGACCAATCGCGGAGTGGTCGGAACCAAGCTGACCGTTGGCGAGGACGACAAGCAGGTCGATCCGGAATTCCTCATCGGCCTTCCCATCTTCAAGAACGTCTCCAGCAATTTTCTGGAATTCAACCGCAATGCCATCGTGGAGCGCCATTTCCGTGCTGGTGAAATCATCTGCCGCGAGGGCGATTTCGGAGCCACCGCCTTCTACATTCTGGACGGAACCGCCGAGGTCTATCTCTCCAGCCCCATCGCGCACGTCAAGACGGAGGGCGGCTCGCATGGCTTCCTCAGCAAGTTGACCAGCCTGCTCACACCTCAGAAACAGCACGCACGCAGCGGAGAGGTCTCACGTTCCTTTATCCCCATCGACGCGCCGGTTGATCTTTCCTACGAGAAGCCGCTTGCCCAGCTTGGTCCCGGCGAGCTCTTTGGTGAGATGACCTGCATGAGTTACTACCCCCGCTCCGCGACGGTACGGGCCAAAACCGACTGCACCATGCTCGAGATGCTGCGCAACGTTCTCGACATCATGCAGCGCAACAAGACCTTCCGCGAACAACTGGACCGCACCTACAGGCAGCGCGCTCTCGGGTCGCACCTGCGCAGCGTTCCGGTGCTGGCGTCGCTGACACCGGAGTTCATCGATGGTTTGCGCGAGCGCGTCGAGCTGATCCGCCTCACTCCGGGTCAGGTCATCTGCACTCAGGGTGATGCTGCCGACAGCTTCTATCTCGTGCGACTCGGCTTTGTGAAGGTTTCGCAGCAGCATCCCGGCGGCGAGATAGTTCTGGCTTACTTGGGGCGTGGTTCGTACTTCGGCGAGATGGCGCTGCTCACTAATACGACGCGAACCGCGACCTGTACCGCGGTCGACGATGCGGAAGTCGTGCGCATTCCCGGCGATGAATTCCAGCGCATGCTGGCCAGCTTCCCCGACATTCGCGAAAAGCTGGAAGCAGCGGCCGCTGAGCACATTGACGCCAACAGGAAGCGCGTAACCCAGATCGAAAACGTCCCCGTCGACCAGTTCCTCAATCAGGGGCTCTTCGAGGCGCAGAGTCTGCTCATCCTGGACCTGGATCGCTGCACCCGCTGCGATCAGTGCGTGCGCGCCTGCGCCGATGCACACGACGGCGTCAGCCGCCTGATTCGCGACGGTCTGCGCTTCGACAAGTACCTGGTCGCCACCTCGTGCCGTCAGTGTCGCGATCCGCTGTGCATGGTGGGCTGTCCGGTCGGCTCCATCCGCCGCCGCAATTCGCTGGAAGTCATCATCGAAGACTGGTGCATCGGCTGCGGCCAGTGCGCCAACAATTGCCCGTACGGCAACATCAACATGCACCCCTTCGCGGCGGAGCTGGACGATCCTTCGCATCCCGGACGAATGATTGCCGGCACCAGGCTGAAAGCAACGTCGTGCGACCTTTGCCAGGACCACGCCGAGCCCAGTTGCGTTTATGCGTGTCCGCACGACGCCGCACACCGGGTCAATCCTCCCATATTCTTTGCCGGCCTGCTCAAACAACCAACTCTGGAAAAGAAGGAGCAATGAGGCTTGCGTATCGACGGCACCCACCGCAGCTGGTTCATCGGTAGTCTTGCAGCATTGGTGTTGGCGACACTGGTCTACATTCCTTACAGTCGCAGCTCGGCGCAAGGCGCCAGCGGTGGCAGCACGCTCGGTCTTACGTACGGCTCCATCGGCTCCGCGTTCATGCTGTTCGCCGGAGCTCTGGGTCTGCGCAAGAAGTTTCCCGTCTGGCGCGTGGGCCGCGCGCAGGCTTGGATGCGAGGACATCTCTGGCTCGGCACCCTCAGCTTCCCGTTAATTCTCTTCCATGCCGGATTTCACTTCGGCATCGGACTGACCAAGGCGCTGATGTGGATGTTTGTGGTCGTGTTCGTCAGCGGAATCGTCGGCGCCGTGTTGCAGCATTACCTGCCGCACTTCACCACCGAGCGCATTCCGATGGAAACCATCTACGAGCAGATCGGACGCGTCCGCTCCCAGCTTGTGGCTGAGGCGAGCAGGCTGGTCGATGAGGCCTGCGCAACTCTCGCCGGCGGCCTGTCCGGCGCCACCATGGAGCAGCGTGCGGCTGCGGCCGGTGCGGGCACGATGGGCGGCCTCACCGTCGCTTCCGGCCTGCAGGTGGACGAGCAAGCGAGCGTGGAGCTGCAAAATTTCTTTCGGCAACAAATGCAGCCGTTCCTTGAGCACGGCGGATCGCGGGGCCTGGCTCTGGCCGAACGCTTGCGAGCACAAGGGATTTTCCGCCAATTGAAGGCGCTGGTGCCTCCCAACCTGCACCCCACCATCGAGGATCTCGAGAACATATGCGAAGAGAAGCGCGAACTGGATCAGCAAGCGCGCTATCATCGCATCCTGCACGGCTGGTTGCTGGTACACATTCCGCTTTCCTATGCCTTACTGCTGCTGGGAGCCGTACACGCTGTCATCGCATTACGTTACTGAGGCGAAACCATGGCGCGACGGGTACGCACAACCAAGTCGGTAGCCAAGCGGGTCGACTTGCAGTACTTCAAGAGTCTGCACCCGCTGCGCCGCTGGCGGCTGTATCTTTCCATCGCGGTTCCCGTCATCGCAGTCGTTTGGTTTGTATCGCAAAGAGCAAGCGGACAGAAAGTCTACAGCAGCGGCCCACTGTCAGCGTCGCATGCCGTCTTCGGCAAACAGTGCGAAGTCTGCCACGTCACCCAGGCTGGAGTCTTTCGCAAGGAGGTCAACGACAACGCCTGCCTGCGCTGCCATGACGCGCCGGCGCACCATCCGAATAAAGTAACCTTCACACCCACCTGCGGCTCCTGTCATATCGAGCACCAAGGCTCGCTGCGGCTGGCGCACACCAAGGATTTGTCGTGTGCGCAGTGTCATACGAATCTGCACGTTCGCACCGGCGAGCTAAAGTATGTCTCAACCATCCACGATTTCGACCACCACCACCCGGAATTTGCCGTGTTTCGCACCGGCGGTTTCGATCCCGGAACAGTCAAGCTCAACCACTACGCACATCTGGTGCCCAAGCGGATAACTCCCAATGGTCCCGTGCAGCTGCTGCAAGGCCCCAATGGCCCGGTGCAACTGACTTGTCATGACTGTCATCGCCCCGTTGGGGCGCAAGGCACGTGGCCCTACGCGATGCCTCAGGTCAAGGCGGTTTCAGAAGTCACGGACGCAGGCAAGACAACCACCGATGACAAGAGAATGGAAGACGATCCACGGATGGCGGATCCGCGCGCTTACATGGCGCCCATAAAGTATGCCGTGCAGTGCGCCGGCTGCCACGTCAAGGATCTGCAATTCGATAAGCGCTTCAATGAGCCCGCTCCCCACGACAAGCCGGAAGTGGTGCAGGCCTTCCTGATCAAGAAATATACCGACTACTTTGCTACTCACCCGGGCGCTCTGTCGGAGCCGCTGCCGGTAAGCCGCATCATCAGCTCCACCATGAGGCCGATGCCGCCTCAGCCGCGCACCCGCGAGGAATGGATTAACTGGCAAGTGGAATTTGCTGACCGTCTGCTCTTCGACAAGGGCTGCAAACTGTGTCACACGATGATTCAGGGGACCGGTCCGGTGCTCGCGGTCGCCAAGTCCGCCATCCCCATGCGCTGGCTGGAGCATGCCGACTTCGACCATGACGCCCATCGCATGTTGACCTGCACCAGTTGCCACACCCGCGCTCGCGAGAGCCGCCAGACGTCCGACATCCTGCTGCCGGGGATTGCCTCATGCCGCGGCTGCCATCAGGAAGCCGGCCCCGAACACGATGCAGCAGCCGGACGCTGCTCGGAATGCCACCAATATCACGAGTGGCAAAAAGAGCAGTTCCCGAAGAACAGGTTCACCATCGAACAACTGCGCGGAGCGGCTGGCGGAATGTGATCCTGGAACTCATCCAACAAATGCATTTGGGTTGTATCAGGGCACGACTTTACAGGCTGCCGAAACTCGGGTTCCAGCGGCTTGGTGTCAGGGCACGACTTCAGTCGTGCCGATAAGCCGTTAATTTTTTGTTATTCCGAGCGGGCTTTAGCCCGCGAGGAGCCTGCTTTCCCGACTTTTTCAACAGCCTGTTTAGGGTAGTCATGCCACAAACAGCGATCTAAATATCTGGGCTTTTAGACTAGCCGCTGCAATGCCAGCGGCCCCGGCACGGTTGAGGCGATGCCCATGCGAGATTCATCCGAGGCATTCTGATTTGTTGCTTGGGATTTGTGTGGCGTTCTATTTGCCGGAGGGTGTTTGCACCGCCGATGCACGCTGCGCTTCATTGATCGATACCGCTGGTCCGGGAGGACCGTCGGTCACTGTGTAGAGCTGATCATCCCGCAGATACAGCCTTCTCATCTCGTCCTTATTGAACGGCCGCGCTCCTCGTCTGCCGAATACCGACAACTGATTCCCCATCTCATCTACAGCCCGGTCGCGATCGATGCCTTTGGAAATCGCCAGCGCCGGCCCTGCGGTATGCCGACTGGCGATCAGCTTGGGAGTTGGCCGTGGGCTGAATCCGGAGAAGAACGGATCGTCCGCCGGCGATACCAATTCCAGCACCCGCAACCCATTCTTACCGTCGGCGACATAAGCAAACACTCCTGCCGAGACCATGCCGATCTTCACATCATTCACGTCGTTCATAACGCCGCCTGCGTTAAACGCCTGAGGATCCTTGGGATGCTCCGGCCGCTCCACATTCACGATTACGATGCCCTGTTTACCGGCAGAGACATACGCATAGGTGCGCGCGACGTACACATTGCGCGCGTCTTCGATCGCCACTTTCGCTCCGCTAACCAATACCGGATGGTCGAGATGCGTAATGTCCAGCACCTTCAGTCCATCGAGATCGACGACGAACGCATAGCGGAACTGGACAGCAATTCCACGCGGCTGCACCAGGAACGGCGCGGCGATCTCGTCCGTCATCTGCGGATGCAACGGATCGGCGAGGTCAACAACAACCAGCCCGCGATCGCAGAGAACATAGGCATACGTCCCGGCAATGGCGATGCGCCGCGCCCCCTTCAACGCGCCCCCAGGATTGAAGGTCGCGGCCCGCCTGAGAAAATTGTTGGACGGATTGCCGTCGAGCAGCGTGCCCACACCCAGTCCGCCCTTGCTCTTGGCGCTCGGATTGCCAATTACGATCAGGCCTTCTTCCCTGTCGGCAACGTAGAGAAAGCCGTAGATCAAGGCAATATTCTGTTCTTCGTTCTCCTTATTGTGCGTGCGCAGCGGGTCTACTCCCAGCGTCGTGGGCGTAGCCACCGCCATGGCGTATTTCGTCGGCACATAGAAGCGCTGTCCCCACGGTGATACCGGCGCGGTTATCGTCCGCTCGGAAAAATCTTTGTCATCGATGTTAGCGATGTCGTAGACACGCAGTCCGCCCTTCCCCATCGCCGCGTACAGATACTCTCCGCGCGCCTGCACATCCAGTACCTCCGATCCCGCGTGGCCGTAGGTTTCCTTCAACTGGAGTTTGCTCTTGAGGTGCTCCTGGTAGTCGGCAGGATAAGCAAGCTTTTGCAAATCGCTCCCAATCACCGCCGGCGGCTCGTCGTGCTCGGTCACTGCGACAACTTCATATCCCTTGCTGCCGGTGGCGACATAGATATATCGCCCCATAAAGTTCATAAAGTTGGTACCCAGCAGCAGCAATTGCGACATCCACGCGTTGTTATCGCCAGCCTGCGCCACGTGGCAGTCGGTGCACTGCTTGGTCTCCTTGGCGCGAACGGTGTGGGGAACGAAGGTGCTGAAGGCCTGCCCGCTGAAGCCTTCCGCCGAGACGGTTTGCTGCTGGTAGTAGATCCAGTCGCGGTCGGCGTTCTGCGAGCTCACCAGCACCGCGCAGGCCGAGCGCACCGGCGCAACCCGATGCCCCGTGACCGTGCCGTCAATTCCCAGGCTGTAGACATCGTCACGCAACACCTGGAAGTCATACGACGTCCAGTTGCGCGTGGTGATGCCTTCATTGTGCAGCATGGGCATCTTCTGGTCGGCGGTCATGGAGAGATGGCAGCCATAGCAGGTCGGCGCCCACGAACTGTGACACGAGTAGCACGTCATGCGACTGTTGGTGTGCGCCAGCTTCGAGGGATCGGCATTGGCGTCGCCCCACGTGCTGTTATCCATCTGCATGGTTTTCGCCAGCCGCGACTGCACGTTGTAATGCTTATTACCGGGAGTGATGGAGTCCACCACCTGCACCACCTCCCACACCTTGTCCTTCTCCAGCATGGAGCGCTGATACAGGGCGCCATCCAACTGAAAGAAGCGCTTCTCGTCCCACGGCGTGCGCAGCAGATCGAGGCGGGTACCGCCTTCGGGCGCAGCGATGCCGGAGGTCACAAAGCTCGCAGGCTTCTCGATCGTGCCGTGGCAATCCACGCAATCCACTTCAATCGCATTGCGCGTCTCGCCATACAACTTGCCGTTACCATGATTGTCCTGAACAAAGTGGCAGTCGATGCAGTGCATGCCCTTGTCCAGATGGATGTCCGACAGGTGCACCGCCTTCGCGAACTTGTCCGGATTATTGAAGTCAACCGCCTTGCCATCGGCGTCCAGGAGTCGGCCATCGCGGTCGTGCTTGTACACTGCGCGGAAAAGCCATCCGTGGCTGTGGAAGTCGGCGAACTGCGTGTGGTCTAGCTTCTGGTTGAACTCCGGCGTGCCGGTCTGCTCCAGGAAGTTCACATCCGACCACTTACCCCGGATCGCTGTGCGCTCCGGATTCCGAGTCTGAATTTGCTGCTGCTCCTTCGGACTGGGATTGCGCTGCTTGGCAGGATACATCTTGTCGCCATCGATCTCGTTGTCCCACCACGTATACCCGAAGTAGGTCGCAACCATGTTGGTCCCGGGATGCATGTGGCACACCATGCACTGGCTGGACGGGATCGCGCGCGTGAACTGGTGCTTGATGGGATGTCCCGGCTCACCTTTCTTAATCGTAGGATCCAAGGTCGCCGACTCTCCCATATTGCCGTACGTCGCATAACTGCCTGAGTGCGCCGGATCGCGGTCGTTGGCGTAGACCACATGGCAGGCGCTACAGCCGCTGGCCCGGTAGTCGCCAGGCTGATCGTTGGTACCGGGAAACGACAGCAGTGGATCGAGCAATCGCGTCTTTTGCAATCCCAGAAAAGTCGGGTCGGTGCGCAGCTGCGTTCCGAAGCCGCGGGCGCTCAACTTCACATCGGGACGGCCGCCTTCTTCCTCGAGCTTCGGGTTCCCTATTTCAGCTTTCTCCCCACCGCCTCGCTCGAAGACACGCAAAACGTTTCCTGGCTGCGAAATCTCCCAGCGCTCCAAAGGCTCAAGGTAAGGCAGCACTCCTTTCTTTTGCGTCTCTTCTTCCGTAGGAGGAGGGTAGGTCTGCAATCGTTGCGGCGTTCCCTCGCAGCTATAGCTTTCGCCGAAGTGCGGATTCTTCAGTGGGAAGGCGCCATTGTTATAGAGAGCGGCTCCCCACAACATGGCGCCGTGCGTCATCATGCTGGTCTGCGCGCGCCGAACTTCCGCAACGTGACAGCCAGACCGTCCACAAGTCTGTTGCGCTACTCGCAAATCGCCAGGATTAATGAACTTGATATAGTCAGCGTTCTCTTTCAACCACTTGGTATAAGCTCGCACCGGATTGGCGGAGTTCCAGGCATTCTCAGGAAATCGCGGTTGAGGATGTCCCTTCCTGGTCAGCTCCTGATATTCCGAACTACCTTGCCCCACTTCCGCCGGGCGGACAACATCCGCATCGCCGCCATGGCAATCCGTGCATCCCAGCCGAACGGTATTGGTGGTATGCATGGTCGGGCTGTCCATTGGCGAGTGGCAACTCAGGCAGCCATGCGACTTCGTATCGACATCCTGCTGGGTTTGCTCCAACATCAGCCCGGAGCCCATCTCCTGCGGCGGCGCCTGCAGTTGCGACTGGCACGTGCCCGTAGTCGTCGACGTAGCCGTCCGAGCCCGGGGACTGAACACGGCCATGGTTACGCAAATGAATGCCGTCATCGCCGCAATCCGCGTCCAGCGCGTTGTAGAGGGTAGTCGCATCGTCAACTTAAGTTCAGAACGTCAATGCCAGCGTCGCAAATCCCGAGAGCAGTACCTTGCTGTTGTAGAGATTATCTAGTCCTGCTCCCGGGAATAAGGCCGCGGTTCCAGCCGTAACTACGATATTTTCATTTAGCTTCGGACGGTACCGGACACCGAAACCTATGTCTTCTCCAATGCTGTGACGGATTGAATTCTGAAATAGCAGGATTTCCAGCGGCTCCGTACGGTCGAACCTGAGATAGCTCGCATTCGCGAAGCCGCGCAAATTGGTCGTTAAATTGAAATCGGCGCCCGCATTGAAGATATAAATACCCGGATTGACGAAGTTCGCCTGACCTTCCTCCTTATTGCTGCGCAAACTAGCCAGCAGACTGGCCGGATTGGTCAGATTCACCCCCGTACTGGTCAACATGATGCCCTGCTGGTCGAAAAAGCTGAAGGTTCCGCCGGCAAAATTCGTATCGTCGACGATAGTGTCAAACCCATGCGCTGTGCCGCTGCGCGTGGGGCCGAACCTGTAACTGGAATCTCCGGAAGCATAGAAAAACGAAGTGTAGTAACGCACCCAATCCTTATCGAGAGAAAGCTCCAGCGCCCCCATTTGCGCATCGATGTCGACCCGCCTGCCGGCAATAGGGTTAAAGGTGTCATATCCCAGTGCCTGATAAAACGCGTGATTCACATCCAGCCGCTTGATGTGGCCATTACCGGTCCAGCCCAGGTAGTACGCCCGAATGCCATGCTCGATAACATTGCCGTTGACAACATCTCCAATCGGCGAAGGCCGCACCAGGAAACCGTTCTCGTCATAATGCAGGCTGGGATCATCCCGGTTGTAATGAAAGCTGAATTGTGTAGTGTAGCCCTTAGTCAGAAAATCCTGAATATACACATTGGCGATATAAACTTGCTGGTGCCGCTGGTTAAAGGTATTCAGCCCGCTATTCGTATCTTTTTCCAGGAAATAAAAGTAAGCAAGGTTGTAATTAATACGATTAGAGCGCAGATTTCCAAACACGCGAATCCCCGGCTGCTCCTCTGAGAAGAGAAAGCCGCGAAAATCGCTGACAAACTGCTGAATCCCGGCGCGCACCGAGACAAAATCAAAATTGGGACTTAGATCGTGAATCTTCGCCTCGACAAACGCTTCCTGAATTCCAGTATGTGTATCGAAGCGATTAATTCCATCCTGCACGTTGACGTTGACCAGCCCACGCTCGCGGGTCTGCAGGAAGTTCAGGTTCACCTCGGGTGTAATGCGAATGCGGAAGTCGATAGGTCGAAAACTGGCGTCGCCCTGAAACAGATCGAAGGAAAACCGGAAGCTCTGCGAAGCGAAGAACTGCTCGCCCTTGCCAAAGAAACCTTCGCTGTTGGGCTGCTCCGCCGAAACGCTGCTCGGCACAGGCAACCGGCGCACATCGATCCCACTGATGCTGGTCCCGGTAACATTCAAGAACCAGTTCTGGCCGATGATGGGTTTATCACCCTTGATCAAATTGCGATTGAAGGGATCGTACCAACGCGACTTCGTATAAGGATAGTCGCCACCACTGCCATACCGATACCGATCCCACGGTGGGGTGATTGCATCCCAATCCCAACGATTCGGATCGGGAGAGAAATTCTTGGCGTAGGCAGGCGGTTCGCCCGGAACTGCCGTAGCCGGCCAGGGAGTCGGCGGCTTCAGCGTCTGCAATGGGTTCGTGTAGACCGAAGCTAGGGGAGCTTCTGCCGTAGCTATACCTCTCGCCCCAGGCAAGCCTGACTGTCCTTTTCCCGGCTCGGCAACCATGGTTGTAGGTTGCAGCTGCAGTTCCACAGTGAGGAGTTCGCCGCCATCCAGCTTGGCGCTGGGAAAATCCACTGGCGCAAAGTCATCTTTTTCCGCGCGCAGCTGATAGTTTCCCAGCGGCAGGTCCAGCAACCGAAAAACGCCTTCACTATCCGTGACCACCGGGCACACTGGCGTCGCAGATCGACTGGTGACCACCGGGCAGATCGGAGTCCCGGACCGAATTACCGTAATCTTCGCTCCTGCCAGGGAACGGCCTTGTGGGTCCCGCACGATGCCCTGAATAGAAGCGGTATTGCCCGGAGCATGGCCTGGAATTCGTTGCCAGGCGACGACCGAGGAGCTACTGGAATATGGCGGTGGCGGCTGTTGCAGCGACAGTCCCCCTGCCATCGCGAAGCTCCACGCCAACGCGGCCGTAGCGCACCCCGTCTTCCAAAACAGCGAGGCTCTTGCACCCAGCATCCTCACCGCCAGAAGTAAAATCGTTGCCTGCTAACGAATAGGTGGTCATCCTTGGTATCACAACCCGAGCGCGGTAGCAAGCATTGCTTGACTTCGGTGCAAATATCGTCATAATGGCGACTCTAGGAAAAGTGAATCGCGTCGTACTTCGCGCGTCGGCTCTTTGCTGACGTGCCAGAGTTGGCACTATGTCGCATCCTAGTGGCAAGGCCGGTGTGCGATATTTCTCGCTGCTATCCGCCTGCTCGGCGCTGTTAGTAGTGTCGCTCGCCTGCGGCGGTGGCAGCAGCAGCAGCGGAACGAGCCTGGCCGCTGGCGGCGATCCCCCAGCACCTCCTGCTCCGGCCACGTCCTCGCTCACCGCGGCACAAGTGGATGCCGTGGTCCACGCCGCGGTTCAGTCGGTCAACGTCCCCATCGTCGTCGGCGTTACGGATCGGCTGGGAAACATCCTCGCCGTCTTTGCCACCAACGGCGCTCCTGCCACGGGTAGCGGCAACTTCGGAACCACGCCCGCCGCAAACGATTTGGCCGTCGCCCTGGCGCGCACGGGGGCATTCTTCAGCAACGACGCGGCGCCCTTGTCGTCTCGCACCGTGCGCTACATCAGCGGAATTCACTTTCCCCCAGGAGTGGCGGGCACCGCCAACGCACCGCTCTACGGTATCGAAAACACCAATCGCGGTTGCTCGTTTAACACTACCTATCTGCCGGGACAGGCAATTCCACCCGCGACACTCATCGACGGCAGAGCTCCCGGACTTGGCATCATCACCGGCAAAGCCAACATCTACGACAGCGATCCCACTGCGGTGAATCCCGGAGGCGTGCCTCTTTTTGAAAATGGCACGCTGGTCGGCGGAGTGGGAGTGGTTGCCGCGCCGACGCTCGCCAACTCGATGGAGATTGCCGAGTATGCTGCCTTCACGGCAGCAACCACGGCCCCCTTCGGCCCCACTCCGGCCCCTCCGGGAGTAGTGGTGATTAATGGCATCGCCTTGCCATTCGTAGATCAGACGACAATTCCCAGTGGGGTAACTGCTGGGTCCTTCAACGGCTCCTACTCTGTGGGACCATCGGCCAGTCCCGGTCCTCCGCCTGATGGGTATCTTGTCGGCCCGATGGCAAGCGCCTTCGGCGGACTGACGCGGGGCGACGTGATGAACGTCGTCAACAGTGCAATCGCGACGGCCAGTCAGACGCGAGCCGCCATCCGCCTTCCCATCGGCTCAAGAGCCCGGATGATGATTGCCGTCTCTGACCTTGATGGCAACCTGCTTGCCGTCTATCGCATGCCGGATGCAACCATCTTCAGCATCGATGTGGCCGTCGCCAAATCGCGCAACGTGGTTTACTTCAGCAACAGCGGAGGACTCCCGGGCGCCTATGCGGGAAGTATGCCCGGCTCGACCGACTTACCAGGCATTCCCGAAGGAACAGCGGTGACGAACCGCACCATCAGCTTCGGCGCTCAGCCGTTGTTTCCGTCAGGAATCGACAACACACCCCCCGGTCCGTTTTTCAACTTGTACGTGAACGACACGGCTAATGCGTGTACCCAGGGAACGCAGCCCAAGAATCCCTATCAGAATGGGATTGTCTTCTTCCCCGGTAGCTTGCCGCTCTATCGCAACGGTGTGTTGGTTGGCGGCCTGGGAGTCAGCGGCGACGGCGTCGATCAGGATGACTTCGTGACCGCCGGCGGAGCCGCGCTGATGACGCTCACCGATCCCTCCGATTCGGGCCACGGCTTCGAAGCCCCGACGGCAATTCGTGCCGACGAAGTCGTGATCGACAACGTTCGCCTCCCCTACATCAAGTTCCCGCGCAATCCCACGCAATAGTGCTCCGCGTCTGCGCGACAGGTATGATCCGGGTCACGAATCGAGTTCACCACAGAGGCACGGAGTTTTTGGGTCGGCGCTGGCGCGGGAACCTGGGGATATCGAATGCTCCCAGCGTTTGACGCGGATCGAGAGCAAAGAATTCTCTGTGCTCTCCGTGCCTCTGTGGTGAAACCTCCCTCGACTAGGAAGGACTACCTTAGTCGCGGGTCCACCGGTCCACATCCTCGGCAGCTTGTTGCAAGCCGGCAACGGTGCCGGCATCGCGCCAGTAATACTCATCCGCGCGGAACCCCACCATTCTCTCGCCCTTCGCGGCGAGCTCCAGGTAAAAATCGGTAATAGAAAACGCACCTTGCTGTCTCATGAGGGGAAAAATGTTTGGCGAAATAACATGAATTCCGCAAAAGCCCAGCTGCTCCACCTGTGCGACGGGTCGAACAATCTCCGCTTTAGGATTACGCGCCGATCGCCTGCCACACAGTCGTGAATGCGAATCAAAAAGAAGATATCGTGAACTCTCCCGGTCCTGAACCGCCAGCGTTGCCAGAGCCTGATTCTCAGCGTGGAAATGCAGCATACGCGTGAGATCAATCGTGCTGATGACGTCAACGTTGTGCACTAGGAACGGACTCTGCGAATCGCCAGCAGTCTCAAGAAAAAAAGGGGCGGCCTTCTTCAGCCCTCCACCAGTATCCAGCAACTCATCCTCGCGCGAAATCTCGACTCGCATGCCAAAGCTGTCATTTGCTTTCAAGTAATCGACGATCATCTCCGCGAAGTGATGCACGTTGATAATCACCTCGCTGACACCGAAGCTTCGCAAGCGACCGAGCGTAATTTCCAGCAGCGTTCTCCCTGCCACCTCAACCAGCGCCTTGGGGCGATCGTCGGTCAGCGGACGCAACCGCGTGCCCAGGCCTGCTGCCAGAATCATCGCCTTCATTTGCCCATCCGCTCTAGTTCGAGATGCTGCACCACAACGTCAACCGAGTTTCGTTCGCGCAGATGTTTTGCCAGTTGCTCAGCCAAGTACACCGAGCGATGCTGACCACCAGTGCAGCCGAAAGAGACCATCAAGCTCTTGAAGCCGCGATCTTGATACCGCCGCACGCTGGCATCGACCAGAGACATAGCGTTGCCGAAAAATTGGTGGACAGATTCCTGCTGGTTCAGATATTCAATCACCGGCGCCTCCCTGCCCGTAAGATTCTTATAGCGCTCCTCGCGTCCAGGATTCGGCAGGCTTCGTGCGTCGAAGACAAAACCGCCCCCATGCCCGCTGTTGTCCCTCGGCAATTCGCGATGAAAGGAGAAGCTGAAGATTCGCACGACCAGGTTTTCCGCTTCGCTCGTGGGGCTTTGCAGTTTCTCCGAAGCCGCAGCGAGTCCAAGAACCTGCATGAGGCTCGGCGCAAACGGCAACTCGGCGTGCTGAAGCAGCCAGCGCACATTCTTCAGCGCATACGGCACGCTCTGCAGAAAGTGCGCTTTGCGCTCGTAGAATCCGCGAAAACCATAAGCGCCCAGGGCCTGCATCACGCGCACATACACGTAAGGGTAGTAGTAGTGCAGAAACTCATCTCGATCCACCGGAGCAAAGTCCTTCAGCACGTCGAGATAATAATTCAGCAGATCCAAGCGCAGTTCAGGGGGCAGATCGGCTTTGGCGTCGAAGAGCAGCGAAGCAATGTCGTATTGCAGAGCGCCCTTGCGGCCTCCCTGATAGTCCAGAAAAAATGGTTCCCCATCTCGCAACATGACATTGCGCGATTGAAAATCCCGATAGAGAAAGTAATCGCGCCTCGCCTCCACCAGAACTTCTGTCAACCGCCCAAAATCGTCTTCCAGCGCTTGTTCGTTGAAGGGAATGCCCGCGAGCTTGAGAAAGTAATACTTGAAGTAATTCAGATCCCATGCGATGGACTGGCGGTCGAAGCAGGCCCGCGGATAACAAACCTCGTAGTTCAAGTCGCGGCCAGCCTCGACCTGAAATCGCGGCAGCGCAGCGACAACCTTGCGATAAGCCTCAACCACCTTCGGCGCGATGTTTTCGCCGGAGCGATGTTTTGCGAGAAACTCAAACAAAGTCGTGTCCCCGAGGTCCTCTTCCAGGTAAGCGCCGTGCTCGAGATCCTCGGCATAGATTTCCGGCACCGGCAGATTGTGCCGGCGGAAATGGCGGGAAAACGCAAGGAAGGCGACGTTCTCCTCCCGAACGTCATGCAGAATACCGATGGCCTCATGCTTCTCGTCCGCGAGCCGCACAATCCTGCGTTCCGATCCGCCAAGGCCGCCGTGCAGCGCCTGTATCCGCTCGGCCGGCGAGCGGAAGTGCTGTTCGAAGAGTTTTTTCAAGACATCCATGAATGTTTGGTTTCTAACATAATTTGCCGATGCGAGGAAACAATCGGCCGGGCTTGCCCTGGCAGCGCATCGCAAAAAATTTTGCCTGGAAGCAGTATGGGGCGAAGAACAGCCGAATTTCAGCAGCTTTCTGGAATACGTTCGGGCCTA
Source organism: Candidatus Korobacteraceae bacterium (assembly GCA_049798495.1). Classification (GTDB taxonomy): domain Bacteria; phylum Acidobacteriota; class Terriglobia; order Terriglobales; family Acidobacteriaceae; genus Bog-257. The sequence goes on along the minus strand of JBARGS010000407.1, from coordinate 14,108 downwards.
TCGTGTGACATCATCAGCGGCCGGCATCATCCGGTTAGACACTCCGCCATGCTGCTCGCGGGCCACGATGGAATGCGGCAGGCGACAAGGTCCCGTTCAGGCACTTGTGCCAGGAAGGACGAGAAACACGACACCCGTATCGCATTGTTGTCACTCCGATGCAGGCACACATTGTAAAATTCAGCCAGAAGGCAGTCGTATGGTGAGTTTGTGAAAAGAATCGGTGCTTGCATTCTGTCCGTCTTTCTGGGTTTGGCGCTGTCGCTGCCGGCAGCCGCCCACGCTCCCAAGCAGACTAAGGCGCAGAAAGACGCACAGAAGTCCTATAAGAAATACAACAAGCAATACACCAAGCAGCAGAAGAAGCAATTAAAAGCGCAGAAGAAGCAGATGAAAAACTGGAATAAGAATCACACCACGATCTCGACCACCGGATAGCGTCCGATGAAATGTCGTCACGTCGAAGAGGTCGCGATCATGGAGTTGCGCCTCTCCCGCAAGTCTCATTTCCAATTGTTGCAGCTACGGAAGCCGCTGTGGGCTGGCGCTATTGCGGTTTTGCTGGTTCTGGTGGCGCTCGACGCGCCGCTTGCAACTCCCCTTCGTGCTGCTTCGCCCTCGCAAGCCGACGCCCCTTCCAGCCAGCTCGCGCCAACCACGAATCCAAAGCGCATCGCGGTTCTTGACTTCGATGATTCGATGGTCCAGAACGACGTGGAGGGTGTGTTTGGCCTTAAGGTCGATGTGGGTAAGGGTTTCGCGGGCCTGCTGGTATGCCAACTGACGAAGGATGGTAGCTACTCGGTCGTCGATCCCAAGACGGTGGACAAACTCTTGGACGAGCGGAAGTTTTCCAAGAGCGATCGCACCGATCGCGAGTCCGCGGTGAGGATCGGCAAGATTCTCGGCGTGGACGGAATCGTAATCGGCAATGTGACGCGGTTTGGCGGTTCTACCAGGAAAATAATGCCTGACGAGGCGGTACATAAAAGGGCCGCCATCGTAGAGGCCGAGGCGCGCCTGGTGAACATTCCTACTGATGAAATCGTCGCGGTGGCCTCGGGTAGGGGCGAATCCCAAAAGGGTTTCTCACTATTGGCCGGTTGGCGAGGGTCCAGCGACGGCAATGTCGATTTCGGCAGCAGCGACTTCCAGCGGACTTTGATGGGCCAAGCGCTGAACGCGGCTGTCACTCAGATTGCAGCGCAGCTCGCCGGCGACAGCCCCAGGCTAACCACCATAAAGCAATAAAGGGGTCCGAAAACCGAAGGGTTCCACGCAGGGCTGAAGACTTTCACAGCCCAGCACCGTGTTATAACTTCCTCAATGCCCACCGGTAGTCAAGGTTCGATCCGCCTCTTTCGTTTTGCCGGAATCAATGTCTTCCTGCACTGGTCGTGGTTTCTCGTTGCAGTGTTCGAAATCAACAGCCGTGCCGGACGCTATTCGTCCATCTTCTGGAACGTGCTGGAGTACCTGGCGCTGTTTGTAATTGTCACCCTCCACGAGTTCGGCCACGCGCTGGCTTGCCGGCAGGTTGGAGGAGCGGCAAACCAGATCGTGCTGTGGCCTTTGGGCGGCGTCGCCTACGTCAACCCGCCGCCGCGGCCCGGCGCCACCTTGTGGAGCATTACCGCCGGGCCGCTGGTGAATGTCGCTCTCATCCCGGTCCTGATGGCGCTTCTAGCGCTGAGCCGATCACTCGGCTGGCCGTTCGAAAATCCCAACTCCTACCTGCTGCTGCGCTCCATCTCGCTCATCAACGCGGCGCTGCTGATCTTTAACATCCTGCCAATCTACCCGCTTGATGGCGGGCAGATCCTGCGCTCGTTGCTATGGTTCGTCCTGGGGCGCGCTCGCAGTCTGTTGGTGGCCACTCTGATCGGCTTCGTCGGCGTGGCTGCAATGATCTTCTTCGCATTCCGCGCTGGGTCGTTATGGATTGCGGTACTCGCGGCATTCATCCTGCTGAACTGCTGGGGAGGGCTGAAGCAATCCGTCCTGTTGTTGCGCATGGCGAAACTGCCGCGCCGCCATGGCTACGCCTGCCCGTGGTGCAAAGCCGAGCCGCCTCTAGGCAGCATGTGGCGATGCCCAAACTGCCGGACATCGTTCGACATCCTCGAGACGCAAGCTGTCTGTCCCAACTGCGCGTCACAATTTCCTACAGTGCCGTGTTTCGAATGCGGTAGGGCAAGTCCCATGGGCGAATGGGCTGCGTCGCTCATGGTCGTTCCGCAGCAGGATGTGTTGCGGGGATAAGAAGGGAGCGACAACTCAGCCCGGCCCGAAGTTGCCCAGGAAGCAATCTGCTGGATGACCCTGCAGCGTGTCGGATAGATCGTAGAAGTAATCGCTGGTGCTTAGCCGCTCGCAAAATGCGCCTAGAAAACCAGCCTTCCCTGGCTTCTTCGCGGGCCAGGATTGATCCCATATTTCCCAGGCGAGATCAGGGTGTCCTGTATAGATCAGGTCCAGCATGGCTCGCCACAAAACGGGAGGAACATCCTTATCCCAGGCCTCGTCGCTCTTGATGCTAGCTATCGTGCTGTCCAATTGCGCGCGGGTGGGAGCGGGCTTGCTCATCAGGTCTAACGCAAGGTGATATTCGACATAGCTGTTCTCCTCTGCCTTGGGACGAAGAATCACTGTAGGCGCCGGAGACTCAGCGAAGCTGGTATGCCAGTAGGCGAAAGCCCAATCGTCAGCAATGAATTCGTACTTGGCATCATGATTGATGTCTTCGAAGTGTGCGCCACCCGAATCTTTGGCATCCAGGGTCGCCAGCACCTTAAATTCCTTCCCGAGTTGCAGAACCTGAAAGCCGAAGCAGCAGTGTGCGCCCCCGCTCCAGGAACCCACCAACACCTCCGGCTGGCCGCTGCCGGTGATGTCGGTTCCCGGCTTGATCTCCGGAATTCCCGGACCGCCCTCAATGTTGTTGCCAATGTAATAGGCCGACGCATCATTCTTTCGGTAGATGACCTCAGCGGCTTTGCGGACCTCGAGACAGCCTTGATATTCCCCTCGAATCGTACGCACCGCATACTGCTGAATTGTCACCTTATGCTCATCGGAGCCCCTGACTGGGCATCCCGGCTCAGCGGCGCGGCAGAAAGCGCAAAGCAGCATTGCCGGCACGATACAGAAAACGGCTTTCAGAAGACATCTCCCGCAAGTGTCCATTCCGGTAAGGATTTTACTCCGGGCTACTAAGAGCTGGGGCCTAAGAGCTAATAGCGCCAGCTGTTTTCCATCTACAATAGAGCTCTGTCATGTTCGACCGCTCGAAACTGGAAACGCGAAACTTGAAACTCGTCTTCTTTCTTCTTTGTATGACCCTGACTGCCTTCGCCCAGCAACCGCTCGCCTCCCCGCAAGCCATCGCCGATCCCACCAAACTCGAGAGCAAGAACGTACCTGACATGCAGACCTTCTCCATCGAGAAGCTCTACATGACGCGCCAGGTCGGCGACTCGACGTGGTCGCCCGACGGCAAGCAGGTGGCCTTCATCTCCAACATCAGCGGGCGCAACAATCTCTGGCTCGTGCCTTCTACCGGCGGTTGGCCCACGCAGCTAACCATCAGCGACCAGCGGCAGGCGCAGCCGGTGTGGTCGCCCGATGGCACTTGGATCGCTTATACCTCCGATCACGATGGCGACGAGCAGTGGGACATCTTCCTGGTCTCCCCTAAGACCGGCGACGTGGTGAACCTGACCATCTCGCCGGACTCCGCCGAGATCGAGCCCGCATGGTCGCCCGACGGCCGCGCGATCGCCTACGCCACCAAGCCCAAGACTGGCTCCAGCTACGAGATCGAGCTGATGGACGTCGCCACGCGACACATCCGCCACCTTACCAAGGACACGCCGAAAGAACTCAGCAACGAGGGACCAATCTTTTCTCGCGATGGCAAGTTAATCGTCTACACGCAATCGCACGCCAACGGAAAAGACGCCAGTGTCTTCGTCGTCGATCTCGCCAGCGGCAAGAGCACCAACCTGACGCCGCACGAAGGCCAGCACAACTACCTGGCAGCTGATATTTCGCCTGACGGCAAGACCGTGCTCATCACCTCCGACGCGCACAATGGGTACGACAATGTGGCACTGGTCGACATCGCGACCGGGAAGATTGATTGGCTGACTGATGAGAAGTGGGAGCTGAATGCAGCCTCGTTCTCGCCCGATGGCAAGTCACTAACCTGGACTGCTAACATCGATGGCAGCACCAACATTTATTCCTACGACATTGTGGGACACCGCGCCGAGGCGCTTCCGATCAAGCCGGGTGTCAATTCGCTGGGGGGCAATCCCCTGCCGTACACGCGCGATGGTGCGAAACTCCTCTACTACCACAATGGGGCAGACGCTCCCAGCGATCTCTGGGTCTATGACATCGCGTCGAAGCAGTCGCAACAGATTACGCACGCACTGGTCGGCGGGTTGCGCAGTACGGATATGGTCCAGCCATATCTTGTCCACTATCCCAGCCGCGATGGAAAGTGGACGCTCTCGGCTTTCGCCTACGTACCCAACAATATTCCGCGCAACGGCAAGTTTCCCGCAATCGTCTACATTCACGGAGGCCCGGCGGCGCAGTCGGTCGACTCCTTCAATCGTTTCACCCAATACATCGTCAATCAGGGCTACCTGGTGATCGCGCCCAACTATCGTGGCTCAACCGGATACGGCAAGCAGTTCACCGACGCCAATCTCGGCGACGCCGGCGGCGGCGACCTCAACGATGTGCTCGACGCGGCCGAGTGGATCAAAAAGAGCGGCTTCGTCGATCCCAAGAAGCTGATCGTGATGGGCGGCAGCTACGGTGGCTATCTCAGCATGATGGCGGTGACGAAGGCGCCCGACCTGTGGGCGGCCGCCGTGCCCGTCGTGCCCTTCGTCAACTGGTTCACCGAGATCGCCAACGAAGACCCGAGCCTGCGCGAGTACGACTTGGCAACGATGGGCGATCCGGTGAAGAACAAGGCGCTGTACGAAGACCGCTCACCCATCAACTTCGTCGAGCAGATCAAGGCGCCGCTACTGTTGTTGGCGGGCGGCAACGATCCCCGCTGTCCGGCGAGCGAAGCCCAGCAGGTCGCCGACGCGGTAAAGAAGCGCGGCGGCACGGTGCAATTGAAAATCTATAAAGATGAGGGCCACGGCTTCGCGCGCGTCGAAAACCAGATCGATGCGTATCAGCGGGTGTCGGATTTCCTGAAGGTGCACGTGCCGTCGCCAGGATGTGGGTGCTCGGTGTACGAGTAGCGGAAAGACTGCGGTTCGCTCTTCGCTCTTCGCTATTCGCTTTTGGCCTTTAGCTCTTAGCAAACCAATCCTGTGTCATCCTGACCGGGGACTTTAGTCCGAGCGGAGAGCCTGCCCTGAGCTTGTCGAAGGGGACCTGCTTTCCGCGTGCAGTCGAAAACTTCCAGCCCTCAGCAAGACACCTGCGCTGGTCATCCTAAGCGGAGCTCCCGCCCACCTTTTCGATCCGCTGGTTTGCGGATCGGCCGGGAGCGCAGTCGAAGGACCTGCGGTTGATCCCCTGGACAATACCCGGCTTAGCTTCCCAGCCGCTCCACAATCGCCGTCACCAACCCTGGAATCGTATACTCCTTCGCTTCGATGTCCACTGGCAAACCAAACTCACGCAGCGTGGCCGACGTCACCGGCCCAATAGATGCGCTACGCACGCCGCGACCGTCCAGCTTCTTGAGAGCTGCCCTTGCCCCACGCAATCTCAGCAGCGCGACAAAATTCTTCACCGTCGACGAACTGGTGAAGGTGATCACATCGAGTTGGCGCGTCTTATTGGTGAGCGCTCCGCGCAGCCGCTTTTCCGATGACTTGGGCGCAACCGTCTCATAGGCCTCCACAACGTCAACGGTCGCTCCCGCCTGACGCAGCTCGCGCGGGATCACGTCGCGCGCGACTCTAGCCCGCACCAGCAGCACCCGCTTCCCTTTCACTCGCCGATACAGGGATTTCACCACCGACTCGGCGATATATTCCCTCGGCGTCACCATAACCCGCAGTCCGTGATCTTCGATGGCCTTCTTCGTTGCCGGGCCGATGGCCGCAATCTTCAGATGGGACAAGCCGGGGGCTCCGAGCTTTTTCTTCGCCATGCGCTCGAACAACGCTTCCACGCCGTTCACGCTAGTCAGGATGAGCCAGTCGTAAGTTGCAAGGTTTCGCAAGGATGCGTCGAGCGACTGGCAGGACCGGGGTTTGCGGATCTCGATGAACGGAATCTCGAGAACGTTGCAGCCCAACTCCCGCAACGCTGATGACAGCGCGCCAGCCTGCTTCTTCGCGCGCGAAACCAGCACTCGCCGGCCGCTGAGAGGAACATTCTTGCTTGTAGCCGGGATCATCGCCACAATAGGGGTCCCGTCGGCTGCGCTCGGGGCAGGCTCTTCGACTCCGGCGTCGCAAACCCAGCGACGCCTCCGCTCAGGATGACAACAAAAGATGGACTGAAAAGGAATAGACATCGAACCAACGACTGACGCCTCACGCACTGACAGCTGACGGCTGAGAGCTGACACCTGCCTCACGGCTGTTGCGGCGCGGCCAGCTCCTTGCCATACACATCTTCTAAAATCTTAATCGCACCGCGACTCAACAGCGTCTCGCCCACTTGCTCACCCAGCTTGATGGGATCGCTCCCACTCTGCTGTTCGCGCAACAGCACCGACCCGTCCGACTGCGCCACGATTGCGGTCAACGTGAGCTCGCCGTCTTTCACCTCAGCAAACGCACCGATCGGCACCTGACATCCGCCACCCAGCTTGTTCAATAAAGCGCGTTCGCAAGTCGTGGCGACCCTTGCCGCAGCATCGTCGAGGAATGCTAGCTGCTTCCGCATCTCGGCATCACCGGCGCGAATTTCTATTCCCAGGGCTCCCTGTCCAGCCGCCGGACACATGAACTCTTCCGATAACACTTCTTTCACCCATTGCGTTTTCCCCAGCCTCGTCAGGCCCGCAGCCGCCAGGATGATCGCATCGTACTCGCCTTCTTCCAGCTTCCGCACGCGCGTATCGACATTGCCGCGCAGCGGGTGAATCACCAGATCGGGTCGCGCCACCTTCAACTGCGCCTGTCGCCGCAAGCTGCTAGTGCCAACGCGCGCCGCTTTGGGCAGAGTCTGCACGCTGTCATATTTGACGGAGAGAAACACGTCGCGCGGATTGACGCGTGTGGTTATGGCAACCAGCTCGAAGCCCGGCGGCAACTCCGTCGGCAGATCTTTCAAACTGTGCACCGCAAGATCGACGCGGCCTTCCGCCAGCGCATCTTCGATCTCCTTGGTGAACATCCCCTTGGTGCCAACCTGCGCCAGAGCCACATCGGTAATCTTGTCGCCCGTGGTCTTGATGATCTCCAGGTCGATCTCATGGCCCCGTTCGCGCAGCAGCGCCGAAACATGATTCGCCTGCCACAACGCGAGTTGCGATCCGCGTGATCCAATTCTCAAGCGCGCCATCAGTTCCTCGCTCCCGGCTTGCCGCTGCCCACGGCGTTCGTTTCATCTCTGGCTGCGGCAGCTTTGGCATCGCGAAGTCCAAATAGCTTGCGCACCAAGTCGATGACGGTTGTAGCCTCGGACGATTCCCGGGCCGCACTCTTCAGAGTAGTAATCGGTGTGTGCATGATTTTGTTGATGATGCCTCGCGTCAGCGCTTCCACCGCCAATTCCTGCTCGGGCGTCATGGCGCCCAGTCGCCCGCGCACGCGATCAATCTCCGCCTGTCGAACCGTCTCCAGATGTTCCTGCAACGAGACTATGGTCGGCACCACGTCGAGCGTCTGCAGCCGCGCCTGAAACTTCTCCACTTCCAGCGATACGATGGCTTCGGCGCGGTCTGCCTCCAGCCGGCGATCGGCCACGTGCGACGATACCACCTGCTGCAGATCGTCGATGTCGTACACGAAGATGCCGTCCAGCTTGTTCATCTCCGGATCGATGTCGCGCGGGACGGCGATATCGATGAAGAACATGGGACGATTGCGCCGGCGGGTGAGGAAACGCTCGCCATGTTCTTTACGGAAGATGGCATGCGGAGCCCCGGTGGAACTGATCACGATATCGGCGCGGGAAACCGTTTCATATAACTGCTCGAAGGAAATCGCCTCGCCATTAAACTTTTTCGCCAGCGCGACGGCGCGCTCATAGGTGCGATTGGCAACGTAGATTTGTTTTGCCCCGTGCGCCAGCAGATGACGCGCTGCCAGCTCGCACATCTTCCCCGCCCCCACCAGGTAAACGCTCTTGCCTTCCAGGTTGCCGAAGATCTTCTGCGCCAGATCGACTGCGACCGATGCGACCGATACAGCAGAGGTTGCGATCGCCGTTTCCGTCCGCACTCGCTTGGCAACGGCGAAAGCCCGCGTCAACAGCGCGTCCAGTTGTGAATTCACCGCGCCCACGGCTCGCGCCGTGGCGTAAGCTTCCTTCACCTGACCCAGAATCTGCGGCTCGCCGACCACCATCGAGTCCAGGCTTGAGGCCACCCGGAACAAGTGCCGCACCGCTTCGTTCTCGTGGTATTCGTAGAGATATTGACGGTAGGGGCCGGGATCGAAACCGTAGAACTGCCGCATGAATCCGTTCAGGTCGGCGGTGCCGTTCGTGGTGCGGGCCAGCAATTCCACCCGGTTACAGGTGGAGACGATCATCCCCTCCTCAACCCCCGGATACGACGCCAGCGTCTTCACCGCCTCCGGCAGCCGCGCCTCGGGAATAGCGAACTGTTCGCGCACTTCCACCGGTGCGGTCTGATGGTTCACTCCAATGAGCACGAGGTTCATGAAGGAATAAACCTGTGTACCCGGCTGAAGTTATTGGCGGCCCAGGCGCCGATGGCTATCACAAAGGCAAAGGTAGCCAGTAGGGCCGCCCGACGGCCGCGCCATCCCGAACTCCACCGGGTGTACAGCAATAGCATGTACACCGCCCACATGATGAAAGACAGGAGGATTTTAGGATCGTAAAAAAACGTGGGGCCGAACTTCTCGATCAACAGCACCGAGCCCGTTAGCAGTCCGAACGTCATGAAGGGGAAGCCGAATAGCAGGGCCTTGTAGCCGATGTCGTCAATCGTCTGCAGCGGCGGTAGCCAGGCCAGCACTGCCGCATTGCTCTTGGACTTCAAAGCGCGTTCCTGCGTCAGGTACAGCAGGCTGGTCCCGAAACTGAGGAACAATCCGGCGTATCCAATGAAGATCGTCACTACGTGAACGAAGATCCAACCGTTGCGCAGCAGCGGCGAGGTCAGCGCGACAGGCTTCTGCGCAATGGCGGAAGCAAAGGTCAACACGAAAACAATCGGAAAGATGACGATACCCGGCGAGATCGTGCGGTATCTCACGAAAAAGACGAAGAACACCACCATCGCCAGAAACGCCAGCATCGACTCCGAATACTGGATCGAAGCCAGCGACAAGTGGCCGATCAGGATGGTGGATTCCACCAGCGAGACGAAATGAAAGATGAGGCCGAGTCCCACGGCCGGCTCTACCACCTTGGCCAGCAGGTTGCCTCTCTTGCTCAGCAGGAGCAGAGAGTAGAGCAGCCCGACACCGTAACAAACCACCGCGACTCGAAGCCAAATGAGTGGCATAAACCCCACGAACCGACGGCTAAGTATCAACCGTTCTATGGATTAAGTATAGCGGGAGGGAACTTCAGGCCGAGTATGGGTGTCACAACCGCCTGTGACTTACGTCACATGGACCGGGTACATCGGCTGCACGCGCTTAGCTGGGGTAATGGAAGTGGACAATATGCTGTGAGGCGATGGTCATGCCGTCGCGCATCGCCGGCCGGAAGTGCCAACGCTGCAGTACCGCCAGGACCTTCTGTTCAACTCCGTAGCCCATCCCCTGAAGCAGCTTCGTTTCTACGACGTTACCCTGCGGGTCGATTGTCACCTCGACGATCACGTCGCCTTGTACTCCCACAGGCAAGTCGTCGCGCGTAACCGGGGGATCAGGAAAGACCTCGGGCAGTGCAGGAACAACCTCATCGCCGGTAAGCGGCGAACCAGGTACGTGCCCGAAAAAAGAGCCTCCGCGTGCGGTCTGCTCGGGAGCATTTTCGGCGGTGGCGGACGGCAACTCGCGTGGCTTGGCTTCTACCTTCGGCGGCTTCGGTTTCTTGGGGAGCGCAGCCTGCATTATCAACCTTGGCTTCTCCGGCGAGTGCAGCGCTTGCTCGGGTCCAACCGGAGCGAGGTAGACAATGGAGACTGATCCCGAAGAATGCGGGATACCCAGGCCGACGTCGGAAGGGGTGAGAAAAAGAGGAGCGGCGCGATATAGAACTACCAAGACGAGGGCAATGTGCACGGCAAAGGACACAATAAACGACCCGCTCCATTGCCTGTCCGTTTGCTGCGGCACTCCTTCGAACATCGCCATCTCACCTGCTCAGTAGGATGATTATCGGTCGAAGTGGCGCTGGTGTACAGGGCCTAACTGTATTACACCTTGAATTTTCAGGTGTTCACATCAGCCCGGACACGTTCCCGGCTCGACTCCTGCTGTTCTGAAACGGCGAAATTCCGCCTAAGTGAACTCGGCTCGGATCAGGTCTTGACCTAATCGACCCCGATCGACTCCAGCAAAGTCGCCAGAGTTTCGGCGTCCAGCCGCAGACGGCGCCCCTGGTTCAGCATGTCGGGAATTTCGTCGAAGCCTTGCATCAGGCGGAGTTTCGCCGCAGCATACTGTTCCGGCTCGCTCAGACTGCGACCACGGCTGGCCGCCCAAGCCTGCGGCGCTTGCGGCGGCAGAAAGACGCTCACTGCGAACATGGTCTTGCGATCCGCAGTCACGTCGAAGACGTACTCCGTCGCGGGCGCGTCAGGATCGCCTTCCAGCGCCGGACGCTTGCCTACGAAGTAGTACTGATAGACGTAGCCCGTCTGCGCGGTGTACGCCTTGATGCGGCGGGTGGTCATGGAAGAAGTTAGATCAAGCCGTCAGCATTCGGCAGTCAGCCGTCAGCAATCAGCCGTCAGCAATCAGCATTCAGCTAATTGCTGAGGCTCTATAGGAAGTCAAGCGGCCTGTAGAATGGCTGATCGCCAATGTCTACGGGCAAAAACAAGTATTGCGTCCGTTCCCCTATTACTGAGAAGCTTTTCGTGCTGAGTGCTGATTGCTGATGGCTCCCTACTCCGTCGGCCGCTCTCGCAGGATCGCCGCCGACGTCTCCGAGCTTACCGGCGAATAGTACACCTCCTTGAAGGTGTACGACTTAGCCTTGGCGCCGAGAAGCGGCAGGATCTCCAGATGCCAGTGATAGTCGTCCTCGAGCGTCTTCCAGAAGCCAAGCGTCTCCGAGCGGTGCAAAGTGTTGGGCGAGGTGTGCAGCACCATGTGAAAGCCATCGGCGATTGTACGAATGCGAAACAACGTTCGGCGAAGCAGTGCCGCAAAGTCGCGCATAGCGCCGGACTTCACGGCGCTGCGTTCGAAATACGCCTCGTGATTGCGCGGAGCGATCCAGGTTTCGAATGGCACTCGCGGGGCATAAGGACACCCCGCCATGTAGTCGCCACGAACCTCAATCACCCGCAGCTTCTGTTCCTGCTCCTGCCGCAGGATATCGCAAAATACGCAGCGCTCTTTTGCCTGATAGTGCTGGCGCGCAGCCCGCAGTTCGTAGAGAACGCGTCGCGGAACAAAGGTCGTTGCCACAATCTCCGACGTCGGATGGTCGAACTCCTGGCCCGACATGCTGCCGTAATTCTTAAACACGCTGATGTACTTGAAGCGGGTGTCGCCCTTCAGATCCTGAATCCGCTCTCCACAGAGCGCCAGGTACTCTTCGATCTCGCGGTCCTCGGCATTCCACAGGTGTCGATCATGGCGCGCGTTCTCCACGATGACCTCATGCGCGCCGACCGGCCGCATCTTGTCATACAGCCCATTGCCAGAGCGCCCGGGCTCGCCATCGATCCCGTACAGTGGCCGCGGATGCACCACCGCCCTCGCCGACCACGGACTGCCATTCACCGTAGGCGACGTTGCGATCACCTGCAACGGCAGACCAGACTCGGGGCAAAACGGACAGAACGAATCGGCCGAGGAGCCAGCCTCCGGCTCGTCGCCGCAGATAACCCACGAGCGCGTGATGGGATCTTTGCGCAGTTCCATCATCTTTACTGTACGTCTGCACAAGGCAAGCTGGGAAGAGGCGAATGGTGCCAGTGCGGCTTGATCGCCTGAACCGATCCTCTTCCCGCAATGGGAAGCTACCCGTTCGTGAAAGCCTGCCGCGTTTCTATACCTCTTTTTCGCTCACGTCACTGTCAGATTTCGCTACAGCGGATGAAATGGTCGTGGGAGAGATCCTCTGAACATGGCAAAAAATACCCCTATAATTTTGGTCCCACTCTTTGCGCTTGCCCTGCTTGCCGGATGCGGCGGTTCAGCACAACCCGTTCCTCCAGCGCCGGCACCCGGTCCCTTGAGCGCGAGCAATATTAATCTCGTTTTCGTTGTCAGTGAGGATCTGGCATACAACGCGGCCGGTGACGTGAACCCAACTACGGCGAATCTCACCAGCCAGGGCTTGCAGCGATCGCTGCTAATGGGCAGCTTTCTGCAAACGCAGGTACTGGGCTCGCAGAATGTAACCGCCATTTACGCGCTGGAACCCATGACGCATTTGCAGACCATCAATGACTATCCAGACATGGTCGGTCTTACCACCATGCAGCAATTCGCGGCGCTGAATCGTGTCACCATGTCCGGTCCGGGGTACACTCCTTATCCGGACTACAGTTTCCCCATCAATGTCAGCTACGGATCCTACGTGCCGGACGGGGTTGCTGCGCCACTTCTAGCTTGTGAGAGCTGCCAGGGACTCGACTTCACCGACCACAATGGCGCCAACGAAGCTCTGGTGAGCGGCCTTATCCACACCAACGCTGCCGGCTTCTATGTTTTCTCCGCCCCATGGGAAACTGTCAGTTCTCTGCTGACCAAAATCAATGACCAGGAAGGGCTGGACCTGAGCGTTCCGGCAACCTACGCTGGACCTAACTACGTTTACGCCATCTCGATCGCGCCTTCGGGCAGCGCCACTCTGGTCATCTACAACAGCAATCTGAACCCGGCATCTACCTATCCGGCGTTGCCCTCGGGCGGCATTGTCAGCGCAGCCTGCGTGAAGCCAACCTTCCACGTTCAAGTGACCGGCGGCAGCGGCGGTGCAGTTGTGCCGGCGGGAACCAACGTCAATGAAACCGTATACTTCGTCCGCCATGCGGAAGCGCATCCCGTTTCCTACTTCGAGGACGGGAACTTTGTTGCCGCCGGACAATGGCGAGCGCTCGATATTCCCAATGCTTTGCGAGGGAAGATCCAGCCCACTCAGGTTTATTCCATCGATCCGGCGCAGGCTCTTACCGGCGCTTGGGACCCGGCCGGTGTCAATACCTGGTCCTATGTCAGAACTAACCTGACGGTGTTGCCCTACGCCATCGCGAACAACCTGCCGTATAAACTGGCCGCAAGCTTCGAGATGATGGCTCAGTCTCCGCCGCAACTGGCCACCGTGGCCAGCGACTTCTTCTTTACTGGCGGAACGTTCTCCAATGAAAGCTTGCTGGTGGGATGGGAGCACGACCACATTCCGACAACCGTGAATGCTCTGCTCACCAGCTACCACAGCGGCCAGACGGTCGGAGATTGGGCGAGCAGTGACTACGATACGGTCTGGACGGTGAAGCTCGATGCCAACGGCAATCTCTCGGTAGACAACGCTACCTGCGAAGGCATCAGTTCCCCCGACCTGCCGAAGCAGGCGCCGCAATTCTGACTCTCGACTCCAAAAACGTGGCGGGCTAATTCTGACATCGAACTAGCCCGCTGGCTACGGCGCGATTTGGAAGATGACCCCGCCACGATAGGCGCCGCCACCCGAAGCCGTGCCATACAGGTTGCCACTGGCATCGAAAATCAGGGTGCTAATGGGATTGGTGCCGTCTTGTCCGCCGGTGAAGTCGTGCAGCGAAGTGTAGGTCCAGCCACCTTCGCCTGGTGTGAGTTTGAAGACCGAACCATGGCCATAGGCGCCGT
>JBARGS010000406.1:0-9781 GCA_049798495.1 Candidatus Korobacteraceae bacterium | reverse complement strand
CCCTTCCGCATCGACCATGACGAGAAGTTCAACCAAACCACTCACCTGCAATATCAAATCGGAAAGCGCGGCCCCTGGGCCGGCGGCAACTGGCGCTACGATTCCGGGCTGGTAGCCGGTTCGGTTCCGTTCGCAGTCGACTCCGCAACCCCGGTCGATCTCAGCGGTCTCACCTTCGATCAGCAAGCCCAGGCTGGCCTCATCTGCAACGGAGTTGCCGCCACCCACACGGCAGGATTTCAATCCTGCGCACCATCACAGTTTTCGTCGTCCCTCGTCAGTATCCCCGCGCCCGGAACTGAAAACGACGACAAGAACCCGCCACGCATTGCCCCTCGCAATCTCTTCGATCTATCCGTCGGCCAAGAGAACATCTTCCACAAAGAGCGCTACAAGGTCGACCTGGATCTGACGGCGATCAACGTAACCAACAAGTACGCGCTGTACAACTTCCTCTCCACCTTCAGTGGCACGCACTACGTCACGCCGCGCGCCATGACGGCAAAAATCACGCTGAATTTTTAGCAAGAGTAAACTCTACCAACTCAGAATCGGGTGCCCCGGTTTCCAGATTCTCGGACCCGGAAAGCTTGTTCTCCAATTCAGTGATAGATTTGGGTGCCCCACCCTTGCAGTGCATTTCGCTGCAAGGGTGGGATAACAGGAACGCTTAGACAGCGGCGTGCTTAGTCTTGACGCGCGCCCCTTACTTCACGGCCGCATTCAGAACCTGCCGGTAGCTGGCGTAAACCTCATCCCCAAAGCAAACAAAGATCAGCTTCTCGATCCACTTGTTCTGCTCCAGCTCCGCCTTAGTCTCCCGCACAGCGATCTCCACGGCCCGGTCTACCGGAAATCGATACACACCGCAGCTGATCGCGGGAATGGCGATGCTCCGCACCCCGTGTTCGCGCGCAACCTTGAAAACTGACCTGTAACAGCTAGCCAGCAGCTCCGGCTCGCCGCGGTCGCCGCCGGTCCATACTGGCCCCACCGTGTGGATCACGTATTTCGCCGGCAGCTTATAGCCGCGGGTCAGCTTGGCCTTGCCGGTGACGCAACCTCCCAGCTTGGCGCACTCCTCGTACAGTTCCGGTCCGGCGGCCCGATGGATTGCCCCATCCACTCCGCCCCCGCCCAGCAGCGTTGTATTGGCCGCGTTCACAATTGCATCCACCGCCAGAGTGGTAATGTCAGCTTTCAGTACCGAAATTCGTTCCGCCATGGCCGCCTCATTCCCGCCACACGCAGTCTACATCCATTCCGGTTTGACGCCGGCCCAACGGCAATAAAAACAGCCGCTTAGAACAGAATTACGACGCGCTTTTCCTCAAGCCGCTCCATTTTTCCGTTTCCTTCACGCTCCGAACTCTGCCATACTTGATTGTGCCCACCAGGTACGTCCAACCACAACAACTAAAAAGTGAGGTTGCATCGATGTCGGCAAAGTACGTCTTTGTGACGGGTGGAGTTGTGTCCAGCTTAGGCAAGGGCCTTGCAGCGGCATCCATCGGATGCCTGCTTGAGAGCCGCGGGTTGCGGGTCAACATGATGAAGTTTGACCCGTATCTGAATGTCGACCCCGGCACCATGTCGCCGTTCCAGCATGGCGAGGTCTTTGTGACCGACGACGGCGCCGAAACCGATCTCGACCTGGGCCATTATGAGCGCTTTACTCACAGTAAGCTGACTCGCGACAATAACTGGACCACGGGACGCATCTACGAAGCCATCATCGCCAAGGAGCGACGCGGCGACTATCTGGGCAAGACCGTGCAGGTGATTCCTCACGTCACCAACGAGATCAAGGCCGCGATGAGGAAGGTCGCCCAGGATGTCGACCTGGCGATTGTCGAGATCGGCGGCACCGTGGGAGACATTGAGTCGCTGCCGTTCATTGAAGCCATCCGCCAGATGCGCCAGGAACTGGGACGCGAGAATACGCTTTTCGTTCACGTCACGCTGGTGCCGTATATCGCCGCCGCCGGGGAACTGAAGACCAAGCCCACGCAACACTCGGTGAAGGAGTTGCTGAGCGTCGGAATCCAGCCCGACATCCTGCTGTGCCGTACCGACCGATTCCTATCGAAGGACATCAAGGGGAAGATCGCGCTCTTCTGCAACGTTGAGAACGAGGCGGTCATCACCGCCAAGGACGTTGCCTCGATCTACGAAGTTCCGCTGGTCTTCGCTCGTGAGCAGGTCGACAAGCTGGCCCTGCGCTATCTGCGCATCGAGACGCGCGAGCCCGATCTGAGCCGCTGGGAGGAACTCGTTCATCGCGTCTACAACCCGAAGGACGAGGTCACGATCGGCATCGTCGGCAAGTACGTCGAGTACGAAGACTCGTACAAGTCGCTGAAGGAAGCGCTGGTGCACGGCGCGCTCGCCCACAATCTGAAGCTCAATGTGAACTGGATCGAGGCTGAAGGTCTGGAACAGAAAGATCAGAGCGTGCAATCACAGTTGGAGCACGTTGACGGAATCCTGGTACCCGGCGGCTTCGGCAAGCGCGGCATCGAAGGAATGCTGAAGGGCATTCAATACGCTCGCGAGAACAAGGTGCCATTCTTCGGTATTTGCCTTGGAATGCAAACGGCATGCATTGAATTCGCCCGCAATGTCTGCGGACTGGATCAGGCGAACTCCAGCGAATTCGATCCCGCCACGCCTCACCGGGTGATTTACAAGCTGCGCGAGTTGCGCGGCGTGGAAGAGCTTGGTGGCACGATGCGTTTAGGAGCATGGACCTGCAAGCTGGAGCCGGGTTCACTGGCGCATGCGGCTTATGGACAAAGCGAGATCAGCGAGCGCCATCGTCACCGCTACGAGTTCAATCGCGAATATGAAGCTCCGCTCACCGCGGGTGGGCTGCGCATCAGCGGCGCCACGCCAGATGGAACCTATGTCGAAATCGTCGAGATCCCGGGACATCCCTTCTTTCTTGGATGTCAGTTCCATCCGGAATTCAAGTCGAAGCCGCTGGAGCCACACCCGCTATTCTCGGGATTCGTCAAGGCCTCGTATGAGAATCGTGTGGGTCGCGACCAGAGTCGCCAGGAAGCCGAGGTGGAAATGTTCCTCCGGCCAGAAAAGGTGAAACGCTAGCTTCGCCGTTCAGCGTCGATAGAGAATGTTGAGGGTGCCTAGCTGGCCCGATACATCCCGTCTAGCCGTGGCATCCCTAAAGTTCCGGTGACCGTATCGTCAACCTTGTACGTGCGCACCATCGGCGGCAAAGTGAGATAGGGCTCAAGAATCGATTTGGTCGTGTTGTAACCGGTAACACGATAGAGCTCGGCCTCTTCGCGAGTCTCCCATAGCGTCAAGATCAGGAATCTGTCCAGCTCGATGTCGTCCTGAAGGACCACCAATTCGTGTGCGCCCGCTGCCTGGTTCAGGGCTGGTACAATTTGGTTCGACATTTTCTGAAGCAGCTCTGCTTTTTTTTCAAGTCGTATGTGGAGGGTGATCGCACAGCCGAACATGCTCACCACCTTAACACTTTTATGAGATGCTCGTCTCAGCGTCCAAGGTTTTATGAGGGACAGAAGTATTTAAGAATAAAGTCCTAATCCGTACTACTGACTTCGTTCTTGGCCAATCGAAGAACAACCGGGAAGTTCGGGTATGAAGCTGCACGCCAGCCGGTTTTCTGGCAGAATGCACTGTGGTGAGGATGCGTATGCGCAGATTTTTCTTGCTGCCGCTTTTGGCCTCGACTTGCATGCTGACCAACTTGTTGCTGCAAGCCCAAAGTGCGGAGGATGCCCTACACGCCCCGGACGGCAACGCAAGAGAGATGATCGTGAGCATCTTCATCTCGCCGCTTGCGGGCGCTCCATTTCAAGCAAATCTCGATACCGAATGGACGAAGCACCTGCCGGACGGCAGCTCCAAGACGGTCAGGAATCACCGTCTCATCATTCGCGACGCTCAGGGACGCATTTATCAGGAACGGCGCACGCTGGTGCCCGACGGTGGAACGCAGGAATCGCGCGTCTTCCGCATCGAGATCAGCAGTCCGATAAACCACACCAAGTACTTTTGCGATCCTTCGCTCAGCCGGTGTGAGCTTAGGGACTACAACGTCCCCGTGTCGGAGGCGGTCCAGCCTGTGGGAGCGTTCGACAACGGCAAACGCTATCTGAGCCGCGCCAGGCTGGGGACGAAAACCATGTTTGGTGTAGAAGTCATCGGCACTCGCGAAACGGTGACGCTTGGTGAGGGCACCGCCGGTAATACCGCACCTATCGATTTCACCAAGGAATTCTGGTATTCGCCGAAGCTGGGGATCAACTTGGAAGTGAGTCGCTTTGATCCGCTGCATGGCGATCAGATCTTCACCGTCAGCAGCCTGAGTCTTGGCGAGCCGGATGCGCGGCTCTTTGTGCTTCCCTCAAGTACGAAGGTGGTGGACATGCGGGAGAAGACAGCGCAAGCGAGTACCGCGGCTTCGACCCATTAGTGCAGATGGCTCGGTTGACATCGTTACTTTGGGTTTCGTACCTGCGGTGGTTGGCTGAGAAAATTCGAGCGACGAAAATCGAGTCCCGCTTGCGGGACGGCGATAAGATAGCCCAGGACGCAGCCGCAGGCGGAGTCCTGGGTGGCGTCGATTATCCAATCTGAGCCCCTTCAGGGGCGGCACATGAGGATGTCAACCGAGCCAGTGCATATCTACGATTGAACTCACCCTTCCAAGTCGGCGACGTAACGATAGGCAGTGGAGAACTGTTCCTGATCGCCGGCCCATGCGTGATCGAGAGCGAAGCGCACGCGCTCAAGATCGCGGAGGCGATTTCGGCCATCGCGTGGCAGAAGAAGCTGCCGTACATCTTCAAGGCTTCCTACGACAAGGCGAACCGGACTTCGATCCGCAGCTTCCGCGGGCCGGGCCTGGACGAGGGGCTGCGCATTCTGCGGAAGGTTCGCGAGACAGCAAACGTCCCGGTGCTGACCGATGTGCATGAAGTGGCCGACGTCGCGCCTGTGGCCGAAGTCGTCGATGTCATTCAAATCCCCGCTTTTCTCTGCCGACAGACCGACCTGTTGGTGGCAGCAGGGAAGAGCGGCTGCGTTGTCAACATCAAGAAGGGACAGTTTGTCTCGCCCTGGGACATGCGCCACGCGGTGGAGAAAGTTCGCGAAGCGGGCGGCGAGCGCGTGTTTCTCACCGAGCGCGGCAGCAGTTTCGGTTATAACAACCTCGTCGTCGACATGCGCTCGCTGGCCATTATGCGCCAGTTCGCGCCCGTGGTTTTCGATGGAACCCATTCCGTGCAGCTCCCCTCGGCCGGCGG
Source organism: Candidatus Korobacteraceae bacterium (assembly GCA_049798495.1). Classification (GTDB taxonomy): domain Bacteria; phylum Acidobacteriota; class Terriglobia; order Terriglobales; family Acidobacteriaceae; genus Bog-257. The sequence continues at coordinate 4,478 of JBARGS010000406.1, read as the reverse complement.
CAACAACGGCGACAACAATCCTGTAGCGAGTGGTGGCCAGCCCGAATTTATTCCTCTGCTGGCGCGAGCTGCGGTTGCCGCAGGTGTGGACGGCATCTTCCTCGAGGTTCACGACAATCCCGCGCAAGCCAAGTCCGACGGCGCGAACGCACTCGATCTGAAGCTGCTGCCTGGCGTCCTCGATCAACTCATCGCCATTCGTTCGGCGTTGAAGTAGCAGTTTTCCACGGAAAGCTCCCACTTTGGCAACATTTTCAATGACGATTTCGCACCTTTAGCTGGCCGAAACCACCCCTTTAGCCGTAAAATATTGGGAGTTTGCCGGTTGTTCGTTATCCTCTCAATAGGTTCCAACCAACCTGCACTATTACTGTGTCCAGCTGATGTGGTTTCAGTCGCCCGCGACCGGCGGACCATAAAAAGGAGTGCTCAACTTTGTCCAAGAATCGCTATCTGTTTACCTCCGAGTCGGTGACCGAAGGTCACCCCGATAAGATCGCCGACCAGATTTCCGACGCGATCCTCGATGCCTGCCTGAAGGAAGATCCTTATAGCCGCGTGGCCTGCGAGACCCTGACCGCAACCGGCCTGGTCGTGATCGCCGGCGAAATCACCACCAAGGCTTATGTCGATTTCCAGACGCTGGTACGCGGCGTCGTCGCCTCCATTGGCTACGACAACGCCCTCTACGGCTTCGACTCCAATACCTGCGCCGTGATCTCCAGCATCAACAAGCAGTCCGGTGACATCGCCATGGGTGTCGATACGGGGGGCGCCGGCGATCAGGGCATGATGTTCGGCTACGCCACCAACGAAAACGCCGAATACATGCCGACGCCGATTTTCCTGGCGCATAAGTTGTGCGAGCGTCTTACTGAAGTCCGCAAGAACGGCACCCTTCCTTATCTCCGGCCCGACGGCAAATCCCAAGTCACAGTCGAGTACGACGAGAACCACAAGCCGGTCCGCATCGATGCGGTTGTCATTTCCTCGCAGCACTCGGAGACGGTCTCCAACGAGGACTTGCGCGCCGACATTCTGAAGCACGTGATTCAGGCTGCGCTGCCGGCGGAGATGCTCGATGAGGACACCAAGTACCACATCAATCCCACTGGACGCTTCGTTATCGGCGGTCCCATGGGCGATACCGGACTGACCGGACGCAAGATTATTGTCGACACCTACGGCGGCATGGGCCGTCACGGCGGCGGCGCTTTCAGCGGCAAGGATCCGACGAAGGTCGATCGCTCGGCTTGCTACATGGCGCGTCACATTGCCAAGAACGTTGTCGCGGCGGGACTGGCCGATCGCTGCGAAGTGCAGCTCGCCTATGCCATCGGCGTGGCCGAACCGGTCAGCGTGCGAATTGATACCTTCGACACCGCAAAGGTTGACGAAAAGAAGATTGCTGATCTGGTGCGGGCGAATTTCAAGCTGACGCCCAAGGGCATCATGGAGGCGCTGAACCTGCGCCGTCCGATCTATCGCAAGACCGCGGCCTACGGACACTTTGGCCGTAACGATCCCGACTTCACCTGGGAGCTGACAGACAAGGCTGCCGCGCTGCGCGAGCAAGCCGGGCTGGCAGGTGCGACCGTGCAGAAGAGCGCGCAGGCAGCCAAGTAGAGCAGGGCGTCAGTGCAGCTCTGGTTCGTATCAGGGCGCGACCCTTCGGCTTCGCTCAGGGCAAGCTTTTAGTCGTGCCGTAGCTGAACTACCAGAATCGCGGCTTTAGCCGCTGCAGGGGCTAAAGCCCGCTAGAGTTTGCGTCTTGTCGGCACGGCTTCAAGCCGTGCCCTGATACAAGGCGCAATGCACAAGGAGCATGGGATTGCAGCCTGTGATTCTTGGAGCCTGGAACTTTCGCGGGCTATGATTCTTGATCGCTAGCCTGCTCGAGAGCGTCTGCTGAGCAGCCTGTCGCTCGAAACTTGAAACTCGACACTCGAAACTTTTCTTACAGGGAGACTATGTCCACTACACCCGTCCGCGCCGCCGGCGATGTTGCCAACCTCGCTCTTGCCGACATGGGCAAGAAGCGTATTGACTGGGCCAACCAGTCGATGAAGGTTCTGCAGATCATCCGCAAGGACTTCATCAAGAACCAACCGCTCAAGGGCATCCGGGTTTCGGCCTGCCTGCATGTGACTGCCGAGACCGCCAACCTGGCCATCACCCTGCGCGACGGCGGCGCCGATGTCGTGCTGTGCGCCTCCAATCCGCTCTCCACCCAGGATGACGTTGCCGCCTGCCTGGTGCGCGACTACAACATTCCCGTCTACGCCATCAAGGGCGAGGACAACGATACCTACTACCAGCACATCATGTCCGCGCTCGATCACAAGCCGCACATCACGATGGACGACGGCGCCGATCTGGTCACGACCGCGCTGACCAAGCGCACTGACGTGCTCGACGGCGTCATCGCCGGCACCGAAGAGACGACTACCGGCATCATCCGCCTGCGCGCTATGGCGAAACAGGGCGTGCTGCGCTATCCCATCATCGCGGTCAACGATGCCGACACCAAGCATCTCTTCGACAATCGCTATGGTACCGGCCAGTCGACCATCGACGGCATCGTGCGCGCCACCAACTTCCTGCTGGCGGGATCGAAGTTTGTCGTCGCCGGCTACGGCTGGTGCGGACGCGGACTCGCGAGCCGTGCGCGTGGACTAGGCGCTGAGGTCATCATTACCGAGATCGATCCCACGAAGGCAATTGAGGCGGTGATGGATGGCTTCCGCGTGATGAGCATGGACGAAGCTGCCAAACTGGGCGACGTTTTCTGCACCGTTACTGGCAACAAGAGCGTGCTGCGCAAGGAACACTTCGAGGCGATGAAGGATGGTGCGATCGTCTCCAACTCCGGACACTTCAACGTCGAGATCGATATCCCGGCGCTGGAGACCATGTCGTCGTCGAAGCGCACCACGCGCAACTTTGTCGAGGAGTACTCGATGAAGGACGGCCGCAAGATCAATCTGCTGGGCGAAGGCCGCCTCATCAATCTTGCTGCCGCCGAAGGCCATCCCGCGTCGGTGATGGACATGAGCTTTGCCGACCAGGCGCTCTCGCTCGAGTATCTGGTGAAGAACCACAGCTCGCTGGAAAAGAAGGTTTACGTGGTTCCGGAAGATCTCGACAAGCGGGTCGCCAAGCTGAAGCTGGAATCGATGGGCATCAAGATCGATCGCCTGACTCCGGAGCAGGAAGAGTACCTGGCCAGCTGGAACGAAGGAACGTAAAAGCAGTGGTTAGTGGATAGTGATTAGTGGCTAGAAGGGCGGCAGCGATGCCGCCCTTCGCACTTAGCTGATGGCTGAGAGCTGACAGCTTCCTTCCCACTGCTCACGAACGCCATCACCAGCGCCAATCCTGAAACCCCCATCAGCAGGAACACACACGGCGGCCAGCCTCCTGCCAACCAGGTCCAGCCGGTGACGATCGCGCCCAGGCTTCCGCCGATGTAATACAGCGTCACGTACAATCCCGCCGCGGACGATCGCGCTCGTCCGGCGACAATACCCGTCTGCACCGTTCCCACTGCTTGATAAATGAATACTCCCGACGAGGCCAGCGCCAGTCCGGCGATGATGATCGACAGCGAATGCAGCAACGTCAGCAGTAACCCCACCGAGGTAAACGCCACCGCAATCGCCGAAGTTGCCCTGACGCCGTAGCGATCGAGCCAGCGTCCCGACATCGGCGTCACAACCAATCCCAGCAGATACACGAAGAACACGCTTCCCAACTGCTCCGGGTTCAAATGATAGGGCGGGTTGGCGAGATAGAAGTTGGCGTAGGTAAACGTTCCCACCAGACAGAACAGGGCCGCGAATCCCATGCCGAAGACGGCCAGCAGTCGCGGATTTCGGAGATGCTGCAATCCCTCAGAGACGGAATGCGCAACGCTGGCTGCGCGCACGAAGTTCTTCGCACGAGGCAAGGAACGCTGCACGACGATCGCTCCCACGAGGTTGACGACCCCAATCGCGACGAACGCGTCCCGCCACGAATAATGATGCGAGACGACGCCGGAGATGTAGCGCCCTAGAAATCCGCCCAGCACCGTCCCGGCGATGTAGGCTGACATCGCCCGGCCCACCTGTCGACGCGGAAACTCCTCGTTGATGTAGGCCATGATGACGACGATCACACCTGGGACGAACACGCCTTGCATAAACCGCCAGAAGATGAGTTCATGCAGATTCCGCGAGGTGGCTGCTAGCAGCGTCGGCGCGGTGATCGCGTACAGCGAAGGCACAATCACTTTCTTACGCCCAACCGACTCAGCCAGCAGCCCGGTGATGGGAGCGGTCAGTGCCATCGCCAGAATCGTGGCGCTTACGGTCAGGCTCACGGCGATCGCCGAAGCGTGGAATACACCCTGCAGGTAGGGAAGCAAGGGCTGCGTGTCATATACGTTAAGGAAGGTACACATGCCCGCCAGCATGCAGGCAACGATGGCGTTGCGC
>JBARGS010000405.1:0-2301 GCA_049798495.1 Candidatus Korobacteraceae bacterium | reverse complement strand
TTTTGGCGAGACTTGAAAACGGGCGCCGCGTACGGCGGTACAGCCTGAGTGTTGTTCTCCTGGCAGCGATCCTGCTCCTTTCCGTGCCGTGGATGATGGCTGCGCAATCACCTCAGACGGTAAGCGACGGGATTCTGAATCACTTGAACGCCGCGATCAGCTGGTATCGGCATGTCGCGAGCCTGGATGTGACCGCCGGCCAGCCCAGCGATGTCCTGTACCTGGATAATGCCCGCAGCGCGGCCACACAGGCGTTGCAGCTTGCCTTCCAGGCCTCGCTGGCGCAAGCGGCGCTGGCCCAGGAACAGTCCGGACAAAGCAATGGCGCGGGCCCGCAGACTCCCCCCGATCAGCAGCATGGCATCGCGAAGGCACTGGCTGATACGGGCGCTCACATCGCGCAAACGCAGTCGCAGATCGACGATCTGAACAAGCAAATTGATTCGGCGCGTGGCAAGAATCGCCAGCAGTTGATCTCGCAACGCGACGCGCTGCAAGGTCAGCTTGACTTGGACAAAACCATTCAGGACGCATTGCAGAAGATCGGCAGCGTGGCTAGCAACAACGAAAACGGAAGTGGCGGACTGGCCGGGCAGATCAATCAGCTGAAGCAGTCGATGCCGGAGGTGTTCGCCGCGGCATCGTCGAAGAAGGGGCAAAGTTCCGCCGCGGGGAGCTCGAAGTCAAGCCGGGCACAAAGCTCGGGGCTGTTTGGACAAACCTCACTCCTTTTTGGCCAGATGAGCGACATGCACGACATCGATCAGCTGATGTCGGAAACGGTGCGCCTGCGCAATACTGCCGACAAGGTCGATGCGCCGCTGCGCGATTCCCTGAAGAACCTGATTCAACAGGGACAGCAGATCGTCAACCGCCCGCCCAGTTCGGATCCCAAGGAGATTGCCGCGACACGGCGAGAGTTTGAGCAACTGACAGCGCAGTTCAAGGAGATTTCCGCCGCGGCGGTTCCGCTGCGCCAGGAGATGATTCTGCTCGATCAATGCCACGGCGATTTGCTGGAGTGGCGCAACTCCATCAGCGCCGAGTATGGGCGAGTGCTGCGCTTGCTGCTGCAACGCGTCGCCGGTATTCTCATCGCGCTGCTGGTGGTGTTCTTGCTGTCGGTGATATGGAGGCGCGCTACTTACCGCTACATTCACGACGCGCGCCGGCGGCGGCAGCTGCTGCTGATACGCCGCTTCGTGACCGGCTTTCTGATGGTACTGGTGATTGTCCTGGGCTTCATCAGCGAATTCAGTTCGCTGGCCACCTTCGCCGGATTCCTCACTGCTGGCATCGCTGTCGCACTGCAAACCGTAATCCTGTCGGTTGCTGCCTACTTCTTTCTGATCGGCCGTTACGGGGTCCGGGTAGGCGATCGGCTTACCGTTGGGGGCGTGACCGGCGATGTGGTCGAAGTCGGATTGGTGCGACTGTACCTGATGGAATTGTCCGGCACCGGAATCGACTTGTATCCCACAGGACGCGTCGTGGTGTTCTCGAACTCGGTGATGTTCCAGGCCGCGCCGTTCTTCAAGCAGCTGCCGGGTACGGCTTATACATGGCATGAGGTTGCAGTCACGCTGGGCCCTGACGGCAATCACGCTCTCGCCGAGCGCGCCCTGCTCGAGGCGGTGAATTCCGTCTACACGCAATACGAGCACAGCATCGACCGCCAGCATGCGCTGGTGGAGCGGCTGCTCGACACGTCGATGGCCGCGCCAACTCCGAAGGCAAATCTGCAGTTCACCGATGCCGGCTTGGAGTTCGTGGTGCGCTATCCGGTGGAGATTCTTCACGCCGCCGATATTGACGATCAGATGACGAGGAAGCTGATGGAAGTGATCGCCAGCGAGCCGGAGTTGAAGGCGGCGGTATCGGGTTCGCCCAAGCTGCGGGCGCCGATCAGAGCATAGTTGAACCTGGAAGTGTCAACCAAAGGCAGACTCCCGTCCAGTAGCCGCGCCGTAGTCCGCCGACAAACAGAAAAGCAAGGCTACTTAAGCGAGATGGTTTGTAACAGGGCACGACTTCAGTCGTGCCGGACGAGCCTTATCGAATGTTGGGCTTCAGCCCCTGCGAGGATTTCGCGACCCAGAGGCTAAAGCCCAATTTTTATAGAGCAGCTTTACGGCACGACTAAAGTCGTGCCCTGATACGGACCGCCCGCTCGATGCCCGCTTTCCCTCCAGGGCCCGAACCTTCGTAACCATCGCGGTGCTAAAATCGAAGTTCCTTATCCCACCGAAGAAGGACAGTTCCCATGCCTGAAGCCACCATGCAGCATACTTCGCCCGCTCC
>JBARGS010000404.1:0-2762 GCA_049798495.1 Candidatus Korobacteraceae bacterium | reverse complement strand
CAGCGTCCTCAAAAAGGCATCCGACGGTTCCCAGCCAAAAGCGGACCTCGGGTTATTGGTTACACTGACAATGCGGCGCGCAGATCGTGTCCAACCTCACTTCTGCGGAACGTCGGCTCAAGCTATTCTAAAGAACCTGGAGTGGAGATTTTGTACCATGGCAAAGTTCGTGTATGGATTGAACCAGTCCTTGGATGGCTACGTCGACCATCTGGCATTTAGGCCAAACTTGGCGCTCTTTCGTCACTTCATAGAGCAAGTGCGCGACGTGACGGGCACTGTGTACGGTCGCCGCATGTACGAGATAATGCGTTATTGGGACGAAGACCAGGAGGACTGGGTCGCGGAGGAACACGACTTTGCGGCGGCGTGGCGGAGCCAGCCGAAGTGGGTTGTGTCGCGCTCGTTGAAGTCGGTCGGACCCAACGCCACGCTTGTTGAGGATGACATCGAGGCGGTGATCGGTGGGCTGAAGGCTCAGCAAGTTGGGGAGATTGATGTTGCCGGACCAGACTTGGCAGGAAGCCTAACCAACCTTGGTCTTATTGATGAGTATCGACTTTACCTCCACCCCATTGTACTTGGGCGCGGCAAGCCATTCTTCACCGGCCCCCGGCCGCCGCTCCGCCTTGTGACCAGCGATCTCGTTACCGAGGACGTGATTAGGTTGACGTACGTTCCCGCTTAATCGCGCGACTCGCCCGACGGGCTGCGCCGAGGCGTCTTCGGAGCCACCCGCCCATAGAGCACTTTAGTTTTACGGATAACTTTCCGGAGTGAGTGAACTTTTTACATTCTGTCAGGCCAGAACAAGGCAAAAACCGGGCTGGTAAGCCTTTATTTATCAATAACTAACTCTTGGAATCAAAAATGCCTTCTCCCTAAGATAGGAAAAATATACTGGCACCATGTAGGTTCGATATGACGGCGAAAAAGATAGACGAATTCTTCGATGTTGCTGAAAAACTGTTATGGAGGGCTTTATTATTTGTCCTCGCATGCATCGTCGCGTGGCACCTGATCGAAGTTGAGTTGTCCGCCGCCGCCTCATATCGACGTGCACCTATGCCTCCAGCGCCACGTCAAGGGCAACTGTGCATTGAATCATCACCGACAAAGGGCTCTCCGGTGTATCCAAACGTCACTAACGCCGTGGGCTCAGCGGCCCAAGCCGGGTGCCCCACTCATTCGCGGTTTTCGAATGAGTGGGTTCCACGAGTCACCGCTTCCGGTATCTCCCATCACAGACGGAGAGCTCTGATCCCGATACTTTCGGGGTATGACAAGAGGTTTGGAGCGCTGGTATGGTGGGCACGACTTGCACTTCATAACCTGTAGTTTGTTATCAGCGCCGCCCGGAGCTTGACAGCGGCGAGCGCCGTGACCTGTTTCTGCGTGTCTTGGAGCGCGCCCGGCAAAAGTATCGCTTCGTCGTAATCGGCTGCGTGGTAATGCCCGAACATTTCCATCTTCTGATAACCGAGCCGGAGGTGGGAAATCCTTCTGTGGTGATGAAAGTGGTGAAAGAGAGATTCACGAAGCTGCTTCACCACGGCGGCGTGCGCACGGACCCGATCTGGCAAAGCGTTTCTACGACTTCAATGTGTGCAGTACGGAAAAGCGCATCGAGAAGCTGAGGTATATCCATCGCAATCCTGTGAAACGCGGTCTGGTAACAACTCCGGAAGAGCGGAAATGGAGCAGCTTCCGGACATATGCTTGCGGCGAAGTAGGCTTGGTAAAAGTGAATTGTCAGGAATGGCCACTCAGGATAACGTGCTCCGCATCGAGGTCCCACTCATTCGAAACCCGCGAATGAGTGGGGCACCCGGCTTTTGACAAGAGCGCAGACGCGGTGCGCCGCCTCCGCACCAGAGTTCTGATTAGACCACAGCGACGAAACCATACTCGCACATTTACAATTGGGGTCCGATGGATTGCCCGAATAGAATTCTGTGCTGACACTCCCAGCCCCGCTCAATTCCTTGAATGACGAATTTTCCGCCAAGCGGTTCAGGGGTATACCCACGTCACTCTCCGACTGGCTTGCCAGCGTGAGTTCCCAATCGAACCGCCGATAATTGCTTTCATAGGTCGTTGCCGAATTCACACCATAGGACTCGGGGGGAACCGTGAGATCGATGGCCAGAAGCCACATGTATGTGTCTCTGGGAAACAGCGGGCTTGACTCTTTCGGGAATTCAGGATCAGGATGTTTACTAAACAGCCACAAGGTTAGGCCATTGCACGAGCGGTCAACCTGAAACGCCTTCACGAAGTCAGCAGCAGCCTGCTGCTCGACCTCCTTCCAGCCAGCAGAAGGAACAGCGAAACCAGTGTCGTTCACAACGATTGTAGTGCTCCATTGTGTTTGGTTACCATGCGGTACGGGCTTGGTTTGCCCCATAAGGCAGCCGACCATAACAGCGCCCACTACGGTTCCGATGGGTAATGCTTTCATTTACCTTGTATCAACTCTCCCGTTTTCGTTAATTGTTGTTGATCCCAGAGCTCCGTAGTTAGCAATTCATCTAAAAGTGACTTCCTGCTTGGACAGTCATTCTGGGCCAAGCCAGGTTTTCCCGCTTGCGTCTTGTGATTGGCTTGTAATGAGTTTCCTTCTGATATTGGTTCACATGTGCACACGCATTTTGGCGAACAAATCGGTGACACATTAGGATCACACTCTTTGTGGCAAACGGAATGAGTGCCATTTGGGCAGGTTGCTGGAGGGCACCCGTCCTGCGCTGCCAGCTTTGTAC
>JBARGS010000403.1:0-3716 GCA_049798495.1 Candidatus Korobacteraceae bacterium | reverse complement strand
ATCGAGATGAGATAGCCGATGAAGAAGAACGGCTCGATAAACGCGAACGACAGGGTCACGAAGAAAACCGCCAGGAAGATGTTGAACATACCTTTCTGCGCGTACTTGGTGCAGATTTCAACCACCTTCTTGCTGTCGCTCACCGAGGCCTTCACGACTCCGTCGAGCTTGATGTTGGCTTTGATGAACTCCACCGCGCGATAAGCTCCCGTGGTGACCGCCTGGGTGGAAGCGCCGGTGAACCAGTAGATGATGGCGCCGCCGCTGATCAGGCCGAGCACGAACGGAGCGTGCAGCAGCGACAGGTCGCCGACATTCTCCGTGAGACCGTGAGTGAGCGCCATGATGATGGAGAAGATCATGGTGGTCGCGCCGACTACCGCCGTGCCGATCAGCACCGGTTTGGCCGTCGCCTTGAAGGTGTTGCCCGCACCGTCGTTCTCTTCCAGCAGATGCTTGGCGCGTTCGAAGTTCACGTCGTAGTTGTAATCGCGCTTCAGCTCAGCTTTGATATTCGGCTCCTGCTCAATCAGCGACAACTCATACACCGACTGCGCGTTGTCGGTCACTGGGCCGTAAGAGTCGACGGCGATCGTCACAGGACCCATGCCGAGAAATCCGAACGCGACTAGACCGAAGGCAAACACCGCCGGAGCCAGCATCAGCGCGCCCAAGCCGAAGGTGCTTACGTAGTAGCCAATCGACATCAAGGCCACCATGGTGAAGCCCAGGTAATAGCAGGAGAAATTTCCCGCTACAAAGCCGGACAGAATACCGAGCGACGCTCCGCCCTCGTCCGCCGAAGTAACCACTTCTCTCACATGCCGCGACTCGGTCGAGGTAAAGACCTTGACTAGCTCAGGAATGATGGCGCCGGCTAATGTTCCGCACGAGATGATAGTCGCCAGCTTCCACCATTGCGTACTGTCGCCGCCGAGGATCGGCACGATTTTATACGACACGATGTAGGTCAGCACGATGGAGATGATCGAAGTAAGCCACACCAGCGAGGTCAGCGGCGTCTCGAAGTTCATCTCATCGGCGTTGCCAAAGCGTGCTTTCGCAACCGCTTCGTTCAGGAAGTACGCTACTGTGCTGGAGACCAGCATCATGATGCGCATGATGAAGATCCACACCAGCAACTGCACCTGCACGTGCGGATCCTTCACGCCCAGCAGGATGAAGGTGATCAGGGCCACGCCGGTGACGCCATAAGTCTCGAAACCGTCGGCGCTGGGACCAACCGAGTCGCCGGCATTGTCGCCCGTGCAATCGGCAATGACACCCGGATTGCGCGCGTCGTCTTCCTTGATCTTGAAGACGATCTTCATCAGGTCGGCGCCAATGTCGGCGATCTTGGTAAAGATGCCGCCCGCAATACGCAGCGCCGCCGCGCCCAGCGACTCGCCAATGGCGAAGCCGATGAAACACTGCCCTGCGTAATCAGCCGGAATGAAGAGCAGAATGCAAAGCATGATGAGCAGCTCAACCGAGATCAGCATCATGCCGATACTCATGCCGGCTTTCAGCGGGATAGCATAAATGGGATACGGTTTGCCGCGCAGTCCGGCAAACGCGGTGCGCGAGTTGGCATACGTGTTCACGCGAATGCCGAACCACGCGACTCCGTAACTACCGCAAATGCCGATCACGCTGAACAACAGAATCACCGGCAGCGTCACGCCGACAGGTTTGCCCGGAACTGGCGCAAGCCATCCGAAGTAGGCGAGAATCACCACCGCAATAAAGGCCCACAAGATCATCAGGAACTTGCCTTGCGTGATCAGATAGGTCTTGCAAGTTTCATAGATCAGGCTGGAGATCTCGCCCATCGAGCGATGGACCGGCATGTTCTTCAGCTGCAGGCAAATCGCCAGCCCAAAGATCAGGCCGAAGGCGCAGAAGATCAAGCCAATGGTCAGTATCTTGTGACCGTCCATGCCGAGAAAGCTAACCGAGGAGAGATCAGGCAGCTGTAAGCTCGCTTCTCCGCCAGCCTCGTTTGGCTGGGCGAAAGCGGTGGAAGCGTTCAGCATTAGAAGGGTCAGCGCGGCGGTGAAGAATTTCGCCGGATTATTTCGCGTTATGAACGACAGCCGCCGCAAAACGGCGAGCCAGGTGTGCATAAGAATTCCTCCCATGAGCGTCGTTGCTAGCGCGCAGACGTCGCCCACAATGATGACGTTACGGTTGTACTCTGCCGCGATCACTCTCACCCCATCACGCCAACAACGGGCACGACGGGGATCCCGAGCTCGCGGATCGTTTCCATGAGATCCTTGACCACCCAACAAGCCGGGCGCGCGCGGAACTCTGCCGCGGCCTAAAGCCATTGCAGAGAACCAAATATGGGCCTGCTGGAATCCCGGAAACGCGCTTCCACTTCAAGACGGAAGTGTTGAGGTTTGGCCGCGTCGGGAAAACTTGCACCTGCTTGTGTGCATATCAGACACACCACAGGCGCAGCACAAAGGGCGAGTTTTTATAACATTTTCGAGGAAGCGGGGTCAATGACACTTCGGGTCGGAGGCGGTTTGTCATCTCGATCCAGCTTCTTTTCCTGGACGAGAGGCTGATCCATTCGCGCCTCGGGATCACCGTGAGATGCTGCGTCTCTTGGCGTGAGCGCCGGGCGTGCGAAAGGCACGCATCCTTATTCACTATTCACTGCGGCCGAACGCACCCAGACTTCAGACGCTTTCCGGTTGCAACGAATCCACCTTCGTGGGCCGCTTTGCTGGACGCAACTCTTTGCTGCTGAATTGTCCACCGCAAGTGCTGCAATTCCACTGCACATGCGCGATGGAAATCACGTTAGAATCGGCGCGCCGCGGCTGCCAATCTCTCGACAGTTCATTCTTGCAGTTTGGGCAGATCATGGGAGTGGAGTCCGACTGCGGTTCACCGGAACAATGCTGGCTCGTGTGTCGAGGCTGCCATCGTCGCCGATGCCGAGCACCTTCTTCGCGTGTTTCTTCGCCTTCTCTTCGGTAATGAACCGCTTCGGCTCGAGCCGACTCGACGACCCCACCTGAAACTCAACCTGATAATAAGTCATGCTCTATTGTCTCACCTTATGACCGCTAAACCCAGATAATTCCGCGAATTAACCTTGCAGCGTGCCCGGAGTTCTCTTGTTCATAGCTCGTGCGCCCATGGAGAGGCTCTGTAAGGGTGCCTTCTCCCCGCTATTGGCGTCCACTCTGCCAACCGGCTTCTTCTCCAGCTTTTCCTCCTTCTCTTCCGGCACGGATGGCATAGCTTCCTTCAGCAACCGCAAATTAGCCGCGGCGCCGTGCAGCGCCGATAAGATTATGCGCGCCCGGGTGGTATCCATCAGCCCATGCGCCACGCCGTGGATCAACTGCATGAACCCGATCTGGATCGAAGCCGGATCCTCCAGCGGCGGCAGCTCGAAGACATCGATCGGGTGCACTCCCGGAGGCAACGTCCGATCGCGCTCATAGAACATGGTGGTCAGCGGCATGGCTCGCTCAAGATTGCTGTGAAAGTAACAAAACTCGCTGTCATGCTTTGCGGGCGACCCGCAACGCCGGCCGCTCGCCTTGATGTGCTCACAAATAGGAATCGTCATGTAAAGTGCCCCCGCCGCTAGAATAAAATCTTTAGAATGAATACCATGCCTGCAAAATATTGAAAACAGGCGAGTTGCGTAATCGAATAACGGCGAAGATATACCTGACTCACCTGTGATC
>JBARGS010000402.1:0-20715 GCA_049798495.1 Candidatus Korobacteraceae bacterium | reverse complement strand
CCTCAACAGTGCCCTTGCCCTGCAACCCAACTCGGGGGTGCTGCTGCTCACCCTGGGCGATCTCCAGTTCCGGCAGGGCAAAATACCGGACGCCGAGCGCTCCTATATCAAGGCGCAGAACCTGGATTCCAAGGATGCGGCGGCCTACATCGGGCTGACGCGCATCTATCGCGCCTATTCCCTCTACCGTCACGCTTACGACGAGATGCAGCGCGCGCACCAGATCGCACCCGGCGACATAGCGGTCCAGCTGTTGTGGGCCGACACTCTTCCCGCTCCGGACAAGATATCCACTATTAAGGCCTATCTTGCGGGACCGGGCGCGCAGTATCCGCAGGTGGCGCGCGTTTTGCAGCAGGTGCTTGAGATTCTGCAGCAGAACGCCGACGTACCCCAGCATAGCTGCAAGCTGGTGAGCAACGTTCAGGAGACCAATACCAAGCTCTATTCCATAGCGAAGTCGGGCATGCAGCTGGGAGCCGTCGGGCTGACGGCCAAGCTCAACAAAGAGGAGCTGCACCTGGCGGTAGATACGGGAGCCAGCGGCATACTGATCGGGCGGCTGGCCGCGGAGAAGGCCGGGCTGAAGCGCCTGACCAGCCAGCAAATTGCCGGCCTGGGCGATACGGGCCAGCAGGGCGGCTATACCGCGGTTGCGGATCGCATTCGGGTTGGCGATCTGGAGTTCGAGGACTGCGTGGTGCGCGTCACCGATGCGGCGACTCCCGTGACCGGCCAGGATGGTCTGATCGGCACCAACGTTTTCGGCTCGTACCTCATCGACCTGGACATCCCCGGCGCGCGGCTGCGACTGTCGCCGCTGCCGAAGCGTCCCAACGAAGCGGCCGCGCCACCTTCTCTGCAAACCATGCAGGAGAGTTCCAGTGCGGCGGCGGACAGCCCTGCCGCGGTTGCGAGCCAGCAAGCCAGCGCCGGCACGGTGTCAGCGACGTTGCCGCAGGATGCCTACGTCGCACCTGAGATGGCCGAGTGGACGAAGGTCTACCGCTTCAAGCATCTGCTGCTGGTTCCTACCAAGGTCGATCGCATCGGCCCTATGCTCTTCGTGCTGGATACCGGCTCTTCGACCAACGTACTGTCCACACGGGCGGCGCGCGCGGTCACCGACGTCAAGGCCGATACGGGTACGCATATCAAGGGACTCAGCGGAAGCGTGGCTAACGTTTATCGCGCGGACAAGGCGGCGCTATGGTTCGGGCGTTATGAACAGCCCAACCAGGACATCATCACCCTCGATCTGGCGTCGATGTGCAAGCAGACCGGGACGGAGGTCTCGGGCATCCTGGGCTTTGCCATGCTGCGAATTTTGCAGGTGCAGATCGACTATCGCGATGGGCTGGTGAACTTCATTTACGACCCGAATCGTCTGCCGAAAGGCCTGCGCATCAATCAATGACGATACTGCACGATCTACGTCTTCCGTTTGAACTCGAATCGTCCCGTGCTCAGCTTGCCGTGTTCGTCAATGGAGGTCCACTCTTCAACATGGTGGTCGGGGCCGTCGAAGATGAACGCCACTTCCTGCATGTGACCATCGTGCGGACCGATATTGGTGCCATCTTTGAACTTGAACAGCACGCGCTTGGGATCGCTGCTGGGCACGGCGACCATTCGCGGCTGATTGTGTGCCGCGCAGTAGTGCGTCGCCATGAAGTTCTGCCCGTCCATGTGAAAAATCGTAACCATCTCGTAGGGTGTGCCTTCACCCAACCACTGCATCAGCGCCGAACCATCGGAGATCATTGCGAAACGCGCAGTGGCCGGATATTCTTTGCCTCCGTCGACCATCGCGCCCACCCAGGAGCCGTCCAGCGTCTTCATCTTGTCGAAAGATGCGTTGGGCGCGATCGCGGACTTGGGTTCATCGGCAGCCCAGCCGAGCGCCACCAGCAACACGGTCAGAACAATTACAGCCCGAAGCCTCATGGGCAGCCTCCGATCGAAAACGTCTGGATTGTATCCGAATTACGAGACGAACGGGTGGCGTTTTGTCAGAGTTTCTTATCGAGGCTGCCAGCCACCGGCAATTTGCAGGGCGGGCTGCACCTCTTACAATGGTTGCGGAATCCAATTCTCGATTATTTGCCTAGAATCGGCTTCAGAGTAAGGAGATCGTCATGTCCGCCAAGATTCCCGAGAACTACCTCGACCTTTTTAACAAGAAAGCCTTCGGCAGCTTTACTACGCTCATGCCGGACGGCAGTCCACAGACCACGCCGGTGTGGGTGGACTACTCCGACGGTAAGGTTCTGGTCAACTCCGCCTTGGGCCGCCAGAAGGACAAGAACGTCCGCAAAGACCCGCGCGTGGCCATCACGCTCATCGATCCCGATAATCCCTATCGCTACCTTGAGGTGCGCGGCAAGATCAGCGAGATCACGCAGGATGGCGCCGATAAACTCATCGACAAGCTGGCCAAGAAATATCTCGACAAGGACAAGTATCCCTTCGCGCAACCGGGTGAGCAGCGTGTGATCTACAAGATCGATCCCGAACACGTTAGCCCGCACGGATAGGATGATGGTGCGGCGAATTTGCAGAGAGGCGGGCTGCGGCCCGCCTTTGCTTGGTCGTGGAAGAGCGGTCGGCTCATCTGCCGTCCCAAACGAGTGCAGCGTGTCGAGGAACCCTACTCCCGCGAGTGCCGCTCTTCCACTTCCCGCTTGAATCCATACGGGCAATGCCGGCAGCCTGACTGGCAACAAAATCCACGCCTGCTTAGATAGATCGCGGTGAACACCATGAAGCCATTCTCCATGTAGTAGTCGATGCCCTCCACCAACTCGTCCGGCGTCACTGTGCGGCGGCCTCGTTTGGTGGAGAGGGATGCGAGTGCGATGAAGAAGACTGCGGGTGCCCCACCCAAGCTTCTTTTGCTTGGGTGGGAGTTCGTTCCTCCCCTTCCACCGCAACTCCATCCCGAAAGCCGACAAACCTTCCCGAGATCGCCGCCACGCGTTCGCCGGGCACGATGAAGCCGACAAGGTTGAGCGGATCGGCGGCCGAGATGGTCACAACTTCTCCGCTCGCAGCAAGATTGCGCATCGCCCGCAACGACTCCACCGCTTCGGGCAAGGCGAACTGCTCGCCCAGGAACCCGCTGACAAAGCGCCCGCCGCGCACCTCGCCGCGATCCTCAAGCCGCCGGAAGGCAATCAGCAACTCACGCCACTTGGGCAGATTCGACTCACGCGCCAACACCTCACGAAAGACGACGCCGTAGCGCCGCAGCAGCATCCAGCAAGTCGCCTCGGCGACACGATTGCGGTCCGATCCTTCCGCCGGATACAGCAGCGACCAGCGCCCCGGTGTGTGCCGCGGCCGCGCAGCCCGTCCCGATCCCTGGCCAAGCCGCCGCTTGGGATTGATCAACGAGCGCAGATTATCGAATCCATCCGCCGTGACCATGCCCGCCGCTACCAACTCCCACAGAGCGGTTTCGACTTCAGCCTTCAGCTTGGCCGTGCCGCGCACGATGTCGGCAAAGAACGATGCTCCCCGGCGCCGCAGATACTCCAACACCGCGCGCCCTGCCTGACTCAGCACGCGCTCGTAGCTTTGCTCCTCTTCGCCAAGCCGGGGCTGCATCCAATCGGACTCTTCGCGCACAAAGAACGTGATGGGCGCAACCGAGGTCGGCACCACACGCCGTCGGCCTTCGCCGGAATCCTCCAGCGTGGCCGGATGCGGCGACAGCCGTCCCCAACCGACAGCACCAGTCAAACAAAGCTGATCCAGCACCGCAGGATCGTATTCGTTCACGCGCCGCGCCAGAATCTGCTTCTCCCAGGCGTTGGCGGGAATTTCGAAACCCTGCAACTGGCGAACAGCCTGTAGCAGTCCGCGCTCACCGCCACTCAACTGCGACTGTGGAGCCACATGCTGCCAGCGCAGCAGCCAACGCATGAATTGCGCCGCCGTCACCGGTTCAACCTGCTTGCGCAGCATGGCGACCGTCAGGTGATGAATGCGCGCCAGCAGCCGCCGCTCGCACCACTCCACCGCGTGCAACTCGCTCTGCGGATGTTCGGCCTGGAGGCCCGTATCAGAAGAAGTGCTTGTATCAGAGGAGACGCTCGTATCGGAAGAAAATGGGTGCCCCGTCCAAGCTTCTTTTGCTTGGGCGGGGATTTTGGCTTGAAGTCCAGTGAAGTTTCCGCGCAGGATCGATCCCGACGCCTCCATCCGCAGCAGCGCTTTCTCCACGTCTGACACTGTCAGACCCAACCAATACGCCAGCGCTCTTGCAGTGATTGGCCCGCAATGCATCATCCAACCTGTGACCATCGCCAGCACGGCATCGTCGCGCGAAGCGGTGTTCGCCGCCAACTCGGGCGGAGCCGTTTCAAACTTCGCCTCGGGAAAGATCAGCGCAAAATCCTTCGCCCGCTCCGAGGCAACATAGTATCGACGGCCGTCCGCGCCCTCCGTCTGAACCGGGTGCCCCGTCCAAGGCGGTTGCGCATGGGTAAGGGATTTCTCCGATTCTTCCTCCGTAGCCGGGTGCCCCGTCCAAGCTTCTTTTGCTTGGGCGGGGATTTTCGCTGGAACCGCTCTCCAGCTCTCCAACAGCTCCGCTGCAAACGGCATCCAGCTCGCGATCGCCTGCTGCCAATCCTCGTCGGCAATTTCTTCCGGCAACGCCACCAGCGTTTGCAGTGTGTCATGCAATTCGTCGGCATCACGAACATCCGGCCGCGCTTCCTCTGTCACCCGCGCAATCGCCTGCTGATCAAGCTTGCCAACCTCATTCAGCACCGCTTCAGGCAGCACGCGCCGCATCTGCACCGCCCGCGCGCGCCGCTCTTCCAGCGGAGCGTCATCCAGATACGCATAAGGGTTGGCATTCAAAATCTCGTGCGAGAACTGCGACGGCACCGGCGTATCGACTGCAACACACCGAATCGCGCCACTGCGGATTCCCTCCAGCACTCGGCGAAGACCGTCGATATCCATCGCCTCGGTGAGGACATCCTTCATCACCTCTTCGACCAGCGGATGGTCGGGAATCTTGATGTCGCCCTCGATGTTCTCCTGGCACGCAGCGACATCCGGAAACACCGACGCGAGAAGATCGTCACTGCGCATGCGCTGGATCTGCGGCGGAACCTTCTTGCCTCCCTGAAAGCGCAGCAAGGCCAGCGAACGATTAGCGTCCCAGCGCCAGCGCGTGGCGAAGATGGGCGACGCCAGCGCCGCCTGCTCCAGAATCTCCTGCACGGTCTCCGTTTGCAGATAATGAAAAACATCGCTCAGCGGGAAGCTGTGTTGCTCGGCCAGCGCAATGTTGAGCCCATTGTCGGTTGCGGCGGCCTGCAATTCGAAGTTGAACGACCGGCAGAAGCGCTTGCGCAACGCCAATCCCCAGGCCTTGTTGATGCGTCCGCCGAACGGCGCATGGATGATCAACTGCATCCCACCGCCTTCATCGAAGAAGCGCTCGGCAATGATCGTCCGCTGCGTAGGAACTTCGCCCAGCACAGCGCGCCCGGTGATCACGTACTCGACGGCCTGCTCCGCACCTGCATCGTCGAGCCCACACTCGTCCTTCAGCCATGCAACGGCATTCTGCACTTCAGGATTGGATTCCAGGCCGCGCAAACGAATGCGCCGCGGGGCTGGACCGGGATCCGGACCCAAAGCCGGTTCATTCGGGAAAAGGGCGGTGCGCGAGACGGAGCCGACCCTGCGCTCTACGTCATCGGGATGCGGCTCCAGCTCGGGATTTGCCGGCACTGGCAGCGGCGCAGTATTCGGCGTCAGCGCGCTGATGCGCTCGCGCAATTCCGCGACGTGCAGCGACAACTCGTCAGTGCGCGCGGGCGCTTCGCCTCGCCAGAAAGGAATGGTGGGAGCGGCGCCGTGCGCATCTTCCACCAGAACACGGCCGGAGTTCGACGCCACGCGGCGAATTCGCCACGAGGTATTCCCCAGCAGCATGATGTCGCCGGCGTTGCTCTCTACCGCAAAGTCCTCGTCAACCGTGCCAACCACGATTTCTTCCGGCTGCGCCACCACGGTAAACAGCGAGTTGTCGGGAATCGCACCGCCGCTGGTGATCGCCGCCAGTCGCGCTCCGCGCCGGGCGCGCAATTTGCGATTGACCATGTCGCGGAAAAGATATGCGCCGTAGCGTCCGCGCCTGGCGGCAATGCCTTGCGACAGCATCTCCAGAATCCGGTCGTAGTCCTGGCGCTTCAGTTCGCGATACGGATAGGCAACGCGCAGGCATTCGAAGAGCGCATCTTCGTCCCACTCCTCGCAACTGCACATGGCGACAATCTGCTGCGCCAGGATGTCGAGCGGCGCAGACGGAATGCACAGGCGATCAAGATCGCCCTGCCGGATAGCGCGCACCGCAGCAGCGCATTCCAGCAAATCATCGCGGGTCGTGGCAAACAGCCGCCCCTTAGGGACGGCGCCGCGCCAGTGGCCGGCGCGGCCCACGCGCTGGAGCGCAACCGCGATCGAGCGCGGCGAGTTGATCTGGCAGACCAGATCGACCGTGCCCACGTCGATGCCGAGTTCCAGCGATGCGGTCGCCACCAGCAGCCGAATCTCGTTGTTCTTGAGCTTGCGCTCGGCGCTCAGTCGCAGCTTGCGCGACAAGCTACCGTGATGCGCCGCCACCTGATCCTCGCCAAGGCGCTCGCCCAGGTGCAGCGCCACTCGCTCTGCCAACCGTCGCGTATTGACGAAGACCAGCGTCGAGCGATGCTGTAACGCCAACTCGGCAATGCGGTCGTAGATCTCGCCCCACATCTCGTTACTGGCGATGGGGCCAAGTTCCGAGCGCGGCACCTCCACTCCAAGATCAAGCTTGCGGCGATGGCCGATATTCACGATGGCAGGGTCAGGACGTCCGGCTCCAGTAAGAAAGTGCGCGACTTCTTCAATTGGCTTCTGCGTCGCCGAAAGGCCAATGCGCGTCGGATGATTCGCCAGCAGTTCAAGCCGTTCCAACGACAAGGTCAAATGCGCGCCGCGCTTGTCATCCGCGACCGCGTGGATCTCATCGACAATGACCGTTTTGACGTGGCTCAGGATGGCGCGGCTGCTGTTGGCGGTGAGCAGGATGTACAGCGACTCGGGCGTGGTGACCAGAATGTGCGGCGGACGCTTCAGCATCTCGCGCCGCTCTTTTATCAGCGTGTCGCCGCTACGGACGGCAGTGCGAATCTCCGGCATCAGGAAGCCACGTTCGCCGGCCAACGCGAGAATCTCGCCCAGCGGCACTTCGAGGTTCTTCTGAATATCGTTGCCCAGCGCCTTCAGCGGCGAGACGTAGAGAACTTCCGTGCAATCGCGCAGGTCGCCGGCAAGCGCTTTGCGGACCAGGCGGTCAATACAGATCAGAAACGCCGCGAGGGTCTTGCCCGATCCGGTGGGCGCAGAAATCAACGTAGTGCGACCGGCAAGAATCTCCGGCCAGCCTTGCTCCTGCGGCTCGGTAGGCGTGCCAAAACGCGAGACGAACCACTCCGCAACCAGCGGATGCGCCCAGGCTAATGAGTCGGGAATGGTCGCAAGGGGCATTTTAGGATTATATCAGATTTTCGCTAATTGTTCGCCGTTGGAAGGGCCCTTGGAGCCGAACCGTTACCGTTGCGAGTAAACTGCCGCACGGAGGGTAACCCATGTCGCGTCTTCACTTCGTAGTTGCGGTCGGCTTTCTGCTCGTTTGCTGCTTCTTGTACTCACAGAGTAAACAATCGCTCTCGGTCGGTGCGACTACTCCTGCTCCCGGCTATCAAATACTACCGGGCCAGGTAACGCTAACCTCACCTTCAGGTTCTTTCGAGGTGCATCGAGTGTTCTTGGTTAACTCCGCATCAGGCGAAGTGTGGGAGTACTTTCCTGAGATGACTGACAAGACGGGAAGGTTCCATGAATCGAGTTTCCAGGGGGTGCCCGTTGTCACTGCTGCTCATTAGCTGATTGTCGGCTGGGCGGTTCTGCAATGGCAGTGGAGGACACTATGAATCCGCCTGCCGGCCTTTCTTCAACGGCAAAGTCTCGGTAGAGGTGTGTTTGGTCGTCTGAACCGATTCTCGGGTAGTTGTTAAACGCTCTACAGCTCTGCTCAGCATCCTCCTTTGTATCCCAACGAGCTGCATTATCGGGATCAGGGTCAAACTGAATCTCGATGTGCGGTCCCGTTTGCCGTAACTCCTCCGCAAAACTTGTGACATAGACTTTGGTCATGGGATGAGACTACTACGCTCAAGTGCAGGCGACCACACCGAAGCAGCCACAGCCGCTGAGTGTTACTATGAGTGGTTCCGGCTGGCGTCGTTCACTCTCAGACACGCCTCTACATCGATTCAGGTCCTGCCTGAAGCCCTTTCCTCTGTCCCGACTGTTAAGATTTCTGGCATGTCCTCCGAGCGCGCCAAGAAGATCAAGCTGATGCTGTTTGACGTGGACGGCGTCATGACCGACGGCACCATCTTTCTGTTCCCTGCCCCTGGTGGCGGGGCTGGCGGATCTACCCACCAAAATCGCGAGCAGATGGCCGATGAGGGCGGGTACGGCATTGCCAGCCACAACATCATCGAAGCCAAGGGCTTTAATGCTCACGATGGCGCAGGCTTCTCGCTGGCGCGCCTGGGTGGGCTGAAGACCGGCATCATCACCAAACGCATCTCCGAGACGGTCGCCCTGCGCGCCCGCGATCTCAAGCTCGACCACGTTTACCAGGGCCAGCAGTACAAGAACGTTGCCTTCAATGAGATTCTGAAGAAGGAGGGTCTTGCGCCGGAGCAGGCTTGTTACGTCGGCGACGATGTTGTCGATCTGCCGGTGATGCGGCGCTGCGGCCTGGCCATTGCCGTTAAGAACGCGCGCGAGGAAGTCATCCGCGAAGCCCACTACGTAACTCCTCACGAAGGCGGCAAGGGCGCCGTCCGTGATGCCATCGAGTACGTCCTCCGCGAGCAGGGACAGCTCGACCGCGTGATCGACGAGTACATCCGCTGGCGTGGAGCGGCTGGCAATTAGCACTTGGCACTTAGCATTTGGCCTTCAGCATGCCCGTGGCTGGACGCTAAATGCCAAATGCCAAGTGCTGACTTGGCTGAACGCTGAGTGCTGAATGCTGAATGCTGAATGCTGATTGCTATTTCCCCTTCAGCACAATCACCAGCACTCTTCCATCCGACTGAATGTTTCCGCCGGTTGCGGTTTTCGTGGACTTGATTGGATGCGCTCGCGTCATGTAGTCCATCGCCTCCACCTGCCCAGCCTGCTGCAGGGTAGCGCCGATGAAGTCGCGCTCGTTGTCTACGTCCTGATCGATCTTGTGCGTGATCGCGTCAGGCGAGCGTTGGTCTTTCTCGATCCCGACGTCGTGTGTGCCTGCCCCCACCCAGAGCGGCTGCTTCTGCGGCGACTGGTATGGCGCCTGCCAGATGCGGAAATGGTTGCGCTGGGCTGCCACCATCACCGCCTCTGCCCGCTCATAGCCAAAATCCTGCCCGCGTCCCAACAGATACAGAATGCTCATGGGAACGGCTACGTAAACGTTCTTTTGCAGCGTCGCCAGCAGCGCGCTGACCACGGCATCCTTGTTCGTCTTGTCCGCAACGATCCATCCGGCAGCCTTCAAGGCATCCGTCACCTGCTGCTGGGTTCCGACGATGACGAAGTTCACCAGGTCTCCGGGATTTCCCCCCTGCGCCTGGTCGGTCACGCGATAGGGCAGCTTGGCGTCGAGCTGGGTGAACAGCGGCTTGAAGTCGTACTTCCCGGCACTCGCAGCGGCTCCGCTGGCCGTCGCCGTGCTGGTCGCGATGCGATCGATGTGCACCTCGTACTTGCCGTCGGGCGTCTGCATGGAATCGGTATTGATCCCCAGGTACAGGCGGCCTGCAATCGGTGCCTGCACTGTGCCATTCGCACCAATGAAGAACGGCGTAGCGGCCTCGCTGTTGCCGATGCGGCCCACCAGCGCGCCCCGTCCGGCGCCCGGCACCATCAGCGCGCGCAAGGTATCGACCCAGCCGCGGGCCGCACCCTCGGGGGTAACGCCGGTATTGTTGCCCATGTTGACCGTGCCCGTAGCAGTGATGTGCAGCTTGTCGCCGGCCTGAACGTCCATGCCGGTATCGACCCACTGCTGGCTGCCGCTTACGGAGACGTTGGCACTGCTGGCCGTACTGGTCGCGGGCGGAGCAGGCGACGCTATAGCATTGCCGCAGAGCATTCCGATAGCGAGTGTAGCGGACAGAATCAGAGCTGCTGAGCTCATCGCGATGGCAACAATCTCCCCAGAAAGTATAACCACACCGCGCGACGAAGCTTGCGAAAGTGGCGAATAGAAGGTCTGCCCCGTCTCTAATGCTTCGCGTCGCTGAACATGAACTTTCCCAGATACATCGGATACGACTTCGGCGGAGTCGCCTTGGCCGAGTCAATGGGATAAGGACTCTGAGTGAGCGTCGGGAACCCCCAGATGTCTCCATTGCGCATGTCGATGACGACTTTGCCATACATCTGCGCTGTGCCATCAGGCTTGCGAATCATGGTGTAGCCCGGCTCAACGTAGAACGGATAACTCTCCTCGGCTTGGGCGCGCACCGGCGCAGGTTGAACGATTGGACGAAACACGACGGTAGCAAGCAGAACAGCAATCAGCACCAGCATGGCTTTGGTAAAGCGATCCAGATTCATGACTCCTCCACGGGCGCGGTTGTCCGCCACTATTATCTATGTCGGCTCGCGGATCGGAAGGAATTAGTGGCGAGGAGAGAAGCTCGCGGTAGGCAACAGCCCGATTCCGCCCTGACGGTTTCATTGCCGTCAATTTCGCCGCAGGGTGGAGCACTGCTTTCGCGGTGCAGGTAGTCCTTTCTCTTTGTCATCACGAGCCGGACTTCAGTCCGGCGAGGGATCTGTTTTTCTTGCCTTAGCCCCAACCGCTCTAGCAAATCCATCCACCGCCGGCGACGATGTCTCCGTCATAGAACACGACAGCCTGTCCGGGAGTGATCGCACGCTGTGGCTCGTCGAAAGTGAGTACAACTTCGTCGTCGCCGGTCTTTTGGGCGAGCGCCTCGGCTGGCTCGTGGCGATGGCGGATCTTCGCCTGCACCCGCATCGGGGCGCGCAAGTCGTCAATCGCAATCCAATTCACACGCCGGGCGCGCAGCGTCCGCGAGAACAACTCGTCGCTGCTCCCGACTACCACCTGCCGCCGATCGCCGCGAATCTCCAGCACGTAGAGCGGCGAGCCGGTCGCAACACCCAGACCCTTGCGCTGTCCGACAGTGAAGTTGTGGATGCCGCTGTGCTCGCCGACAACCTCGCCCGTCGGCGTCACCAGCTCGCCCGTGGTATCGGGAATCTCCTCGCCCTGTTCGTCGAGATACGCTTCCAGAAACTGCTTGTAGTCACCACCGGGAATGAAGCAGATCTCCTGCGAGTCGGCCTTCTCGAACACGCGCAGGCCCGCACGCCGGGCCTCCTCGCGCACCTCGGGCTTGCGCATCTCGCCCAATGGAAACCGCGTGCGGCTCAACTGCTCCTGCGTCAGGCCGAAGAGAAAGTAGGTCTGATCCTTGGCGCGATCGGCTGGCCGCTTCAGGATCCAGCGTCCCGAGCCCTCGTCGAATTCATTGCGCGCGTAGTGTCCGGTCGCCAACAAGTCGGCGCCGATCTGCCGCGCGGTCGAGAGCAGCTGATCGAACTTAAGATGGTTGTTACACAGGCTGCACGGAATCGGCGTCCGTCCGGAGAGATACTCGCTCACAAACGGCCGCACCACATCGCGCTCAAAGCGCTCTTCCTGATTCACCACGTAATACGGAATACCCAGCGTCTCAGCGACGCGCCGTGCGTCGTAGACATCGTCGATAGAGCAGCAGCGTCCCTGCACCGACTCCGGCATGCCCTCATGCCCGGCGAGCCGCCGCTGATTCCACAGCTGCAACGTAAGTCCCACAACGTGGTACCCCTGCTCACACAACAGCGCCGCCACAGCGGAGGAATCAACTCCGCCGGACATGGCAACGGCAATGGTACTGGCAGTTGGCATTTAGCAAGTAGCCGTTAGCTTCGAGGAACTAGCGCCTCGCAAGCGGAGATCTCAAGAATCATTTCGCTTCGTATCAGGGCACGATCTTTAGTCGTGCCGACCGACTCGCAGTAAAGAACGAGGGCTTCAGCCCCTGCAAAATCACGGCGAACAGCGCCTTAGCTGAAAGCTGACGGCTGAGAGCTGACAGCTTTCTTATACACCGGACTAATCTCGCGCAACCGCGCCACAACTTCGGGAACCAGATTCAGCGCGAAGTCCACGTCCTGCTCCGTGTTCTGCTTGCCCAAACTGAAGCGCATGCTGGCGCGGGCGTGATCTGCCGACAAGCCCATCGCGGTGAGCACGTGCGATGGCTCAATCGCTCCCGAAGAACACGCCGCGCCCGTCGATACCGACAGCCCCTTCAGGTCAAGCGCGATCACCATCGCCTCGCCTTCGATACAGTCGAAGTGAATGTTCGTCGTGTTGGGCACGCGCGGCGCCCCAGCGCTGTTCACGCCAACCTGCTCGACGCTCTCGACAATCGTCTGCTCCAGCCGGTCACGCAGGCTTCGCAGACGATCCACGCTGCCATCGGCAAATCCAGCACGCGCAATCTCCGCCGCCTTGCCCAGTCCAACGATCCCCGGCAGATTCTCTGTCCCGGCCCGCCGCGAGCGCTCGTGCCGTCCGCCGTACAGAAGCGGTTGCAGCAGTGTTCCCTTCCGCACAAAGAGCGCTCCGGTGCCCTGCGGCCCATGAAACTTGTGCGCCGAGATGGTGAGCAGGTCGCAGCCAATTTCATTCACATCCAGCGGGATCTTTCCCGCGGCCTGCACCGCGTCGGTGTGGAAGTACACGTCGGCCTCGGCGGCAATTTTGCCAATCTCGCCGACCGCCTGCACCACGCCCGTCTCATTGTTCGCCAGCATGATACTGATCAGCTTCGTCTCCGGCCGCAGCGCTCGGCGCACGTCATCGGGATCGACCAGAGCGCGGCCATCCACGGGCAAATAGGTCACCGCGCAGCCCATGTCCTCCAGACGCTTGCACGAGTTCAATACCGCATGGTGCTCGATCGCCGAAGTGATGATGTGATCGCCGGGCTTCATCATCCCAAACAGCGCCAGATTGTCGCCCTCGGTGCCGCCGCTGGTGAACACAACCTCCGCCGGACGACAGTTCAGCAACTCTGCAACTTGCTCGCGTGCATGCTCCACCGCCCCGCGCGCCTGCTGTCCCTGTTGATGGATCGACGAAGCGTTACCGAACTTGTCGAGGAAGTGCGGGCACATCGCCTCAAACACGTCAGGCGAAAGCGGGGTCGTCGCGTTGTTGTCGAGATACACGCGCTGCATGGTTTTGTCTATTCTAGCTGCTTATTGGATTATGTACGGGCGAAAGGCGATTCGAGCTGCGCTCAAGCCGGGAGACTGGGGCAGGCAGCGGCGACTCGCGGCCCGCCCGATGCGATTACTGAGGAGGCGCAGGCGGCGCGCCCGGACCCTGACCCGCTCCCGGTCCCGGTGCCGGGCGGCGAGACGTGATCTCGTCGTACTTTTTCTGCTGATCGGGGTTCAGCAGCGGCTTGATCTGGCTTTTCGTATTGTCCATGATCGCTTTGGCCTTGTCCCATCTCTGGTCGCGCGGAATGGAAGCATCCCCGCGCAAGGTATCCATCTGCTGCGTTTCATTCTCCAGAATCGGGCGTATCTTCTGCTGCTGGTCGGCAGTCAGGTCGAGAGTTTGCGTCAAGCGCTGTAAGCGTTCATCCTTGGTCAGCGGCTTCCCTGGCCGGTGATGGCCTTCCTGACCGGACGACGGCGGCTGCATGCCGCCACTCTGGTCCTGGCCGGTCGGCGCCTGAGCATAGAGCATGGCTCCCAAGCATGTGATCGAAATAGCCAGCAAAGCGTTCTTCACAACTTTCTTCATCCCGTAAAGCTCCTTCGATAGTAGACACCAGGCATCCGCGGCGACGACCAGCGCAGCCGTCGAAAACGGCGAATTGGAAGTGCTCATGAGCAGTACCACGGCGTCGATTTTCTTGAACAACGATGACGAATTCATTCCTGCCATCCGGCCAACATAGTTGTCAATCGTCTGCTGAAACCCCGCCATGGACGGGAAGTTTCAAGCTTTCGCGCATCAACAAATATTGGAACCGAAGGCACGAATCGCAGGAAAAGCTACCACAAAAAGCAGGCGCGATTGCTCGCGCCTTGTTATCGCAAATGCGTTGCCTGAAGCAGACACTTACTGGTTCCGGCTGGCCGGAGGAACGATGTTGTTCATCCGCAGGTATTCCACCATCTGTCCGTAGTGGTCGAAGGGATGGCCAAGCGCGATGATCGAAAGTCCCATCCTGCTGGCCTTGTTCGGTCCAAACGGGCTCTGCACCTGTCCGAGAACATTCTCCTCGTTGATGCTGTTAAGCGCCTTGTGCAGATAGGCGAAAGAATCCTTAAGGAATTTCACCACGTCAGCTTTCGACGTCATGTTGTCGGGGCCGTTTTCCCCACCCAACTCAACCGGCGGCTTTTCGGAAAGAATCGCGGCGGCCAGCATGTAGTTGACAGCAGCGATGTGCTTAACCTGTTGCGCGAAGGTGCGCACACCTTTGAATTCACCCTGCGTGGGCGCAAAGTTGAACTTGTCGTCCGGCATCGCTTCCGCCGCGGGAACAACTTCATGCTCGATACCGGTCAACGAGCGATCCAGCACAGCCGCAAAAGTCGGTTTCTGGTCCATCTTGGCCTGCGGCGGCGCCGCCGCCAGGCTCCCTGCTGAACCCAACGCCAGCAGCAAAATCGCCATCGCAACTTCTTTCCTCATGCAAAGCCTCCACTGAGAAGTTTGTGTGAAAAAATTGGCCGGGTAATCGTGTTACGAATTCTAATCCATTCCTACCGCGCTTGGCCGCAACTCTGCCGGATGCAACTTGAACCACGCCGCGGCCGGAATCCCAATCAACAAACCCAGAGCAGCATACAGCAGCGAATGGCTTATGCCGTTTCGTTCGGCCACCTCTCCCCACAAGGCAGCGCCGCCCGCCAGACCGCCCTGCAACACTAACAGGTACATCGAAATGGCGCGCGCCCGCATGTGTCCTGGACACATCGTCTGGGCTGACACATTCAAGCTGGCCAGGATCTGGATCCATGCCACTCCGGCCAGGAACATCGTCACCGAGAGCGCTGGAAAATTCTGCCATCTTCCTCCGGCGAAGGTAGTAAAAGCAAAAACCGCGGTCGCGATCGAGACATGTGCATCCGCCGAAAGTATTCGCCGGAAAAACGGAATCAGCGTCGCCCCCAAGAGCGCGCCCAGACCAAAGAATCCCAGCAGCAAGCCGTAGCCTTGCGAGCCGAAGGGATGCGCCAGCAGCGGCAGCAACGCGGGCAACGCGCTGGCCGACAGGCTGAAGACTGCGCTCCGAACCAGCACCGCCTTCACCTCTGGAGATTCGCGCATGTGGCGAAAGCCGGCGAACATCGCGCTCATCATATGGCTGGCCCGCAGCGTCGTGCGCCCCGGACGCCGCTTCCACTGATACAGAAAGTAGATCACCCCGAAAAACGAAACCGCGTTCAGCAAGAACGCGATGCCGGAACCAGCCGCGGCAATCACCGCACCGCCCAGTGCAGGTCCAATCGCTCTCGCCACGTTGAAGCCGGCGGAATTCAGCGCTATTCCGGCAGCGAAGTTCTGGTGCGAAACGGTCTCCGGAGTTATGGCTTGCCACGCGGGATCGTTCAGCACGGCGCCCACGCCCATCAGCAGCGTGAACAACAACAGCAGCGCCGGCGTTACCTTTCCAGCCAACGTGAGAGCGCCGAGTCCCGCCGCCGCCACTACCATCCAGCTCTGGGTGAACAGCAGCAGCTTGCGCCGATCCACCATATCGGCGATCGCCCCGGCCGGCAGCACAACAAGAAACACCGCGATGCTCCCCGCGGCCTGCACCAGTCCCACCATCAGCGGCGACATGGTGAGCGAGGTCATCAGCCACGCCGCGCCGACATTCTGCATCCAGGTGCCGGTGTAGCTGACGACCGCAGCAATCCACAGTGTGCGGAACAGCGGCTCCTGCAACGGACCCAGCACGCTGCGCCGCCGTGGCGGCGCAATCGGCATCTCCGGCAGCGGTCCGAGCTCCGACATCGGCTCAGAGTCTCCAGTTGCCGCTGAAGCGCCGAGGCTTCGCGCTCGTTGTAACGATTGAGATCGTAGAACAGGATTCTCCACGCCACGCCCAATAGCAGGCGCACATGGAGGCACCAGTTTGTGCCATGCTCCGCCCGTGGCCATCGAGGGTCAGACCTTGTCCGAAGACAAAGGTAAGCCAGGGCGCGGACAATTGCGTCGCCGCCGTTGCGAGCGGCTGGCAATTTGTGACCAACTGCGCTGATTGCTGGCCGGTCATCCTGCGGCCTCCAGATCGGCCCTCGGGCTGGTGAACGGCCACTCTTGCCGCCGCCACGAACGGATTAGATAAATGAACAATCCAGCGATAAGAATCACCAGCGCATAGCGAATCTCGCGCAGAAAATTCTTCCGCGAAAATAGAACGAACGTGAACCCGGCAATCGCCAGCAACGCCGGAAGAGGATAAAGCCACATGCGAAACGGACGCGGCATATCCGGACGGCGCTTACGCAGCACCATCACGCCTACCGCCTGCACAATGAACTGCAGCAGGATCCGGATGACCACCAGCGCCGCGATGACGTCCGCGAGACGGAGGAAGCAGAACAGCATTGCAACGATACCGAGCGTCAGCAGTGACACCGTCGGGAAGCGCCGCTCCGGATCGACCCGTGCGAACGCCCGGAAATAGTTGCCGTCCAGCGCTGCCGCGTACGGCACGCGCGAGTAACCCAGCAGCAGCGAGAACACGGACGCGAACGCGGTCCACATAATCAGCCCAGCCGCCAGCCGGCCCGCCCAACTGCCGTAGATTCGCTGCATGAATACCGAGATGATGTAGTTGTTCTGCTCGCCGGAATGCTGCGCCATCTCGCGCCAGGGAATCACGCCCAGCACTGCAACGTTCATCACAATGTAGATTGCCGCCACCGCAAGAATCGAGATGATAAGCGCTCGCGGAATCGTCCGGCCCGGATCTTTTACTTCCCCACCCAGGAAGCACACGTTGTAGTAGCCCCAGTAGTCATAGGTGGCAATCAGCATCGCCGCGCCCATTCCGGTAAAGAACGCCGGCGACAGCGTAAATGCGCCCGGTGGAAAATCGAAAGCGCGCGCCGCGCTGAAGTGCGTCAGACCAGCGACGATCACCCATCCTACCGCCAGCGCCACGCCAATCCACAACAGCTCCGCCAGCTTGGCGACGACCGTGATGCGCCGATAGAGCAGAAGCAAAACCAATCCGCAGGTCGCGATCGCCACGAATGTTGCCGGCATCACCAGCACACTTACCTCAAGGGTGCCAATCAGCGGAATCCCGAGATGCGAAGTGTGTGCCAGAAATATGCGATCGAGTCCGGGCCAAAGATACCCCGCGTAATGCGCCAGTCCGATACAGCCGGACGCAATGGAAAGCGGCGCGCTGAACGAAAGCTGCCAGATGAATAAAAACGACAGCATCCGCCCCAGTGACTGTGGCCCGTAGATTTCCTTGAGGTAGCGATACGATCCGCCGGCTTCGGGCATGGCCGCTCCGAGTTCCGCCCAAACCAAACCGTCGCACAACGCGAACACGGCGCCGAAAATCCAGCCCAGCATCGCTTGCGGGCCGCCCGCCGCAGCGATCATCAGCGGGAGCGTGATGAATGGCCCCACGCCGATCATGTCGATCATGTTCAGCGTGGTTGCGCCGGCCAGCCCCACTCCGCGGATCAGCTCCGGCTGTTCAGCCGGACTACTTTGGCTCATGTCCTACGCTCAGCAGATTCACATAGAGACGAATGGCGCCCGGAACGCCGAACGGCAGCTGCCGAAAGAACGCATACCCGTTGTAGATGTAATATCCCTTGCCGTACTGCGCCACCAGCAAGCCACCCTTTTGCGGCTCCTGACCGGGATCGTTCGACGCCAGCAAGGGCGTGTAGTGCTGATCCCACTGGTCCATGAAATACAGGCCGCGCTCCTGTACCCAGCCATCGAAGTCGTGCTGCGCAACCGCGTTGGGATAGTGAAAGACGGGACTCTGCGCATCGAGAATCGTAACCGGCGCCTGCTCGACTGTAACGCGCTCGCGGCTTAATTCGGCGGTATAAGGCGTGTAGTGCCCGGCATTGAAATCGCCCGGCGACGTGTTGTATTGCACCAGGAGAGTGCCGCCATCGCGCACGTAATCCAGCAACCGCTGATTGTTCTTGGCGATGTCCTCGCGCGTGTCGTAGGTTCGGATACCAAGCACAATCGTTCCAAAGCGGCTCAGATCGCCGTGTGCCACATCGTCAGACGTCAGCAATGTTACGTCGAGCCCCAGTTGCCGCAGCACGGTAGGAATATCGTCGCCGGCGCCCATCACGTAGCCGATCTTCAGCCCTTGCGGAACCTTCACTTCAACAATGCTCGCGCGCTGCAGTGCTGGCTGGTAGTAAAAGAAGCCTCCGATATCCGGACGGGCAACCAGACTGTAGCCTTCGCTGTAGTCGTGCCCACCGCTTTCGAACAGCGCATGCACGCGATATCGAGCTTCCCCTGCGCCGTCGGGTAGCTCTTTGAATTCCGCCGCGTGTTCTCCGGATTCACTAAAGCTGACCGGCGCCGACTGCGGCGCGACCTTCCAGCCTTGCGGCATCTCGGGCCGCACCGTTCCGTTGGCGCGGTCGCCGGTTGTGCGCACCATGACACTCAGTTGCGCGGACGGGTTCGCGCCCGCGGGAATGATTTGCGTCGTCGGCGAGGGCTCAACCGAAAACGGCGGCACTACAGCTAAGGGCATCGACCACGCCTCGCCTTTGCTGTTATGCATAGGCGTGCGCGCAACGCTGCGAATCACTCCTTCTTTGCCGCCAAAGGTGTAGATAACGTGCGCTGACACCGGCGGAGGAGGAAGCGCCAGCGTCAGATACTGCGGCTCGTCGATCTTATAGATCGCATCAGTCTCCGGATCGTCGCGATGGAAGTACGCCTTCGTAATCTGCGCGTCGATAGGAGGCGTCACCCGAAAGGTCAGCGCGCAGCCGTCGCCCGCAGCGATTGTCCCCGGCACCTTATCCATGAAGAGCTCGGACTTCCAGCCCTCCGGAACATCGAGCGCGAACTGCTTCAGCTCGATAGGCGCAGAGCTTCCATTGTGCAGCGTCGTCCGCAATAGAAACGATTTGCCCGCCGTGATCACGCCCGCGAGCACATCGCCATCTCCACTAGGTAGCTCAGCCGCCATCGGCCGGCCGTCAGGCGTTCCCGGCCCCACCGCCAACTCCAAACCGAGCGAAAGATCCGCCGCCTCTTCGAATTGCTCCTGCTTGCTACGCAGATCGGCCAGCAGATCGGCCTTCTCTGCGCCCGACAATTGCGATTGCTCGACCCGCCGGATGAGAGCGCGGATCAGCTCCAGACCCTGCAACAACGGTGCGCCCGCCGATTGCGGATCCTTGTTCGCTGCCGTTGTCGCTTCGTCAACAGTCCTGGCAATGGATTGCAACTGCGGACGCAGCCAAGGCGCCTTCGCCTCATCGGTACCCAGGCGTGCAGCCAGTCCCGGCAACGACGTGTCGATGCCGTCGAAGAAGTCATTTTCGTGAACCTCCGCGGCTGGCGGGTTCGGCACGGCCGAGTCAATCAGCTTGTAATAGCTGAAGCGCTGGCCTTCGGGCGCGGTCCAGGCGCCTGCTCCCTGCGAAAGCTGATGCTTCAGACCCTGCCACCCGAACTGCACATAAGTTTCGCCGAGAAGAGGATCGAACTGCGAGGTCTCCAGCTTGATCGTCCAGTCTTCAGTGCCGCGAACATTGTCCATATACAGCTTCTTGGGTTGCCAAGGCTGCAGGCCTTCGCGAATCTGCTCGGGAAAGCGCGCAGGATCGGCGGCGGCGCGGAATGCCTCGCGTGTCAGGATGCCCGACGCCTGGTGGTGTCCGTGTCCATCGCGCGAATTTCCCTGAAAACGAGTGCAGATGACATCCGGCCGGAAGGTGCGAATCACACGCACCATATCGCCCAACGCGATGTCGTGCCCACCCCATTTCTCGAAACTTTCTTCTGGCGTCTTGGAAAAACCGAAATCGGCAACCCGGGTGAAACGCTGCTCCACTCCGTAGTAACGGTTCGCGGCCAGCAGCTCCAACGTGCGGATGATACCCAACTCGTCGAACAGATTGCTCCCCACCTTATTTTGTCCGCCCTCGCCCCGATTGAGCGTTAATTGCAATACGCTGACGCCGCGGCCGCGCGACTCCAGGGTCAACATGCCGCCATCCTCATCGTCGGGATGGGCAACGGTATGCATCAGCCGTGCCGTGGTGTGCAGGCGGCGCAGCATCAGCTTCAGCCCAGTCGTGCCGGTATCGACGGAAAGCGGTTTCGTATCCACCCAGGGAGACGCGATCTGAGCGGAGGCCCCAGTCCAGAGCAGCGCTAGAGACAGGCATACAAAAGCAATCACGCCCGGGCGCAACGGTCGGCGTGCAGTGCGTTTAGGAAGGGTCATCGGTTCTTAGAAGTATCGTGGTACGCAATACATTCTGATACAGAGTACACAAGGA
>JBARGS010000401.1:0-6592 GCA_049798495.1 Candidatus Korobacteraceae bacterium | reverse complement strand
GACTCACTCAGGATGACAGCGCGAGACGCTGGATTGCTAGATCGTCACCGTTTCGTGGTACTCGCCGTAGACTCGGCGCATGGCATCAGAGATTTCGCCGACGGTGGCGTTGGCTTCGACTGCCTCGACGATAGTTGGCATCAGGTTACAGTTACCACGCGCGGTGTCCTCCACCTGCTTGAGCGCCGCCTGCCACTTTGCCG
Source organism: Candidatus Korobacteraceae bacterium (assembly GCA_049798495.1). Classification (GTDB taxonomy): domain Bacteria; phylum Acidobacteriota; class Terriglobia; order Terriglobales; family Acidobacteriaceae; genus Bog-257. Next base: position 6,389 of record JBARGS010000401.1, on the reverse strand, counting down.
CATCGCGCTTGGCGCGCAGCGCGCGCAGGCGCTCGACCTGCTTGCGTTCCAGCGACTCGTCAATCCGCTGCAGCGGGATCGCCTTCTCTTCGTCGAGCTGCAAAGCGTTCACGCCCACAACGATGGCTTCGTGGCGATCAACCTTCTGCTGGTACTCATACGCGGCGTTCTGGATCTCTTGCTGTACGAAGCCCCGTTCGATCGCCTTCAGAATGCCGCCCATGGCTTCGATCTTGTCCAGGTAATCGCGCGCACCTGACTCGATCTGGTTGGTCAGCGACTCGACATAGTAGGAGCCGGCCAGAGGGTCGATCGTCTGCGTTGCGCCCGATTCATAGGCGATGATCTGCTGGGTGCGCAGCGCGATGCGCGCCGACTGCTCGGTCGGGAGCGCCAGCGCTTCGTCGAAAGAGTTGGTATGCAGCGACTGCGTCCCGCCCAGCACGGCCGCCATGGCCTGCAACGCTGTGCGGGCGATATTGTTCTCCGGCTGCTGCGCGGTTAGGGTTGAGCCCGCAGTCTGTGTGTGGAAGCGCAACATCCACGACTTGGCTTTCTTCGCTCCGAAGTGATCGCGCATGATGCGGGCCCACATGCGGCGGGCAGCGCGAAACTTCGCCACCTCTTCGAAGAAATTGCTATGTGCGTTAAAGAAAAACGAAAGTCTTGGCGCGAAGTGATCCACGTCTAGGCCGGCGTCGATTGCAGCCTGTACGTACGTCATACCATTGGCAAGCGTGAACGCCACTTCCTGCACGGCGGTGCATCCGGCTTCGCGCATGTGATAGCCCGAAATCGAGATTGTGTTCCACTCCGGGACATTCTCCTCCGCGTAGGAAAAGATGTCGGTGATAATGCGCATGGCCTGAACTGGAGGGTAGATGTAGGTTCCTCGCGCGACGTATTCCTTGAGCACATCGTTCTGGACAGTGCCGGATAGCTTGCGGATATTGCGGCCGCTGCGTCGAGCCGTCTCTATGTAAAGTGCCAGTAAAATGGCGGCGGTGGCATTGATCGTCATCGAAGTTGAGATCTGCTCCAGATTGATGCCTTCAAACAAACGCATCATGTCTTCGATGGAATCGATCGCTACGCCAACTTTTCCGACTTCGCCCATGGCGAGCGGGCTATCGGAGTCCATGCCGATTTGCGTCGGCAGATCGAAGGCCACGCTCAATCCGGTCGTGCCCTGGCTCAGCAGGTACTTGTAGCGGCGGTTAGACTCTTCCGCGTCGCCCATGCCGGCGTACTGCCGCATGGTCCAGAGGCGACCGCGATACATGGTGGTTTGCACTCCGCGGGTGTAAGGGAATTGTCCGGGATAGTTGAGGTCGCGGTCGTAGTCCCAGCCTTCAAGGTCGGCAGATGTATAAAGAGGATGAACTCTAATATGTGAAGAGGTTTCCCGTTCGTCCGCCAACTTGGTCGCGGTGGTCTCTTGCTTTGTCTTCGGCATCGTCACCTCGGTAACCGTCAGGCGTGTCCTTATCACGAAAGTCAAGCTGGGCTTAAGCTGCGGACACTGCGTCCTCAACAGCGGCTAGGTCCTTTGCGGGATCGCTCGTCCGTCCCCTTTCACCGACTTCGTTCAACTGAAGATGTTTCGTTTCTGGCGAGTACCACAGGCTAATGAAAGTCATAACTGCGCCGACCGTCAGGATGACCGCTGGCGATAACCACATGTCCTGTTTTTCAATCGCAGCTATGAAGGGGATCTTATGGGCCCACCATACGTAAACGCTAAACCATGCTCCCAGTAGCGCTCCGGAGGAGTAGCCGAAGCCGACACCCGCCGCGCGTCGTCTGGTCGGGAAGCGTTCGCAAAGGTAGGCAGGGACCACTCCCCATGCCAGTTTTAGCATGGCCGCCATCACGCATCCTGCAATTGCCATCCACAGGTTCCGCTGGATAGCTGCGTGATAAAGGACATAAAACACAGGAATTCCGAATACGACGAGAAAGACGCAGTACCACTGGGTAAGAATCTTTCTTCCGGTTCTGTCCGACAGCCAGCCATAGAAGTTGTAACCGAGAAATGCCATGAAGAGGGCGAAGCCGTAAATCAGGCTATAGGTCGTGGTATTGAATCCACGTCCTTTCAGGGTGAGGATGTTAGGAAGAAATCCATAAACCGAATAGTCGGTGAGGAACAAGCCGGTCATGAAGAAGAAGACTTGCAGGAAGTCCCACAGTTGAGGAGGTTTGAATAGGTTCAGGAATGGGGACTTCTCGATCTTTCCCTCTGCCTTGGTCTTTTCAAATTCCGGCGATTCCTGCAGGTTATTTCGGATATACAGAGCCAGGAAAACCGGTATGACGCCGGACATGAAGGCGATGCGCCAGCCATACGCCGCCATCGCTTCTTTGGTAGTCAGGACCGAAATAAGTGCGAACACGAGTGAGGCAAATACGTAGCCTAGGGGGAAACCTGATTGGATGAAACCGCCAATGGCTCCGCGTCGCTTTTGAGGAGCATATTCGATGGCAAAGGTGTGGCCGACTGCATATTCGCCACCGAAGAAGACGCCCATGAGTAGCCGCAGCGAGCAAAAAATGACATACGACCAAACACCGATTTGGGCATAGGTGGGAAGAAATCCTCCCAGGAGGGACATCACGCCGACGCCGCCGATGGTTAGGACGAGGAGAAAACGCCTCCCGATTTTGTCCGCATAGCGTCCAAAAATCGCCGAACCGATAGGCCGTGAGGCCATGGTAATGGAATAGCTGAATACGATGACAATGTACTGCCAGGCTGCGCTGCCCTTCGGCGAAACGAAAACCTTTACCAGAATCGGCGCCATGACGAGCACCATTGCCATGTCATAAGCATCCAGCATGAACCCCAGAAACTGGGAGGCCATCGCCATCTTTGTTTGTTTCGATAATTGCTGTTCCGCCATGAGAACTCCTACGAGGGAATTAGGCCGCAATGCGGGCTGAATTTACGTGATCATGCGCCCGCCAGCCTTTGAATGGCAGACATATTCTGAATGAGGAGGGTGGAACCATGAATCTCCGCAATGTGCCGCTTGCGAAAAGCAGATAGAGTGCGCGTGACTGTCTCCCGCGACATGCCGATAATTTGCGCGATCTCATCGTGGGTCAGGGTTACCTTGATTCCATGAGCCAAGGCCATGCCGGAATCGTCGTGCGACCACTCCACCATCAAGCGGGCAACCCGCTGCGATGCTGAGCTCATCCTGAACGAGCGCAGTTGCTGGTAAGCCTGTTGACACTCGCGGCTCATCTGTATGGCTGCGTGCATACTGGCATCGTCGTGCTGGGTCAGAAATTTGAGAAAGTCATCGCGTTTGACAAAGTTTAGTTGGCACGGTTGGCCAGTTTCCGCAGTGGTCTCGTGCGGGATTCCAGAGATGGTTGCGTTCAACCCTAATACCTCTCCGGGCCGGGCAACCTTCAACATGACGGTTTGGCCTTCACTCGAACAGGCCGATAATTTCACGCGACCCTTACAGATTATGTAGATGCCGCGGCATGCTTGCCCTTCCACGAACAGAGTTGCGCCCGCAGGATACGCGAGGGTTAATTTCAGGGACTGGAAGGCTTCCATTACCGATTTCGGCAAATGGCAGAAAAAGCCCTCGGAGCACAACTTGCAGGAGAGACAGTCTTCGACCAGTTCCATTCCGTATGGTGAATGCATCGCCACCCTCCTTGCCGGAACCCCATGTTGCGTAGAGTCAGTCACACTGGACTGAGGAATATCAACTTTGCTCTGACCGACTGCGCCCACTCGCGGTTTGTCGAAGAAGGATATCGGGTTCGATAGGCACTAAGCTGATCAAGAGTGCTCACCGTGCAGGGTAGTTGTTGCTCGGGTCGGCTTGCAGACAAGCGATAATCCGGCCCCGATGCCAGAAGTGTGCAATATTGCACAGACAGCAAGAAACCCATGGTCTTAGATTTTTTACGCATTGATACTGCCAATAAGAATCGAATGGAAGTTGTAGGTTCAATAGCCAATTGTCGAGCGAACGGCCCGCTCGATTCGACAAGCGTTCCAGCTCGAAAATGTGCCCGACGCAAGATAGGAGGAGGAATTGTATGGCTGTCGCTCGCGTTACTAGGATCACCGCTTCATCTTCTAAGGGCTTCAAAGAGGCGGTCGATGAGGGTATGAACCGCGCTGCAAAGACCTTGCGCGGCATCACCGGTTTCGAGGTGCTCTCCTTGAAGGGAAAAGTCGAGAAGGGCAAGGTCGTCGAATACCGCGTGAGCATGGAGGTCACATTCATTCTCGACTAGCGGACGGCCAGTGGCCCTCCTGGGTGGTGCGCGCAGATCTGTACTGGGCTTTTGGCGTTCAGAGAAATTCGGGGGTGTACCCTCCGATAAATGTGGAGAGCGTTTCTCCGCTACAGGTGGTCGAGGAAGGTTCTTGAAAATTCCGGCCAAACGCGACGACTTTGGCTCTTAATGCAGTTGCTTCTCTGCTAATAATGACTTGCTGGCGGAGGGAGGTGAATTCGAACCCTAGGTACGCTTTTGTAATGCGGCCTACATCTCTTCCAGCGCCTGATGCACGAGGTGAATCGCGATCGATCCTTCGCCGACGGCCGACGCCACGCGCTTCACATTGCCGGCCCGGACATCCCCCACCGCAAATACTCCCGGCAGGCTGGTTTCGAGAAGCTGCGGCGGACGCGACAGCGGCCACGCCTTTTCTTCCAGCGTGGCACGGTCGAGATCGTAGCCGGTTAGCACGAAGCCTTTGTTGTCGAGCGCCAGACATCCCTCCAGCCATCCCGTGCGGGGCGAGGCGCCGGTCATCACGAACAGATGGCGTATGTCGTGGGGGACAATCTGGCCGTTATCGCCATCGCGCCAGCTGATGCGCTCCAAGTGTCCGTTGCCATCGACGCCGGCGATCTCCGTGTTGTAATGCAGCTCAATCGCCGGGTTTTCTTCGATGCGCCAAATCAGGTAGCGCGACATGGTGTCCGCCAGTTTGCCCGAGCGCACCAGCATGTAAACCTTGCGCGCTTTTCCCGACAGGTAAATCGCCGCCTGTCCCGCAGAATTTCCTCCGCCGATGACCACCACGTCTACGCCCAGGCACAACTGCGCTTCCATAGCTGTGGCACCGTAGTAGACGCCGTTGCCCCCGAACTGCGATAGCTTGGGAATGGGTGGCTTGTTGTATTGGGCGCCGGCGGCCAACACGACGCAACGCGTCGGCAGTGGCATGCCATCATCGAGAATGACCTGATAGGGACGGCGATCACATTGCAGGCGCACGGCGGTGCGCGCGACCATCATGTTCGCGCCGAACTTCTGCGCCTGTGCAAGCGCGCGCCCGGCCAACTCCTGGCCCGAAATACCCCTAGGAAAGCCGAGATAGTTTTCGATGCGCGAGCTCGATCCTGCCTGTCCGCCCGGGCTCGCCGTCTCCACCACCAGCACGTTGAGGCCTTCGGATGCCGCATACACCGCGGCGGCCAGCCCCGACGGCCCCGCGCCCACGACGATCAGATCGCGCACCTGCGATTCGTCGATGTTCACGTTGAGCCCGAGGCAATCGGCCAGCTCGCGGATCGAGGGATTGCGCAAAACGCTGCGCGCATTGCAGATGACGACTGGCACTTCTTCCACCTTGACGTGAAAGTGGTCGAGGATCGACTGCGAGCGCTCGTCCGTGTCCAGATCGATGTACTTGTAGGGATAACCGTTGCGACTCAGGAACTCGCGCAGATGTAGTGTGTTGGCGCAGTTGAGCGAGCCCAGCACCAGCACATTGCTCGCCTCTTCGCTGATAAGAAGCATTCGGCGCAGGATGTACGCCTTCATCAGGATATCGCCCAGCTCCGCATCTTTGGCGACGAGAGCGCGGAACTCGTCGGTGGCGATCTGCAGAAATTCACCGGAGGCGGTGACCTGCCCGCGCAGCAGCGCACGCTGGCCCGAGATGACGGAAAACTCGCCAGTAATGCTGCCGGGAACGTGCTTGACCAGCGATCGCACGCCCCTGTTGGGACAGGGTTGAAGAATTTCCAGTCCTCCCGACAGAACCACATAGACGGGAACGTTGCTGTCCCCCGCTTCGAACAGCACCTCGCCCGCTTCTACATGCCGCAGCTTTCCGTGCGGTCGCAGCCGCTCGATCTGCGCAGGTGTGAGAAGAGGAAAGGCCTCAGAGCCGGGTTCGACGGAGATGTGGGTGGCTACAGCAGACATAACCTTGATTTTAGCTCCGCAACAAAAATGGGAACCGATCAAGTGTAGATGAGGTGCAAATGCGGGAAGGTGAGCGATCGCCTCGAAATAGCTTGCGGCCCATGGCTACAAACCAAGTTGAAGGGTTGTCCGTCTACAGAGAACCAAAAGAAACGCCTCCCAAGGTCCCGACAACGTTCCTAGCGATTATG
>JBARGS010000400.1:0-1879 GCA_049798495.1 Candidatus Korobacteraceae bacterium | reverse complement strand
ATTGCATCCTCCTGTAGACGTGGTGCACAGCGTATGTGGGGCTCCCAGTTCGGCGCACGCCTTTGTCTTCAATGCGACCATTCTGCCCGCCGGCGCCCCGGTGTATGTGTTGACGCTGTGGCCGGACGGAGGCCAACTACCAAACGTCTCCACGCTGAACGCATATGACGCAGCAGTGACCTCAAACATGGCCATTGTGCCGACGACGAACGGTTCGATCGATGCCGACGCCGCCGGCCTGACACAGCTCATACTGGACATTTCTGGCTATTTTGCGCCATAAACTATCCTCGTAACACATTGAGAAAAATGAGGCAGTTCGCCATTAGCGAGGGGCCTCATTTTTCTTCATGCTTTGCCGATGCCGCATTGTTTTCCGCCAAACCCCGGCAGCTCTCATTTGCTTCTAAGATAGTGATATGGCTTTTCGTTTGGCTCTTATCTGGTTCTTCCTGAGTGTCTTCGTATCTCCCAGTCTAGTTTGTGCCGATACCGCGGCCTTTGACTTGACCGGCCCCAAGGTTGAGGTGCGCGTGAGCCGCGCTGGCAAAGAGTTGCCCATCGCTCAGGTCCCCAACCTCCAGGAGGGCGATCGCCTGTGGGTGCATCCGGCATTTCCTGAGACGCAGAGCGCGCATTATCTACTGATCGTCGCCTTCCTGCGCGGAACCACCAATCCTCCGCCGGAGAACTGGTTCACAAGGATCGAGACCTGGAACAAACATGTACGCGACGAAGGAACGATGGTCACCGTGCCCAAGGGCGCGGAGCAGGTGTTGCTTTTCCTGGCTCCGGAGACCGGCGGTGACTTCAGCACATTGCGCACGGCAGTGCGCGGCAAGCCAGGAGCGTTCGTCCGTGCCTCGGCGGACCTGAACGAAGCCAGCCTCGACCGCTCACGGCTGGAGGCTTACCTGGCTGCGGTAAAGCAGACCTCCAACAACGACCCTGACAAGTTGAAGGATGTCTCGACCCTGTTGGCGCGAAGCCTGAACATCGAACTCGACAGCGATTGCTTCAAGAAGCCTGCCCAGGAGCAAGCTCCCTGTCTGGTACAGAAGTCGGACCAACTGGTGCTGGACGATGCTCACAGCCAGTCCATGGTGGCGCAGTTGGCCAATGGCCCCAGCGCTGACCTGGCGGGCCAGATCAGTGCGACGCCGATGGCCGGTGCCGGGTTCTATAGCGCCTACGTTGGGGCAATCGTTGACGTGGTGCGGCTGACCAGCACCTTTCACACCGCGGAGTATCAGTACATACCGGCGCTGGCGACGCCGCACGAGGACCAACTCAATCTGAAGCTCAACACGCCGCCGTCGTTTCGCAATCCCAAGTCGGTGCTGGTGATTGCCTTGCCTGCCGTGGGGCCACCGCTGTTGCCCCCGCTCAAGGCGGTCGACCCCAAAGGCGTCTACTGCCTCTCGAATTCGTCGCTGGTGCTACCTGCAGATGGCGCGCCGCTGGTCGTCTCCACCGCGCTGGCTCGCGACCTCACACTTCACGTCTGGAGCAAGTCGGGCGAATCGATGGAGCTGCCGGCCAAGCCTGACGCAAGCCGCGGCGGCTTCGCCATCGACACTTCCTCGATCAAGAGCGAGAAACTCGATCCAGAGATGAGCGGCACACTGCATGGCCAGTGGGGATTCGATTCGTTCCAGGGACCGACCTTCCCTCTGCGCACTTCGCATGGCGCCGAGTGGACCGTCGCCTCGGCTGAAAAGACTGCCCTTATTGTCGGACGCGACGACGTGTTGCACCTCGACGGCGACGCGGCCGCTTGCGTCGAAGATGTCACCCTCGAGGATCAGGGTAAGAAATTGAAGACGAGTTGGAAGGTGGAAAATCCCGGCCAGTTGCAAATCCAGGTGCCGCTGAAGGA
>JBARGS010000399.1:0-15896 GCA_049798495.1 Candidatus Korobacteraceae bacterium | reverse complement strand
GGGCTAACGGGCTCAAAGCCGGCCTCCGGTTGCTCATCGTGCATTACATGCAGCACCGTTCGTCCAGCCGACAGATGCATTGAGATCACGCGAAAGCGCTGCTGTGCGTCCGGCAATTCGGCGCGCGTAATAGCTTTTCGCCAAATCCTCCCATTGAGCCTGGACACTAATTCCGCCGGATCGCCGGTCGCGCGCACACGGCCCTGATGAATGATGGCCATGTTGCGGCACAGGTCGCTCACATCGGAGACGATGTGGGTGGACAGAATCACGATGACGTTCTCGCCGATGGCGCTCAGCAGGTTGTGAAAGCGCACGCGCTCCTCCGGATCAAGCCCCGCGGTCGGCTCGTCGACGATAATCAGCCGCGGATTTCCCAGCAGAGCTTGCGCGATGCCGAAGCGCTGCTTCATGCCTCCGGAGAAACTGCCCAGCGGCTTGTGGCGATGCTCCCACAGATTGGTCTGCTTCAGCAGCGAATGCACCACGCCGCGCCGCTCGCCGGCATTTTCAATTCCCTTCAGGGCGGCAAAATGCGACAGCAGATTCTCGGCGCTCACTTTCGGATAAAGTCCGAACTCCTGCGGCAAATATCCCAGCAACTTGCGGACTTCATCTTTCTGGCGCAAGACATCAATCCCGCCAAGCTGGACGGCGCCGCTGTCGGCCTCCTGTAGTGTGGCCAGCGTGCGCATCAGCGTGGACTTCCCTGCCCCGTTGGGACCGAGTAGTCCGAACATACCAAGTGGAATGGTGAGCGAGACGTCCTGCAACGCCTGCGTGCCGTTGGGATAACGCTTGGAAAGATTCTCAATTTGTAGTTGCATCGAGCCTCGATATCTGGCATGTACTACGAACCTAGCGGCCAGTTAGTTCCTTGTTTGAAAAGGGGGCGACCCTCCGACCTTGCTCACGGCAGGCTCTCAACATGCGCCTCTTCAGAACCACGATCATTTACAAAACTTATGTTTTCTTAACAAACTCCTCGATATTCGTGTGTTTACGTAATAGTGTTGGGCAAAATGCGAGTCCTCACCGCAAAACGAAACCGCGTTGTGTTTGCCGCCGCCGCTGCTGTTCTGGGCATGCTGCTGATCGCGTCCCCGTACACCTGCGTCAGCCAGCAGCCCGATGCGTCCCAGCAAGCGGGCGCAGCCAAGAGAACACGTGCCGTCGGTGTCATCAAATCGATCAATGGCAATACCATCACACTGACCACTGACACCGGCTCCGAGATCAACATCGTCATCCAGTCGGCTACTCGTCTGGCGCGTTTGGCGCCGGGCCAGAGCGATTTGAAGAGTGCGACTCCCATTCAGCTGAGCGACGTGCAAGTCGGCGATCGCATGCTGGCGGGCGGAGTCGCTTCCGACGACGGCAAGTCCGTCGTGGCCTCCACGGCGATCCTCATGAAGAAGTCGGATGTCGCAGAGAAGCAGGAGCACGATCGCCAGGAGTGGCGGACGCACGGTGTCGCTGGTGTGGTCAAGTCGGTCGATCCTGCCACGAGTACGATCACGCTTTCCACCGGCACATTGGGCGCACCCAGCACGCTCGCCGTACATACCTCCAAAGATACGATTATTCGCCGCTACGCTCCCGACTCGGTGAAGTTTGACGACGCCAAGGCGGGCACGCTCGATCAGATCAAGCCCGGTGACCAGCTTCGCGCCCGTGGCGTCAAGAGCGATGACGGAAAAGACCTGGCCGCGGCGGAGATTGTCTCCGGCACATTCCGCAGCATCGCGGGTGCGGTTGTGAGCACAGACGCAGCCAACCATGTCATTACGGTCACCGATCTTGCCAACAAGCGGCCAGTGACGCTGAAGATTGGTCCTGATTCGCAAATGCATCAGCTGCCCGCAATGTTTGCCCAACGCATTGCCATGCGACTGAAAGGCGGCGAGATGCCAGCTTCTGGCGGAGCTGCTCCGGCCGCAGCGGCTTCGGCTGGCGACCATCCGCAACGGGCCCAAGGCCAGGACGCTCCCCGAGGCGGATTCGGTGGTGGCCAGCACGCGGGAGGCCCGCCGGACTTTCAGCAGATGCTGAACCGCATGCCTGCTGTGACTCTCAGCCAGTTGCAGAAGGGCGATGCCCTCATGATCGTGGCGACCGAAGGTACAACCGACTCGCCCTCCACGGTGATCATCCTGCTCAGCGGCGTCGAAACAATCCTCGCGGCCGCTTCCCCCAACCAGGCCAGCACCATTCTGTCACCCTGGAATCTGGCGACGAGTGCAAATGCTGGAACGGGAGACACGCCGTAGCGGAATATAGGTAGCGCCAATTTTGTCTTCATGAAAGTTAAGATCTCAGCAATGCGTTCTCGCGCCATTTTTGTCCTCTTACTGCTTTCGTTTACACCTGTCGGTTTCGCGCAGACTTCCACGGGGACGCTGCGTGGGCGAGTCACCGATCCTTCCGGCGCCGTCATTCCGCAAGCGACGGTCACCGCTACCGGGCCGGATGGCAAATCGGCTACCACCACCAGCAATCACCAGGGCGTTTATGAATTCAAAGGACTCGTGCCCGGCTCCTACAACCTGACCGTCACCGCAAAAGGTTTTGCCGTCGATCAGGAGGCGGAAGTGAAGGTTGTAGCCGGCCAGGCGCAAGAGCTCGACATTGGATTACAGATCGAGGTCGAAAAGCAGAATGTTGAAGTCCAGGAAGAATCGCCCACGGTCGGCGTAAGTTCGGAGAACAGTGCTGGCACTATCGTCCTGAAGGGCAAGGATCTCGACGCCCTTTCCGACGATCCCGACGAACTGCAATCGGAATTAGAAGCGCTGGCCGGGCCTTCCGCCGGCCCCAACGGCGGCCAGATCTACGTCGATGGCTTTACAGCCGGACAGCTTCCGCCGAAATCAGCAATTCGCGAGATTCGTATCAACCAGAATCCCTTCTCCGCGGAGTACGACAAGCTGGGCTACGGTCGCATCGAAATCTTCACCAAACCTGGAACCGACCAGTTCCACGGCCAGCTCATGCTGAACGGAAACTCTTCGGCGTTCAACTCGCTCAATCCCTTCATCACCGAAACGCCGGGCTACTATTCGGAAATCTTTAACGGCAACATCAGCGGGCCGATTAGCAAGAAAGCATCGTTCTTCTTCACCGCGCAGCAACGCGACATCGACAACGTGAGCGTAATCGTCGCGCAGGTGCTTGGGCCGGGCAATGTTGTCACTCCCTACAATGCCACCGTGCCCAGTCCTTCGAAGCGGCTCAACATCAGCCCGCGCGTCGACTTCCAACTGACGCCGAGCAACACGTTGACGATTCGCTATCAGTACTCGCGGAACACGGAGAACAACGAGGGTATCGGCGAGTTCTCGCTGCCGTCGGTCGGCTACAACTCACAAAGCACGGAAAACACGGTACAGATCACCGATACGCAGATCATCAGCCCCACCATGGTCAACGAGACGCGCTTTCAGTACATCCGCGATAGCGACAGTCAAACACCGCTGAGCGCCGCTCCCACGCTGGTTGTGCAAGGAGCTTTCACCGATGGCGGAAGCTCGGAAGGGGCAGTCGTCAGCAATCAAGACCACTATGAGCTGCAGAACTTCACCTCCATCGCCCATGGCAAACATTTCATCAAGTTCGGCGGACGGCTGCGCGGTACCCTGTTCTCCAGCAACGAGAACTCCGGCTTTAATGGGGCCTACAACTTCTCGTCATTGAATGCCTACCAGATCACGGTGAATGGGCTGCAGCAGGGTCTGACGCCGGCGCAGATTCGCGCTCTCGGCGGTGGCGCCAGCCAATTCAGTCTTGTCACCGGACTGCCGCTCTCCGACGTGTCGATGATCGACGTCGGGCTATACGCGCAGGATGAATGGAAGATCCGTCCTAACATCACGCTGAGCTATGGTCTGCGCTACGAGACGCAGACTGGTATCCCCTACGAGGGCAACTGGGCGCCTCGTGTGAGCGTAGCCTGGGGCCTGGGCCACAGCAAGACTGCGCCAAAGACAGTCCTCCGTGGCGGATACGGAATCTTCTACGACCGCTTCTCTTATGACTACGTGCTGCAGGCCGAGCGCTTCAACGGCGTCACGCAGCAGCAATACCTGGTCGCCAATCCCAACTTCTATCCGTTGATTCCCTCGCCCAGCGAGTTGGCGAAGCTGTCGACGACCTCGCCCACGCTCTATCAGGTTCAGTCGAACCTGCAGGTGCCCTACACCATGGAAGCGGCATTCAGTGTAGAGCGGCAGGTCACCAAGAACGCGACCGTCTCGGTCACCTATCTAAACTCGCGCGGCATCCACCAGCTAATTTTGCGCAATGCCAATGCGCCGTTGCCCGGAACCTACGATCCCAACGATCCAACCAGCGGCATCCGGCCCTTTGGCGGGACCACCAACATCTATCAATACAATTCCGGCGGCGTCTTCGAGGAAAACCAGCTGATCACCAACGTTCGCTTCGCTCTCGGAAATAAGGTGTCACTGTTCGGCTACTACGCACTGAGCTTCGCCAACAGCGATCTCGGAGCCGGCGGAGGCGCCTCGGCTGCATCCGGTGGTGGATTTGGCGGAGCGTTTGGCGGGGGTGGCGGGGGTTCGCCTCAGTTCGTGATGAACTCCTACGATCCCATGGAGGACTGGGGCCGCGCCGCTTTCGATGTCCGCAATCGCGTCTTCTTCGGGGGAACGATTTCCCTGCCCCACGCATTCCGTCTAAGCCCGTTCATCATCGCGAACTCGGGCCAGCCCTTTGACATCATCGTCGGCCAGGACCTGAATGGAGATTCCATCTTCAACGACCGTCCCGCGTTGGCTTCGACTGCGGGAGCGGGCGGCGTGGTCAAGGTAACGCCGTTCGGCACATTCAACACCGTTCCCATTCCCGGCCAGCCCATCACGCCGATCTACTACGGACCAAGCCAGGCGGTGTTCAGTCTGAATCTGCGACTCAGTAAGACAATTGGGCTGGGGCCAAAGTTGGAAAGCCGCGCCGCAGCCAGCTCGGGCGGCGGAGCTCACGGCGGCGGTGGCCATGGTGGAGGTGGAGGTGGCGGCGGCCGCATGGGCGGCTTGGGTGGTCCAGGCGCAGGCGGCAGTCCCTTTACCTTCGGCAATGAGACTAGTCACAAGTACAACCTGACGTTCAGCGTCAGCGCCCGCAATCTGCTGAACAATGTGAACTACGCACCCGCCATCGGCAACCTTGACTCTCCCTTGTTCGGAACCTCGAACTCGCTGGTGGGTGCGCCGTTCTCGTCAGGCTCCGCCAGCCGTCGCATCGATTTGCAGATGGTGTTCTCGTTCTAAAGCGAATTCTGCTCACCCGCTGGAGTCTCAAGGATGTCGGTGTTGTAGCTGCGGCTAGTTCGGGTGCTGCAGAAGCTCTTCGATTTCCGCAAGAACTAGCCGGGCCGCGGCGGCACGAAGTTAGCCGGGTGGCATAAGCCCTCGGTCAAGTGGGGAATCTACCTGAGCCGCGACACAGCTACGACACCAGGGAGTCGGCAGGTGCGCAACGATTCGCTTTCGCTATGCTCTCCTGAAACCAAAAAGGCGAAGCCTGATAGACTCCGCCCGACGAAGAACACAAGCTTGAACCCTTGGGAGATCCTTCCTCAGATACGAATCAGCTTCCGGCGCAACATTGTACCCAGCAAACCCAAGCCGCTGCCCAGAACGATGAGGGCTGAGGGCTCGCTCACGGGCGCGCCATCCACCGTGGGATCGTGATCGGAGTTAACGAGGAGCGTTCCACAACCCGGGCAATCGAAGCCCGACGCGATGTTGATCACGCCGCCGGCACCTGTCATATTTTGCGCCAAGACAAGGTCCAGGAATTTAGAAAAATCGGAATTGGCGGCGCCGATGGTGCCGGGCAAATAGGCGTTCAGCATTTGCGTTGCTACGAAATCCGCTCCCCCATCCGGACCGGTCACTTGGATGGAAAAGCCTTCAATCGTGTTGACGGCGCCGTTCGTGATGAAGAATCCGGTGGCGGTGTTCCCATCACTAAACTGTACGTTGTTCAGGGTCCAAGTGATATCACCTGCCACGGCACCGATACCACTGCCGATCAACAAGCCCAGGATGAGGAGCCCTCTTGCAAGGATTCTCATGCGTCACTACTCCTTTTGGCGTCGCATCTACAACGGTGGTCGAACGGTACCTGAAGCCCCACATGCTTCAGAATGGGCAAGCAGTCAGAGGTATCCCATCGCAATTGAGGCAACTCAATCTCCAAAGCGTCTTCAGGCTCCGCGATTGAAGAAGATAGGGTTATGTCGGGGATTCGAACGGTTGGATGGGTACTATGCAAGGGCGTACCCAAGAAATCGGAATAGACTTGCCAATAATCCCAAGGCGGCATAGAAGCTCAGCCGCCGGGAAAGCCGACTCTCACATACCCTGCTGTCTGGCAAACCTCCGCGATCAGACCATCACTTCCGCCGTGCGGTGCTCCAGTTCGTGTGCCACCGCGATGGACAGCCGCCGGATGCCTTCGCGAATCTGTTCCGGCTGGGCATTGGAGAAGTTCAGCCGCATGTGCGAACCGGTGTCGCCGTTGGGGAAGAACGGCTCGCCGGGCACAAAGGCCACATCCTGGCGCAAAGCCGCCTCCAGCAGGTGCGACGAATCCACCCCCGGCGGCATGCTGACCCACAGGAATAGTCCGCCCTTGGGATGCGTCCACGAAACCTCCGGCGGGAAGTAGTCGTGCAACGCGCTCAGCATGGCATCGCGCCGTTCGCGGTAGGTGCTGCGAATCAGCTTTACATGCTCGTCAATGAAGCCGTCGCGCGCGACCTCGTACGTAATCATCTGTCCGAACATGCTGGTGTGCAGGTCGGAGCACTGCTTCAACTGCACCAGGCGGAGGATCACGTCGGGCGGCGCCACGATCCACCCTATCCTCAGCCCCGGCGCCAGCACCTTGGAGAATGTGCTGAGATAGATCACGTTGCCCAGCTTGTAGCCGTGGTCGCGCTGCAGGTTGGTGCGGTCCAGCACCACTAATGGCGTAATATGCTCGCCCTCGTAACGCAACTGCCCGTAAGGGTCGTCTTCCACAATCGGGATGCCGTACTTGTCGGACAGCGCTACCAGCTCATCGCGCCGTGTGCGCGACAGCGTCACTCCTGCCGGATTCTGGAAGTTCGGAAGGATGTACATGAACTTCGGGCCGGAGCGCAGCGCCTCCTCCATGTTGCAGGTTTGCAGTCCGTTGTCGTCGATGGGTACCGTTACGTACTCGGCTCCCATCAGGTTAAAAGCCTGCAAGGCGCCCAGGTACGTCGGCGACTCCACCAGAATGCGGTCGCCGCGATTGATCAGCAGCTTGGCAATCAGGTCCAAAGCCTGCTGCGACCCCGAGGTAATGAGCACGTTGTCCACGGTGGCGACGATTCCGTAGCGCGCCATCTGTGCGACGATCAGTTCCCGCAGTGGGCGGTAGCCTTCCGAAGGCCCATACTGCAGTGCGGTGGTCGCTTGTGTGGTCAATATTCGGTGGCACGCTTCGTCGAAACGAGCCACCGGAAAGACCTCAGGCGCGGGGAGACCGCCCGCAAAGGAGATGACCTCAGGACGTTGCGTGAGCTTCAATAGCTCGCGGATGATAGAACTCTTGGCTGACTTGGTACGCTGTGCGTAGCGATGTGCCCAGGGCGCTGCCATACCACACCTCCCTCATTACATCTCAAGCTAGCGCAAGCGCAGCCCGGTGTCTGTGATGGCCGACACGCTGGCGAGGTAAGCCTTATCGGGCCTCCCGGCTCTCAACTCTTGCGCGACGTGACCGCGAAGAACTCGGCGACATCCTGCTCTACGTTGCGGCTTTTGCACTTGGGACAGCGGATCTCGGTCGTCTCGTGTTCCTTGATTGTGAGTATCGCCTCGAAGCATTGCTGACAATCTTTGCAAATGTATTCGTATACGGGCATACTCTCCTCCAAGTCGGGGATGGGCGAAGGAAATGTGGGATGACTCCGAGTATGTAAGCGAGCTGGGAAGAACGATACGACTCCGGCAAACCGTCGTCAGTGACCGCAATCACCTGACTCCGTACAAGCTTGGAGGGCCTGGGAATCCGCGGGAGGACTCCAATGCCGCCTGGTGTTTCTCACCCGAACAGTTGTAACTGTTCCGTTTCCAATGGCGGATGAGAGCTCTGGCTGCGCGAACTGAATTCGCGGCTGATGCCGTGCTTTTTGCGCAAACTCTTCATCAGCTCCGAAATCCTCTTGCTGTACGCCTGGCTCACGAAGGCGCGCTGGGCGAACCGTTTGCGATAGTCCTCGACCAGTCCTGGAAACTCCTGCTCCAGAAATGGCAGGAAGACTCCCGCCGAACAGGGTTTCAGGAACAGCGGGTTGGCGTAGATGTACTTGCCGCCTGCTTCTTTCGTCGCGCGCACTAACGCATCGAGCGCCGCCGGCGAATCCGTGATCCCCGGCAGCACCGGCGCGCAGATCACGCCGGCATTCACGCCCGCAGCGCATAACTCCCGCACCGCCGCCAGCCGCAGGTCCGGACGCGGCGCACGCGGCTCCAAAATGCGTGCCAGCTTGGTGTTCAGCGTAGTTACCGTGAGATTCACGAAAAGCGAGTTATGCTCGGCGATTTGCCGCAGAAGTTGCGCGTCACGCACGATGAGATCCGACTTGGTGACAATGCCAATTTGCAACCCGTGGTGTTGTGACAATTCCTCCAGGATGCCACGTGTCACTTCGTAACGCTTCTCCGCCGGCTGGTAGGGATCGGTTGCTGTACCGATGGCAATCTCCTCGCCCCGCTTCACCTTTTTCAAGTCTTGACGCAGCAGCCACGCCGCCTGCTGCTTCACGTAAATCTTGCGCTCGAAGTCGACCCCGTCCCGCATTTCCATGAACTCGTGCGTATAGCGGGCATAGCAGTATTTGCAGGCGAATTCGCATCCGCGATAGGGATTGATCGTCCAGGTGAACGGTACGCGCGAGGAGGTACACCGGTTCAGGAGCGCTCGTGCGGGCAAGGTGAAGTATTCCACCAGATATCCCTGGCGGATCGATTCGCCTTGCGCGGCCAGCTTGGCGATGCCCACCAACTGCTGAACTGGCTCTTCTCCCGCGATCTGGAGTAATGACGGCTTCACGTCTAGTTTCGCTTTTTATTCGCCCACACAAGATTACCGCTGCGGCTATTTCGAGTCAAGACTTCTACCAGGTACACACTTGGTGCTTTTGGGCTGATACAAACCGGACGCCTCGCCCAACATCCAATCACTCGGTTAACCAAGGGAGGCAGCTATGCAGGATCAAAGACACATCGCTGACGCACTGGAAAAGCTAATCGAGGTCTGCCGCGACGGCCAGAACGGGTACCGTGACGCAGCCGAACACGCCAAAGATCCTCAGCTAAAGAAGTTTCTCAACGAGGTAAGTCTGGAGCGCGCGAAGTTTGCAGGAGACTTGGAGAGCGAGGCCGTGCGCCAGGGTAAGTCCGATGTCGACCGCGCGGGGAGCACTCTGGGGGCAATCCATCGCGGCTGGACCGATCTAAAGACGAACTTGGGCGGCGGCGACAACGCAATCCTGTCGTCGATGGAAACCGGAGACAGCTACGCGCGCGACCGGTACGACAAGGTCATTCGCGAAGGTAAGCTGCCGGATGACGTGTTGGGAATCGTTCGCAATCAGGCACAGGCGCTGGTGGGCACTCTGGATCGAGTGCGCGCTCTGCGGCAACACCGTAAAGCTGCCTGAGGTTTCGCGCTAAAGTTTGTTCAAGCCGTCGAGAGCTGCCACTTTGTAGGCCTCCGCCAATGTGGGATAGTTGAATACGGTATCGCGGAAGTAATCGATGCCGCCTCCCATGGTCAGCACGGCCTGCCCGATGTGGACGATCTCGGCGGCGCGTTCGCCAATAATGTGAACCCCCAGCAGCTTGAGGCTGCCGGGATCGAAAAGAAGTTTCAGGAATCCCTGGTCGTCGCCCAACATCTGGCCTTTGGCTAGTTCCGCGTAGCGTGAGATGCCGCTTTCGTAAGGAACCTTGTCGCGGGTGAGCTGTTCTTCGGTTGCGCCCACCATGGAAATCTCCGGAATGGTATAGACGCCATACGGAATCAGGTTTGGCGGAATATTGCCCGCCACGCCGAAGATGTGGCAGCTGGCAAGCCTTCCCTGCTCCATCGAGGTGCTGGCCAGCGCAGGAAAACCGATGACATCGCCCGCGGCGTAGATGTGAGGAATCGAAGTCTTGAAGTTCTCGTCAACTACCAGCTTGCCGCGGCCATCGGGAACCAGACCAATCGCTTCCAGATTCAGTTGATCGCTGTTCGCCTGCCGTCCCACAGCGTAGAGCAACGCGGAGCCGTGTATCGTTTTCCCGCTCTCCAGCTTAGCGAAGACACGATCTCGCTCGTCGTCGAGACCCACCTGAACCACTTTTTCGCCCAGGCGAAAAACCGTACCCAGCTGGCGAAGCTGGAAGCAAAGGCTCTCCACCACTTCGCGGTCGACAAAGTCCAACAATGTGGGACGTTGGTCGAGCAGTGTAACCTTCACGCCCAGTGCGGCGAACATCGAGGCATATTCCAAGCCGATGATGCCTGCTCCCACGACGATCAGCTCGCGCGGCAACTCTTCCAGCTCATGGACCTGGTCGGAGTCGAAGATGCGCTTGCCGTCGATGGGAATATCCGCGCTGTGCGCCGGGCGCGTGCCGCAGGCGAGGACAAAGTTATTGCTGCGCAACAGCGTATAGCCCTCTTCGCTGGCGACTTCCATGCTGTGAGCGTCGAGGAAGCGCGCGTTGCCTTCGTAGACGGTCACCCGATTGCGCCGCAGTTGCGACTTGATCACCTCAATCTCGCGCGCCATCACCGCATCGGAACGGAAAACGAGGTCCTGCATCGAGATGTTTTCCTTCAGCGCATAGCCGCGTCCGTAGAAGGTGCGTTGCCGCAGCCCGCTCAGGTAAAGGATGGCTTCGCGAAAGGTCTTGCTGGGAATCGTCCCGGTATGCACACAGACGCCGCCGATGGTCCGCTTACGCTCCACCACCGCGACTTTCTTGCGCAGCTTGGCAGCGCAGATCGCCGCCTTCTGTCCCGCCGGACCGCTGCCGACGACAATCAGGTCATAGATGTTGTTTGCGCTTGTTTCGGTCGTGGGCAAAACAGTGCTCTCCTGCCGATGCAAAGTGCCAGTGGGATTTTCGGGCCAGCGCACATGAAGCTATCACTAATCGGGGACGAACGGAAGCCGTAGGCGGCACGCAAATGTGCTGGGTCACCGACCCTTTACAAAGAATTCATCCCGCATTCATAGAGCGGTTCGATGTCCGGGGATTTCGCGCTCACTATTTCCTTGCGTGGTAAGATTCTCGCGGCGCAAGGGGCGCATCCGGTCCGCGGAAAGGACAGAAGTCCACCCGATCACGACAATTCGTCTTTGCGAACTAACTTTCTGCCCGTCACATGCGGACCTCGGGCGCACGAAAGGAAGTTCGTCATGCCGGTAAAACCACTCCCATCCAATCCCAACCTCGATCACCTCAAATATCAAGCCAAAGACTTGCTCAAAGCGCACGCGGCCCGCGATCCGGAGGCAGCGCAGCGCATCAGAGAATTTCACCCGCGTTTCCCGAAGGCCATGGATGCTGAAATCTTTGCCGCTCAGCTAAGTCTCAGCGACGCGCAGTTCACCATCGCTCGCGAACGCGGATTTCCCAGCTGGCCACGACTGAAAGCGCACATCGAAAAACCGACGCCCGCCGGCCAATTGAGTCTGCCTCATCACGAGCGAATCGAAGACGCTGCATTCCGTAAGGCCGTCGACCTTCTCGATGCCGGTGACGCAGCAGGTTTGCGCGCCCACCTGAAACAATATCCGCAACTGGCAAATCAGCACGTCGTTTTCGAAGGCGGAAACTATTTTCAAACTCCAACGCTTCTCGAGTTCGTAGCGGAAAATCCGACTCGCCGCGGCACTCTGCCCGCCAACATTGCCGAGGTCGCCAAAGTAATTCTCGATGCCGGGACGACGCAAGCCGCGGTGGACGAGACCCTGATGCTGGTGGCCAGCAGCGATGTGGCTCACAAATGTCGTGTTCAACTTTCGCTGATCGATCTGCTTTGCGATTACGGGGCCGATCCCCAAAGCGCTCTTCGAACGGCCGCCTTGTTCGCCGAGATCGAAGCCGTGGACGCTCTGATCCGGCACGGCGCCCGCATTGACTTGCCGGTCGCAGCAGCCCTGGGGCGCTTCGAAGATGCCCGTCGGCTACTTGCGGATGCCAGCTCCGAAGATCGTCACTGGGCGCTCGCTCTGGCGTCGCAGTTCGGCCACGTCGAGATCGTTCGCATGCTGCTGGACGCAGGCGAAGACCCAAACCGCTACAACCCGGTCGGTGGACATTCTCATTCCACGCCATTGCATCAGGGCGCCGCGGCCGGTCATGCAGACGTAGTTCGGCTCCTCGTCGAACGCGATGCAAGACTGGACTTGAAGGATATTCTCTGGCAGGGTACGCCGGCCGACTGGGCGCGACATGCAGGCAAGACAGAAATCGAGGCCTACCTTCGCGCGCAAGAATCAGCGAAGAAGTAGCAGAACAACAGCGGCTCCTGGAAAGTGAGTAAGACATTCTGCGGGCGCCCCATCCTTTGCGCCTGCTTCTGGCGCAAAGGGTGGGTGAAGCTATTCAGTGCGCTGTCCGCCCCACTCAAGGAAAAGTCCGAAGAGAATTCACGCCGTCAATTAAAACGGACTCCCACCCTTTCGCAAAACGCGCGAAAGGATGGGGCACCCATTCACAGGGAGCTAACGAGAATTCGCAGATTTGCAGACTGGACCGCCTACTGCCCCGCCGCCGCGCGATCGGCGAGCAGCAGCGCCTGCGTCTGGCTGATTCGACCGGCGGGAACGGAGGGATCGGCTGCGCGAAGTTTCGCAAGCGCGGGCACTTTCTCGGCGCCGTCCACCAGCCACAGAATTTTGCGCGCACGATTGATGACTGGATAGGTCAGTGTCATACGGCGGTGGCCCTGATAGACGCCGGTAATCGCGACGTCTCTGTCGGTGACGTTGAGCACGGGATCATTCGGTATCAGCGAAGCCGTGTGGCCATCGGGACCAAGCCCGAGATGCGCGAGATCCAGCACAGGCGGTTTGCTCGCGATGTGCTCCAGCATACCTGCGTACTGCTTTGCCGCAGCCTCCGAGTCAGCCTCCTCGACGGGCATAGCGTAGATCTGTTCCGGGGGCAGCGGAACGTGCTCCAGCAAGCTGGCGCGCAGATGGGTGAGATTGCGGTCGGGGTCTCCCGCGGGTGCGATGCGTTCATCGATCTGAAAAACGTGCACGTCCTGCCAGGGCACGTCTTCGTTGGCTAACTCGCGAAGCATGACCCAAGGGGTGCGCCCACCACTGACAGCCATGATGAAGCGGCCGCGGGCAGCCACTGCGGCGCGTGCGTCGCCGGCAATGATCGACGCCGCCCGTTTCGCTAGCGCAGCGCCGTCAGGAAGAATTTCAATTTGCATCGCCTCTCCCGGTTTTGTTTGGAAAGGGCGCAGCTTGGTCTGCGCCCCTGAAAACACGTTCAACCGCCAAACAGACGACTACTTCCCTGCCGCCTTCTCCAGATGTCCGCCGAACTCGTAGCGCATGGCAGACAGGAGCTTGTCGGCGAAATCTGCCTGGCCGCGCGAACTGAAGCGTTCGTAGAGCGAAGTGGTTAACACCGGCGTCGGCACGCCTTCGTCAATACTTGCCTTGATTGTCCAGCGTCCTTCGCCGGAGTCGGAGACGCGCCCGGCAAACTTCGAGAGCTGCGGATCGCCGGCCAGCGCCGTCGCTGTCAGATCCAACAGCCACGACGCGATGACGCTGCCGCGCCGCCATACTTCGGTCACGTCGGTCAGGTTGAAGTCGTACTGGTAATGCTCAGGATCGCGCAACGGCGTCGTCTCGGCATCGACCTCGCCCTTTTGCTTGCCGATATTCGCCGACTTGATTACGTTCAGCCCTTCGGCATACGCGGCCATGATGCCGTACTCGATGCCATTGTGCACCATCTTGACGAAGTGGCCGCCGCCGTTGCTGCCGCAATGCAGATAGCCATCCTCGGCCGTGCCGCCCATCTTCTCGCGGCCCGGCGTGGGATCGATGTTGCCTTTGCCGGGAGCCAGCGTCTTAAAGATGGGATCCAGGTGCTGCACCGCTTCCTGCGGGCCGCCAATCATCATGCAATAGCCGCGCTCCAGACCCCACACGCCGCCGCTGGTGCCAACATCGACGTAGTGAATCTTCTTGGGAGCAAGCTCTTTCGCGCGGCGAATGTCGTCGATGTAATACGAATTGCCGCCGTCGATGAGGATGTCGCCCGCCTCAAGGTAAGGCACGATGCCGGCGATCGTCTCGTCCACCGCTGCGGCCGGCACCATCAGCCAGACGGCGCGCGGCTTGCTCAGCTTCTTGGCGAAGTCCTGCAAGGAGGAGGAGCCGACCGCCTTCTCTTTCACCAGCTCTTCAACCGACTTGGGAAACACATCGAAGACCACGCACTCATGTCCTGCATTCATCAGGCGCCGAACCATGTTGGCGCCCATCCGTCCCAGACCAACCATTCCCAGTTGCATTCGATGACTCCTCTTTTCGTGAAAGTCGTTTTGCAATCTTGCTATGCGCCCTGGCTCAGCACCATGCTCTTAGATTCGATCACGCCCAGCAGTTCGTTCCAGGACTTGACGAACGCATCCGCGCCTTCCTGTTGCAGTTGGAGCGCCAGCGCCATCACATCAACACCGGCTTTGGCGAACTGTGCCAACACCTGTTCGCAGTCGCCGCCATCGGTCGCCATCACGACTCCAATCTCTCCGTGATCGGCGAGCGCCTTCAGCGTGGCCTCGGGCATCGTGTTGACTGTATTCGGCGCCGCCAGCGACTTAATGTAGAGCACATCAGAGGCGCGCGGATCCTTGGTTCCGGTGCTTGCCCACAGCAGCCGCTGAGGATTGTAGCCCGCGGCTGCGATTGCCTTCCAGCGCGGAGTGGCTTGCAGATCGCAATAGGCTTTGTAGATGCGCCCGGCGATGGCAATACCCAGCTTGTCGCGCAGCTCGTCCGGTACTTTACTGGCCACGGCGACGTCCCAACGGCTGATAAATACCGACGCCACCGAGCTCACCTTGGTGTCCAGACCCGCGGCGATGCGGCGCTCAATGCCGCGCAAGTACGCCTCAGCAGCAGCCAGATACTGCTCGCGCGAAAACAACAGCGTTACGTTGATGGAGACGCCGGCGAAAATTGCCTCTTCGATTGCAGGCAATCCCTGCGGCGTGCCGGGAATCTTAATGAAGAGGTTCGGACGCGCTGCCTGAGCGTGCAGCTCTTTGGCCGCAGCCAAAGTGCTGGCTGTATCGTAAGCCAGCTTAGGCGACACCTCCAGCGACACCCAGCCATCGACGCCCTTTGTCTGGTCATGCGTGGCGCGGAACAGATCGGCGGCCCGCGTGAGATCTTCCAGTGCCAGCTCGAAAAACAGGCCCTCGCCCGACTTGCCCTGGCTGAGCTTTTGTTGAATGGCCGGATCGTAGGAAGCGCTCTTCTTGATGGCCTGGTCGAAGATCGTCGGGTTTGACGTGAGGCCAGTCACCGACAACTCGTCAATGTAGCGCTTCAGTGTGCCTGTATCCAGCAAGTCGCGCGTAATGTTATCCAGCCAGAGGCTCTGGCCCAGATTATGCAGAATTTGCGTCGCTCTCATTACATCACCTCAAAATCGATGGGTTTGAAACTACCAGTCGGGACGGATCGCTTCAACTGGTAAAACTTCCAGTTCGACAGGCTGCTGAAAAACTCGGGTTTCGGATGCTTTGTATCAGGGCCCGACCCTTCGGCTCCGCTCAGGGCAGGCTTTCAGTCGTGCCGA
>JBARGS010000398.1:0-18158 GCA_049798495.1 Candidatus Korobacteraceae bacterium | reverse complement strand
GTATCAGGCAATGTTTATGGCTAACGCGGGCGGCGCCTGGGATAACGCCAAGAAGATTGTGGAGGTCGACTTGAAGCAGAAGGGAACTCCGCTGCACGACGCGACCGTTGTCGGCGACACCGTTGGCGATCCCTTCAAAGACACATCGTCGGTGGCCATGAACCCGATCATCAAATTCACCACGCTGTTCGGGTTGCTGGCGGTGGAATTGGCGGTGCAGTTGACGGCCACGCAAGGATCGGGCTTCGCCCACATCCTGGCGGTCATCTTCTTCGCGATCTCGTTTGTGTTTGTCTACCGCTCGTTCTACGGCATGCGGATCGTGAAGGCCGCCGCGTAGATCGAACCGGTTCGTAACAACGAAACGCCATCCGTGAGGATGGCGTTTTTCGTATGAAAATAAGAGCCCCTCCGGCGGACAGGGGCGAGTTGCACGCCGGAGGGGTAGCCGTTGTTACACGACCATTCTCAGGGTTGTTACCGGCCTAAACCCTCCGCTTCAGCGGAAGTTTCGCTGCCTCAAAAAAAGCCTCAGGAATTCGACAGGCGCCACCGCCGAGGCCAAATTGGACCCTACGTCCAAACAAGGCATTTCCTCCGGGGAACCATCTTTGCTACGGTTCAGATCCGCCTGAAGTATGGTAAGTAATCAGTTAGGGCTAGTGCGGTGGTTAGCCTCCGCATTTGTTCGGACCGAAGATGCGTTTTCGGACTTTTGGTTTTTGAGGGCAAGCGGTTGGTCTCGCAACTCAGGACCACGTTGCGGCATCATGGATGACGGGGCTCGGGAGTTGCCCGGTAAACGCGGTTTCGGTTGAATTCGGACTGGAAAATCCCTAGTATGAAGCAATCGCCTTACGCGATGGCGAAGGCCGGAAAAAAGGCGGAGGGGCAAGAGTTCTCCGGCAATCAAAGTTGTTCTTATCCAGGATTCTTAGGGTCTCCATGTTGATGCGTTCCCCCTTTGCCGCGCTTATTTCTCTGCTGGGGCTGTTGACCGGCTTCAGCGCCTCCGCTGCCACGATTGCGACTCATCCCACGGTCCCGACACATAAGGCGCACAGCAAACCCACGCGCCACATCACCGAGACCGCGACGACCCAGAAGAAAATGGCGCGCATGCGACACAGCAGCGCGACCATGGCCCGGCGAAACCGTTCCAGCCACGTCGTCGCGTCCACCGCGCAACCTGCCAACTACGTAACAATTTCCAAGAAGCATCATCATTACTACGGTGAGCGCTTCTACGCGAGCTCGTTCGCTAACGATCAGATGGAAGGCGACATCACCGCCGGTGAGGATCCCGTCGTCCGCGCCGCCGCGGTTGAGGCGCTGGGTGACATGAACGGCACTATCGTCGCCATCGATCCCGATAGCGGCCGCATTCTGGCGATGGTGAATCAGAAGCTGGCGCTCTCTGCCGGCGCACAGCCCTGCTCGACTACTAAGGTCGCGGTGGCGCTGGCCGCGCTCAGCGAAAACATCATCACCAAAGATACCGAGGTGCCGCTCGGTAAATACTGGAAGGTAGACCTGACCACCGCGCTGGCCAAATCCAACAATGCTTACTTCGAGGCGGTAGGACGCAAACTGGGTTTCGAGAAGCTTAGCTATTACGAGCGTCAGTTCGGATTAGGCGAGTTGGCAGGAGTCAATATCCCCGGCGAATCTCCCGGCATTTACCCGGAGACGGAGCTGGATGAAAGGCTCGGCGGGGTCGGCAAGATGTGTTCGTTCGGCGAAAGCATCTCGATGACGCCCTTACAGCTGGGCGCATTAATGGCGGCAATCGCCAATGGCGGTACGCTCTACTACCTGCAGCACCCCACGACGCCGGAGCAGGTCGACAACTTCACGCCTAAGATCAAGCGCAATCTGGACATCGGTCCGCTCATTCCAGAGATCTCCGAAGGCATGTCGGGCGCAGTGGAATACGGTACGGCGCGCCTGTTGCGCACGAACTTCATCGAAGAGCCCGTCCTCGGCAAGACTGGCACGTGCTCGAAGGATGGCACTCGCTTCGGCTGGTTTGGCTCCTTCGCCAACACGCAATACGGCCGCATCGTGACCGTGGTCTTCCTCGAAGGAGGCCGACCGACCTTCGGTCCCAAAGCCGCCGAGCTGGCTGGTGTGATGTACCGCAACCTGTACGACCACGAGTTCTTCACCGTCAAGACGCCATCCACGGCCGCGCAGAAAACGGTGACGCCGACGGTGGTGGGCGCCCAACAGTAAGCGTTCAGCGGCGTGCATAAAACGGAAGGCCTCCAAACCGGACGCCTCTTTTTTCTGGGAGCCTTTGCCCATCTAGCGCTGAACCTCGTAACCGCTGTTCCGCCGCTGGCCGCGACCTTTACATCACCTTCGGGCCGCCTGGCATACCATAGACGACTATCTTTCCCGGCGGCGGCGACTTCTTGACGATCCGAACCGTCTTGCGTCCCTCAGGCAGGCCACGAATGACCATCTCGTAGGAGGGGTGAGCGGATCGGGCAATCAGGGCCATCAACGGCTTCGCCGCTGGAGCGGCAAGCGCTTTGTCCACAGCATTGGACAGCTCTGCTTGCGCAACTGTAAACCTCATCCGCAAGGCTGTACCCTCGATTGTGCATGGGGATTATCGCGGCAGTAATCCTCATACGAAGAATAAGACTTGAAACCGGCTCGCTCCGTTTGGGCAGCTGAAAATACAGCCGATAGTGCCAGGCAGAGAAACAGAGCGAACGTCCCAGAGGTGGAACTAGCCATAGACGGAATCCCTCTTAGGAGAAATTCTCCGCTCCACATACCGGGCTGTCGTCTAGATTCGCAACCTCAACTTCACATTCTTGCGATGCCTTTCGGAAGGGCTCGACGCAGATGTGGTCTACTTCGCGAACGGCGATGCCGATTGGGCCTGCAACTGCTTGAGCGCGGCCTGATAGATCGCCTTCATGGTTTCGTCTTGGGTTGTGCCGATCTGATTATTCAGCCACTTCAACATCGCGGCTCGCGACGGATGGGGCAGCGTGTTTTCGGCGTCGGCGATGCGCCAATCTGAGTTCTCGGAGCTCACGACATACGAGACATCCTGCGTCGTGTTCTCGGGCTCAGGCACGTAGCCATTCGCCAAATCCAGGGTGCCCAGCAGGCGATAATGCACCGTCACCGTGTACTTGGTATGCCCGGAACTTGATCCGGGATCGACCGTGTACCGCGCGATGACGTTGATCTTGTTGTACTCTGGACTCGTTTTCCACCACACCAGCGGCTGAATCTTGGACCATGACTGCGGATTCAGGCGCGCGCCGTCGTAATCCAGGCGGCAATACTTGGAAACCAGCTCGCGCGTCTGTGCCGGCTGCGTGTCTTCATGGATATTGCCGAGACCTACGGGGAATTGCGCCATCACAAAACCGGAGTTGAAGAGGAAGACGACAGCTAGAAAAGCAGGGCGAAACCACAACACGGCATTGGCCTCGGAATGAAAGATAACTCTCCTGCAGATTACACCCGGAGCTGCGTGAAAGGCGATGAGATCAGTCAGGAGGACTGTTAAGCGGAAGTAAAATCCGACTACAACTTCGACGTGCTGACAATCAGATGAGTGAAAAATCGGTATCCAGGACCCGAGAAACGGCGCAGCCTGAGCTAAGATTATCCAGGAGAGCGTCCAGTGAATCAGTTGATCGAGGAAAAACGGCAGGAGTTGCAGCTTGTGTGCCGCCGTCGAGGGGTGCAGCGTATTGAGCTGTTCGGTTCGGCAACCGGACCCGATTTTGACCCAGCTCATAGTGACTTGGACTTCCTGGTCACCTTTCAAGAACTTGGTTCCGACCAATATGCGGACGCTTACTTTGGCCTGTTAGAAGATCTGGAAGCTCTGTTCCAGCGCCCGGTGGACCTTGTGGTAGCGTCGGCCATTAAGAACCCGTACTTCCGGCAATCTGTTGAGTCCACGCGGACCATCATCTATGCGGCTTGAGTCCAAGAAGTACCTTTATGACATCGCAGGGGCGGCCGGATCTGCCATCGAGTTTGTCGACGGCAAGAGTTTCTCCGAGTACACGTCAGATCTTGTACTGCGTTCCGCGGTAGGCAGCTGGAAATCGTCGGAGAGGCGCTTGCCCAGTTAGCCAGGATTGATCCCACGACCGCCTCGCAACTCAGCGAACACAAACGCATCATTGCCTTTCGAAATATCCTTATCCACGGCTACGCCGAAATCGATCATCGTATCGTGTGGAATGTAGTCGAGCTAAAGCTACCTGTAGTGCGTCGCGAGGCGCAGGGCTTGCTCAGCGCCGAGTAGCGAAGCGGAGAACGGAATGAACGATCGGCTAGGGGTTCAGTTGTGGCAAACACATTGCGGCTTGTACCACAAGTCGAGAAAAGGATATTGCTCTTACGCTCTTGCCGTCTTCTGATCGCTGAACACCTGTCCGTCGCGGATGTGAATTACGCGATGCGCGTACTCGGCGATGTCGTGCTCGTGCGTGACCAGGACGATGGTGTTGCCTTGCTCGTGCAGACGATCGAACAGCGCCATAATCTCCACGCCGGTTTGTGAATCGAGATTGCCGGTGGGCTCGTCGGCCAGAATGATAGAAGGATTGTTAACCAGCGCCCGCGCGATCGCTACGCGCTGCCTTTGTCCGCCTGAGAGCTCGTTGGGCTTATGGTTCATGCGTGACTCCATGCCCACCGATCCCAGCGTCTGCTTGGCCCTCTCGATGCGCTCCTCAGCCGGAACGCCGGCGTAAATCAATGGCAGTTCCACGTTGTGCAGCGAGGTTGCGCGCGCCAGCAGGTTGAAGGTCTGGAAGACGAAACCGATTTCCTTGTTCCGGATGCGGGCCAGCTCATCGTCGTCCAGATCGCTAACCAGCTGCCCGTTCAGCCAATAGCTGCCCTTGCTGGGCGTGTCCAGGCAACCGATGAGGTTCATCAGCGTCGACTTGCCGGACCCCGACGGTCCCATGATGGCGACGTACTCGCCGCGTTGGATGCGAACGCTCACGCCGCGCAGCGCATGCACCTGCTGCTCCGAGCCCATGTCATAGGTCTTCCACAGGTCTTCGGTGCAGATGATGCATTGCTCGGGCGAGACCAGAGTTTGCGCCTCCGCCAAGCTCGCCAATTCCGTTGCCATCCTCTTTTCCTCTCGCGACCGCTGCTCCGGGTTGGTCATGGATTAGGACTGTCTGCCTTTTCTGCCATGCGGCCGTTCTAACAGGGCCCGGTTGTAAAACACCAGCCTACGATTCGTCGCCCTTGGGCACGACGGAGTTGTCCACCTTCACGCTGGCGCCGTTCCGCAGAGTTCGCAGCACTTTGTAGCTTCCGGTGACGATTTCGTCGCCTTCCTTCAATCCATCCGTTACTTCAATATCGGTGGTGCCGCTGATGCCGGTGCCTACCTGCACGAACACCGCATCCTTCTTGTTCCGCAGAACAAAAACCCCTTGTAATTCTTCCTTGGAATTTCCGCCACTCGGCGCCGCTGCCTGCACTGCGTTTTCTTTGCCCTTATTCTCTGGAAGCAGATCGCCCTTCGTGCGAATCGTCAAAGCCTGGATCGGAATCGCCAGCACGCTGCCCCGCTTGGCGGTGGTGATGCGTGCGGTCGCCGACAGGCCCGGAAGGACGTTTGGCGGCGGATCCTGCAATGCCACGACCACCTTGAAGTCTTTCGCTTCCTGTCCGCCGGAGGTCGACTGCGCGGTTGAAACTCCGGTAGAGCGCAGCAAAGCATTTCTGCCGATCTCGCTCACCACGCCTTTGAACTTTTGCTTGGGCATGGCGTCAATCGTCACTTCGGCGGGCTGGCCCAACTGCACGTTTACAATGTCGCTTTCGTCCACTTTCACTTCGGCAGTGACGATCGAGGTGTCTCCGATCGTCATCAGCGTGCTGCCCGGCGAGTTCTGAATGCCCGGGACAACGGTTTCGCCTTCGCGCACGGGAACGTTGGTTATGATTCCATCGAACGGCGCCTCATATTGCGTTTTGCTTAGCACATCGGAAGCGTGCCGTAGAATGGCGACGTTTTGGCTGATGTGGCCCCGCGCGGAATCCAGAGAGGCTTTTGCCTGTGCGAGTTTCGCCTTCGACATCCCTAACTGCGCAATCGCCGTATCATAAGCCATCTTCTTGGAGTCATAGTCGGACGTGGCAATCAGTTGGTCGTCGTACAGGGCCTTGCTTCGGTCGTAATCGAGCTTGGCATGTTCCAAGTTCGCTTCGGATGACTTCACATCGGCAACCGATGTATTAACGGCCGCCTGCGCGGCAATCGCATCGGTGCGGGACGCGTTCAAGGCCGAGTCGTTCGCGGACACGTCAGCTGAGGGCTGAACATTGTCCAGCAAGGCCAGCATCTGTCCCTTCTTCACCCGGTCGCCTTCCTTCACATATAAATGCGTGATCTTGGCGAATGCATTGGCGCCGATGTTCACATACACCTTAGGCTTGATCTCGCCCGAGGCGGTAACGACCGAGGCCAGATCCTCACGTACAACCTTGCCGGTCTGTACGGTGACCACTCCCTTACGGCTCTGTCGCACCGTGAATCCAACCACGGCCAGCAGAACCACCACGACGGCAGCAATCAGCGAGATTTTTTTCCAGTTCTTCATTGATTTCAGCCCGGAACCTGACACACTGCGCACTTCAACTGTCACATAGTACGAAGTGAGACGCCCGAAGGTTCCTTTAGGGAGCGATAACTTCCGGTAATTGGCGCGCTGTCAATTCGGTGGAATTCGCGCGGTTGGCTGCCTCGGCAGGCGGCGGCCAGTTCGCAGCATTTCTCCGGGTACGCTCATTATAGCCGCAAATCCGCTAAATTCGGGCTGGCAAGTTCCGGCCTGTGGAAGTCGCGTCGTCACCCCTCCAAGATGCCGGGTGGAGGTAGCGCAAGCTTCCCACCACCTGGGCGTAGCGGATTGATTCTTAGCAACTTACAGGCGCAAGCCGGGTTGACACAAGAGGATTCCAGCCATGCCGTGGAATTACTTATTTCCCGTTCCGCAACCTTGCGTTAACGCTCACAACAACATAAAATTTAGAAGCCACAAGTGTTCCCCGAGGAGTAGGCTCGTCCCAATGAAGTTGCGTCTTGTTCGTTGGTCTTGTTCGTTGTTGGTATTACTTCTTTCTGTATTTGTTGCCGCGGCTCAAACCCCCGCGGCCACCTCCTCAGCTGATCAGTCCAGCAAGGCTACCGACCAGTCCACGAAAGCAAGTGGCACGGCTGCGCCAGCACAGCCCGCCGATCAGTCTTCCGATCCCCTTAAGCGGCCTCTCACCGATAAAGAGAAGCAGAAGAATTCCAAGGCGCTGAAGCAGGAACTGAGCGGCACCTATAAGAAATGGCTCAACCAGGACGTGCTGTACATCATCACGCCGGAAGAGAAGTCGGCATTCAAGCAACTCTCCAACGATGAGGAGCGCGATCAGTT
The DNA here is from genome assembly GCA_049798495.1 of Candidatus Korobacteraceae bacterium. Lineage (GTDB taxonomy): Bacteria > Acidobacteriota > Terriglobia > Terriglobales > Acidobacteriaceae > Bog-257. The sequence goes on along the minus strand of JBARGS010000398.1, from coordinate 10,716 downwards.
CATCGAACAGTTCTGGCTGCGCCGCGATCCCACGCCCGACACTCCGGAGAACGAATACAAGGAAGAGCATTATCGCCGCATCGCTTACGCGAATGAACATTTTGGCGCGGGCATTCCCGGCTGGAAGACCGATCGCGGACGCATTTACATCATCTGGGGTCCGGCGGACCAGATCGAAACGCATCCCACCGGCGGTACCTATGATCGCCCGCAGGAAGAAGGTGGCGGCACCACCACCACATACCCTTACGAGGACTGGCGCTACCGTTATCTGGAAGGAGTCGGTCAGAACATTGAACTGGAGTTTGTGGATCCCTGCTCCTGCGGGGATTACCACTTAACCAGTGACGTCAACGAGAAGGACGCGTTGCTGCACACGCCCGGCGGCGCCACCATGCAAGAACAGATGGGGCTGGGGAACAAGGCCGATCGCATGGATCCGTTCGCCGCCAATGCCTCACCGGTGCAAGGCCTGCAGAACAGCAAGGAGTTCGACAAACTGGAGATGCTGGCTAAGGTGCAAGCGCCTCCTGCGGTCAAGTTTAAGGATTTGGAAGAGGTTGTCAGCCACAAAATCAACGTCAACCTGATGCCCTTCGAGGTTCGCACCGACTACGTGAAGGTGACTGGTGACACGGTTCTGGTTCCGGTGACCGTGCAGGTGAAGAACAAAGACATCACCTTCGTCTCCAAGGACGGCATTCAGCGGGGCACCGTGAACATCTTTGGCCGCGTAACCGGAATCACGGGCCGCGTGGCGCAAACCTTCGAAGACACCGTTCAAGTCGACGTGCCGCAGGATCTGCTGGAAAAAACGCTGGAGCATTCTTCGCTTTACTGGAAGGCGGTTCCTCTTCGTCCCGGCCGTTACCGCGTTGACCTCGTGGTGAAAGATGTAAATGGCGATCGGATCGGCACCTGGAGCCACGGCATCATGGTTCCGGAATACAGCGAGGACAAGCTGGCGTCGTCGTCCTTGATTCTGGCCGACCGCATGGAAAAGGTCGCCACCAAGAATGTGGGTTCGGGCAGCTTTATTCTGGGTGAGACCAAGCTGGCCTATCCGCACCTGGATGGCGCCGACGGCAAGCCCGCCAGTTTTAAGCACGATCAGCGCATGAGTCTGTGGATGCAGGTTTATAATCTTCAGACAGACGACAAAACCAAGAAGCCGTCGGCCAGCATTGAGTACGAGATTGTGAACCTGGCCAACAATCAGTCGGTGCTGCACTCCTCCGAGTCCACCGACACGATGGGCAACGTGGGCGACCAGGTGACCCTGGAAAAGAGCCTGGCCCTGAACGCGTTTCCACCGGGTCTTTACCGGCTGACGGTCAAGGTTGACGACAACGTTTCGAAGCAGCAGATCGCACCTTCGGTGCGGTTCGCGGTTGAGTAAATCAGGCTGGGAACTGCGGATGGCATATGACCCGCAGTGTATTCGATCCCGGGAACCTCTAACAGGGGGTTTTGAGACAATGACCCGAATGCTGGCATGGTGTGTGGTGGTGGCCTCGTTATGTGTCGCGGCGTCCGCCGGGGTGAATCCAGGTTCGATTTCGGGATATGTCAGAAACTCTGCTGGTGTGCCGCAGATGGGCGCAATCGTCGAAGTGAGCGATGGCGCGGGACAGTCGCAGCTGGCCTACACCGACGCCAGGGGCTTCTTCTCTCTCGCCGGATTGATTCCCGGCAGCTACGACATACACGTCTCCGCTCCGTCCTTCCTCCCCACTCTGCGTGAAGACGTATCGCTGGCGGCGGGCGCGAGCAAGGTTCTCAACATCACTTTGAAGACGTTGTTCGAAGCCATCCGCATGCTTCCGCCGCTGAAGAATAGCGATAGCGAAGACGACAGCTGGAAATGGACTCTGCGCTCTACTGCGAATCGTCCCATCCTGCGCTTCGATGCCGATTCCGCCGTCGTTGTAGAAACCGGCGCGCAGGATCAGCCGCTGAAGGCGAGTGTGGCCTTGATGGCCGGCGCGGCCAGTGAAGGATATGGCAGCGCGTCCGACTTGGGGACGGCCTTCAACCTTGAGCAGTCCCTCTTCCACACCGGGACCTTGGGAATCACAGGCGACTTAGGCTACGGGAGCGGAACGCCCGACGGCGTGGTTCGCGCCTCCTACGCGCACAGTACGAACGACGGCTGGAACCAGTCGCTGGCTTTGATTGTGCGGCGTTTCTCTGCGCCTGACATGGTTCCTCGGGGCGGTGCGCTGGAATCTATCGGCATGTCGTATTCAGACGGCTATTCTATAGGCGACTTCCTGGATTTACAGGTTGGCGGCGATGCGCAAGCCATTCAATTTCTCGGACGCGAAGTCAACGCCTTCCGCCCGACGGCTACCGCCGATTTCCATCTGACCTCCAATACCATCCTCGAATACCGCTACATGACTTCGGAGCCCAATACGCGGTCCAGCAAGGGCTTCGATTCAGCTCCCGCCGATCTGAGCGAGAGCGGACCGCGCATGTCGATGATGAACGGCGAACCGCTGTTGGAGAACGCTCACCACCACGAAGTCTCGATCTCCGAGCGCATGGGCGTGAACAAGCTGCAGGTGGCTTATTACAACGATCGGATCAAGGATCCGGCGTTACTCGGCGTGGGTGATATCAACACGTATACCGGGGACATCCTGCCCGATGTTTATTCCGGCACGTTCACTTATAACGGTGGCGAACTCCAGGCTCAAGGTGTCCGCTTTGTTTTCCAGCACAAGTTCTCCGACAATCTGGTGGCGACTCTGGACTATGCTTATGGCGGCGTCCTCGAACTCGATCAGCCAAATGTCAATTGGGATTCGGTGCACAATAGCCTCGAGCCTGGCTGGCGGCACACCGCAGCACTCAAACTCAATGGCGTGGTCCCACATTGTAAGACCCATTGGATCGCCTCCTATCGTTGGACGAGCGGTTCGACCCTTACCCCGGTCGATCTCTTTAACGCCTCAGCCGGACAGACGGATCCCTTCTTCAACCTCTTCGTTCGCCAGCCTCTGCCCCACTTCCATGGCATGCCGGGCAACATGGAAGCGCTGATCGATCTGCGCAATCTGCTGGCGCAGGGATATGTCCCGGTCGTCGGCCCCGACGGCCAGACGGTCTACCTCGTGCAGTCCGCGCGCAGCGTCCGCGGTGGGCTGGCGTTTACGTTCTAGCGAGGAGCTACGAGCCCCGAGCTGCGAGCCACTAGCTAAGAGCCTCTTTTCAGACTTAGTACAGAACCGCGACAGATAGCAATCTGGCGGGGCTGAAGGTCGTTCCTCCGGCAAACTTTTACTGCTGTCACTGGCTCGCGGCTGGACTGGTTGTCGTAGGTGTTAGCTCGCGGCTCGTAGCTCGCAGCTTTCTACTCCCCCATCACCTTAATGACCAGCCGCTTCTTCCTCTGTCCATCGAACTCCGCATAAAAGATCCTCTGCCATGGGCCTAGATCCAGCTTGCCAGCGGTCACCGGCACGATCACCTCGTGATGCACCAGCATCGACTTCAAATGGGAATCGCCATTGCTCTCGCCTGTCTGGTGATGCTCATAATCCTCGCGAAACGGCGCCAGCTCCTCCAGCCACTTGTCGATGTCGTGAATCAGCCCACTCTCGTTGTCGTTCACGTAGACGCCGGCAGTGATATGCATGGCGGAAACCAGCACCATGCCTTCCTGAATGCCGCTCTTCCTCATCGCATCTTCGACCTGCGGCGTGATGTGAATGTACTCGCGATGCTTCCTGGTGTTGAAGGTCAGGTATTCGGTGTGGAATTTCATGATGTCCTTAACTCATTGCACTTTCGCGCCGGGAAAAGCTAATTGCTAACTGCTAATCGCTAACGGCTGTCCTCTTTGCGCCTGCCCTGGCTTTCGCGTATTGTAAGCGCTTGCCGACGATACCAGTGTGAATGGGCCTTCCCAATCCGAAGAGCTGCGGCTCTTACGCGAGCAACTGGCTGAACTCACCCGCCGCGTCTATCGTCTGGAAGAGTTGCTCCGCGCCACGCGCGTCGAGCCAGCGCCGCTTTCACCGCAACAAACCGGCGGATCTGCACAGAGCGAAACGCCCGCCGCAGCTGTGCCAGTGGTTCACCCCGGCGCACCCATTCCGTCCTCGGCGCCGCAATCCAACGTTCGTCCCAAAGCTCCTCATAGCTCACTCGAATCGCAAATCGGCGGACAATGGCTGAACCGCGTCGGCATCGTCGCCGTGCTGGTAGGCCTCTCATACTTTCTGAAACTGGCCTTCGAAAACAACTGGATCGGCCCTGCTGCCCGGGTTGCAATCGGATTGCTCGCCGGTATCGGACTTCTGGTCTGGAGCGAGCGCTTTCGCCGCCGCGGTTTCGCAGGCTTTGCCTTTTCACTCAAGGCCATCGGGATCGGCGCTCTGTATCTGTCGCTCTGGGCGGCCTTCCAGTTTTATCACCTCATCCCCGCTCTGCTTGCCTTCTTCGCTATGGTGCTGGTTACCGTGACTTCAGCCATCCTGTCGTTGCGACAGAATTCAGAGTTGCTCGCGGGCCTGGCTCTGTTGGGCGGCTTCCTCACCCCCGTGCTCGTCTCCACCAACCAGAACCAGGAGACGGCGCTGTTCTGCTACCTCGCGCTGCTCGATTTGGGTACGACGTGGCTTGTACTGACTAGACGCTGGCGTCGACTCCTTCTCGGCAGCTTCACCGGGACTGCGTTGCTCTTCGCGGCCTGGGCCTCCAGTTACTACACCGAGCCGCAACTGGCGACCACATTGGCCTTCGCCACCTTTTTCTTCCTGCTTTATGCCGGAGCGCCTCTTCTCGTTCGCCGGACAGCTCAGCCGGCGCCATTCCCTACCGTCATGATTGCCCTGGCGCTGCTCAACGCGGCGTTCTACTTCGCGGCCTGCTACGTGATGCTCATCGAGCACCACCGCCTGGAGTTGGCATGGCTGACGGTTGCTCTGGCGGTCTTCTTCTTTGTGCTGACCCGCGCGCTCGAGCGCCGTCAGGAAGTTGCCGGTACGCTGTACGCTCCGCTCTACCTGGCGCTGGCCGTCGGTTTCCTCACCATTGCTATTCCTTTGAAATTCGGAAGTCACTGGAACACGCTCGGCTGGTTGGTCGAAGCCGGCGCTCTGTTTTGGGCTGCACATCGCGCTGGTAATCTCTTGCTCCGGGTACTGGGAGTCTGCGCGCTGGTGCTGGGAACCGCTCGCCTGATAGCGGTCGACTCTTTCCCGCCCGGCCCTCTGTTCCTCAACCCGCGCTTCGGGTTGTATCTGGCGGCAATTGCCTCTCTGGCACTGTTGACCTATTACATGCTCAAGGATGGCGACGACCGTAACCGGCAATGGTCCGCGGCGGCCATCGTCGCCATGAATGTTCTTGCGTTGCTTGCTCTGCATTTCGAGATCGTCGACTACTTCCAGCCGCAATTCGCCGCCGCGTACTCCGGAGCAGAGCGGCAGGGCGTCGCCACAGTCGAGGCCTTCACCTACTCTGCCGTGTGGATGGTCTATGGCAGCATTCTGATGATCATTGGATTCTGGAGACGCTCCGCCTTCTTGCGCTGGCAGGCGATTGTGCTGCTGGCGCTAACCGTTATCAAAGTGTTTGTCTTCGACATTGGAACGCTGGAACGGGGCTATCGCATCGCGGCGTTCATTGTTCTCGGCGCGATTCTTCTCGCTGTGTCGTTTTTCTATCAACGTAGTCGCATGAGAACAATCGATTAACCAATTGCCTGCTGGTGGATTAATTTTCATTGCAAGTGGCGGAATCCGCTCTCTACAATAGATATCGGTTGTGAGAAAACAGGGCCGACTCACACAGAAGTTGTAGAGCCAGCTATTAGAAGGAATCTGGTATCAACAGTTTGTAGTTTGAACCGCTAATTTGAATACAAGGAGACTTCTTTCATGAAGCGCTACATCATGATTCTGGCGGCATTCACCGTCCTCTCAACCTTGAGCTGGGCGCAGGATGGCGCTGCCCTCTACAAGAGCAAGTGTGCCATGTGCCATGGAGCGATGGGTGAAGGCAAGGTGGGTCCCTCATTGCAGAAGACGGCATTAACGCAGCAACAGATAGCCGATCTTCTTACCAAGGGCGCGTCTGGCAGAAAGGCGCCGCACATGAAGCCCATGGCTGGACTGACGGCCGATCAGGCGAACGAAGTCAGTACCTACGTTATGACCCTCAAGAAGTAGACTTGCCGCCAGAAGTATGAAGCCGGCCTTTGCGGGCCGGCTTTTTCTTGGTTCCACATCCACAGCTCAGAAAGTCACCCGCACTCCAAGCTGGGCCGCGAAGGGAATGCCAACTGTCGTTCCCGGTCCGAAGAAGTCGCCCAAGGCACCCGCTGGAACAAGCAACTGGTTCGGACTGGTGATGGGCACATTGCATGCCGGGGTGGGACATAGCGCCGTCGCATTAGCCAGCTTGTTCACCGGTGTCGGCAGCGCGGAAATGTCTGTCACATAGTTTGCGCCCGGATTGTTGCGGTTGAAGAGATTGAAGAACTCGATGAACGGCATGATCTTCCACCGCTCGTTGACATTGAACGGGCGAGTGACTCGCAGATCGACCTGAATGTAAGGCGTGCCGCGGAACTGGTCCAGGGTGGTCTGCACTCCGTTGATTACCGCGCGATCGTCGGTGGGATCGCCCAAGCCGTTCACATCCACCGGAGTGGTCAGCGTGATCGGCCGGGCGCTCTCCGCCTGGATCAGCGTCGTCAGCTCAAATCCGCCAGGAACATACACAATGCCGCCGAGCGTAAAGCGGCTGATCACGTCTTCGCCCGACGGACCATAGTCGCCGGGCGCAAATGGGTTCAAGGGATTGCAGACGCCGTTCACATAATCGGACAGCTCACCCAGCACGCAGCCCCAGGTGTTAGCTCTCGAGAGCACATAGTTTGCCGTCAAGTTGAAGCGGCGGGAAATGTTGCCTTGCAGGTGAAGCACGAGAGCCTTGTAACTCGAGCGGTTATCCGACTTAAAGACGGATATGTCGGGCACGTTGGCCATCTGCGTCGCCTGGTCAGGCGAAAAGAGCGGTGAGGACAGGGTGTAGCCGGCGGTGTAGTTATACCGCCGATAGGTATGCATAGCCTGTTCAAGAATGAAGTCGGCGCTGGTTGTCCACTTCGAATTGAGTGCATATTGCACGCCGGCGCTCACGTGCATGGCATAAGGAGTATGGTAGTTGGGATCGATGATCGAACCCGCTCCGCCGAAGGCCGATCCAGGCAGGCAGCCGGGACCGCCGGGGCCCGTGCAAGGCGCAAACGCCGATGGCGTATTCACGGCAGCAAGGGCTTCCACCCACCCATTCTGCGCCAGGTCGTTGTAGTAGAGACCGATGCCGGCCCGGACCACAAGGTCCTCCACCTTATCTGGGGACCAGGCTATGCCCAACCGCGGCGCAAAGGCCCCGCGATAGTCGTGCGGAATTCCTGTGGGCAACGGGAGATCGAGCCCCCGAATGGTTTGTACTGCGGCGTTGAAGTTCTGATTGACGCCGGTACCATTAAATAATCCAAACGTCGTGTCCCACCGCAGCCCGTAGTTCACGGTCAGATTCGGCGTGATTCGCCAGGAATCCATAGCATACAGTCCCAGCCGCTGTACGTTCTGGCTAAAGCTTCCGTTGCCGGCGGGGGTAGACGTTGTCTGGCACATGTCGCCGACAAATGGTGGAAGACAGTTCAACTCGGCCGTCAACTGCGCCGGGTTGGTGAGGTAGAACGTGGGATTCTCGGTGAGCACATAGAGCGTCTCAGCCTGCCCAGGAAGCGCGCCACTCAGTACAGGCTCATGAATGAAGTCGATGCCGAAACGCGGAGCATGCGTGCCCGACGAGTGGCTCACATCGTACTTAAACTGATATTTCTCCTGATCACGCAGAACAGGAAACGCCGTAATAGGTGTCACGAATTGATTGTCACCATAGGTCTCGAAGCCGGAGATGGTCTTCGAGGTCGAGCTGAAAGGAAACGCCAGCGCGAAGCCAAGATACCCATTGCGCGCAGCAGTACCATGCAGATAGCTGGCGTCGAAGGTGAACTGTCCCAGCCAAGTCGGAGTAAACGCGTACTGATTGCTTAATACAAGGTTCTGATAGTTGTAGTGCGTGATCGCTCCGGTGGAGGGCAGCGTCCCCTGTTGCACCAGCGCATTGTTCGTGGTGTTGTTATCGATGGCGGCCCGCAAGAACCAGTGCGACTTCAACGATGGCGACCAGTCGAAGCGTTGCAAAGCCAGGTAGTCTTGGAAAGGAACCGGCACCACCGTAGGTACGCCGATGAACGAGGTATTGGGGATCAGACCCATTTGCGCCAACTGCGACAGCGCATTGAACTGCGTAAGGTTCGTTGGACTGTAGTTGATGCTGGCATGCTCGTTGACCATCTCGAACGAGGTGAAAGTCCAGATCTTGTCCTTCACAATCGGACCGCCGATGGTCCCAACATAGTTCTGCCGCGAGAAGGGTTGTTTGGGCTGGGGCGCCGGGTTCTCGATGGGGAAGCGTGCGTTCAGCCCGGCGGCGCGCTCAAAGACGGCAAAGTTGCCGTGCCATTCGTTGGTACCAGTCTTGGTGCTGATGACGACAGCGCCGCCGGTGGTGCGGCCTACATCCGCGTTCTGCTGCGAAGTTTGCACCGCGAACTCCTGCAATGCGTCGACCGAGAAATTCTGCAGGAAGCCGCCAATGTAGTCGTCGGAGTTATCGCCGCCGTCGACGGTCAGCGTGTCATTCAAACCTGAGCTCCCGCCAAACGAAACTGCGGTGATGCGCGCTTTGGTGGGATCGGAGGGCTCGACCGGCTCCGTGCCGGGTACGAGATAGGCGATGTTGGCGAAGCTGCGCGCCGCCAGGGGAATGTTCTCCAGGTCGGTAGCCGTCACCACGCCTTCATGCACGGCGCTGGTAGTGTTCAAAGGCTCGGTCGTGATCGATGAAGCTTGGGCCTGCACATTCACCGTCTGCGTAACCGCCGCGGGCTGCAGAGTGACCAAAATGTCCTGAGCACTAGTGATGCGCACTGCCACGTCGTCGCTAGCCTGGGCAAAGCCCGAGGCATTCACTACGACGTGATAGCTGCCAGGAGGCAAGCTCTCAAAGCGAAACTCGCCGCGACCGTTCGCCTTGCCCTCGCGCTTGATGGAAGAGTCGGGTCTGCTGATGGCTACGGACGCGGATGGAATTCGTGCGCCCTTGGCATCCTGTACTTCGCCGAGGAGCGTGCCGGTCGAGTTCTGACCTTGCAGAGCAAATGGAAAAAGCAGCAAAACGCATAGCGCTGACACAGCTACGTGGAAGCGGAGAGAAGGTATGGGAGCGAACCACATCGGTAGATTCCTCCAAACTGGCGCGGAGTGCTCATCCCGGCAAATATTCAAGCAGATGAGTCGGTTTTGGACAGCTAAGGCTACTCTGCCGCTCCCAGTACTACCATCGGTAGTAGGGGGAGTTTTTGCGCAAAGTGTGTAGCATCACTACATTCAGGAGGCTGGTCTGCTAAGTTCTCACCGGGTGGTTTTTCACGTAGGAAGGTAAGCTTGTGACGGGGATAGAGGCGGTGGCTCCGTATGCTGGGAATCGGATTGACAGTCCTGGTTCTTACTTTACTGACGGCTTGGGCTGCCGCCGCACTCTATTTTGACTTGCCGGTTGCGGGGCTGCGCCTGCCCGCCGCGCTGCTTTACGCACTGGTGACGATCTCCGCTCTTGCGCTGCTGAAGGAGCGCTGGGTGGTGATGGGATTGGCTGCGGCGGGTTTCGTGCTGGTGCTTGCGTGGTGGCGCACCCTTCGTCCATCCAACAATCGCCAGTGGCAGCCGGACGTCGCGCGCCGCTCTTGGGCCGAAATCGATGGCGATCGCGTTACCATCCACAACCTGCGCAACTGCGACTATCGCACGGAGACGGACTACCTTCCTCATTGGGAAACCAGGACGGTCAACCTAAGCCACCTTCGCGGCGTTGATATCTTCCTGACTTATTGGGGCTCACCCTGGATCGCGCATCCTATCGTCAGCTTTGATTTCGGCGACGGTAATCATATAGCGATCTCGATCGAGACTCGCAAGCAGGTTGGCGAAAGCTATTCCACGTTCCGCGGCTTCTTCCGGCAGTACCAGCTGATCTACATCATCAGCGACGAACGCGACGTGGTGCGACTGCGCTCGAATTATCGAACTGGCGAAGATGTGTATCTCTTCCGCACGAACGCAGCACTACAACTGGCCCGTGCGCTGTTCCTGGAATACCTCGCCCGCATCAATCGCATTCGCAAGCATCCCGAGTGGTACAACGCTCTCACCAACAACTGCACAACCAACATCTCGGTGCTCGCGGCGTCCGCGCAAGGGATACGTCCTCGCTGGGATTGGCGCATTCTGTGCAATGGCCGCGCCGGCCAGATGTTGTACGAACGCGGAGAGCTGGCGGGCGACCTTCCCTACGCCGAGCTGAAAGCGAAGGCCTATATCAATCCTGCGGCAAAGGCCGCAGACAGGGATCCGGACTTCTCGCGGCGGATTCGTGCCGGGCGGCCAGGATTCACACCTGAGTGAGAACTGGTTGACATCCTTCATCGACGTCGCGCCTGTGGTCAGTTCGCGAGCAAGGCCCGCGCTCTGTTGGCAATCAACGTAGAAAGGGTAAGAATCCAGTCCCGCAAGGCGGGACGGCTCAGTTCAGCCCAGGACGAACTGGGGTCCCCGATCCGCGCCG
>JBARGS010000397.1:0-2400 GCA_049798495.1 Candidatus Korobacteraceae bacterium | reverse complement strand
GGAGATAAGTGGATCACACCATCCGGAATACAACGTGTGTACGATGCTAGAAGAGCGGCTGCGGGATGCGCGGGCTATTCGCCGCAGGTCATGGAATGAGGGACCGAATCGAAAGAGAGCTGCGACGATGGCGGCGCTTGGCGGCCTTTGCGACGGCGGCGTGGCAGGGACTATGGGCACATCGCAAACTGCCGCGCAACGCCTCGCGCTCCGAGAGCGCGCAGTGGCTGCATGAGTCCTGTGTGCGCGGACTGCGCGCCATCGACCTTCAGCTGTCCGTGGAGGGCCGTCCGCCGGCGCGCGGGCTCATCGTCAGCAATCACCTCAGTTATGTCGACATTCTCGCCTACAGTGCGGCGTTGCCGTGCGTCTTCGTGTCGAAAGCCGAGGTGGAAAAGTGGCCGGTCTTCGGGCGCTACACGCGCTGGTCGGGCAGCGTGTTTGTGCGCCGCCATGACCGGACGGATTCAGCGCGCGCCAATGTTAGTGTCGCCGAGGCGCTGAAGAACGGGGTTCCGGTGGTGCTCTTTCCCGAAGGCACGACGACCGACGGCGAGCGCGTTCTGCGATTCCACTCCACCATGCTGCAACCGGCAATTGATCTCGACGCTCCGATCACGCCGTGCGCGATTGGCTACGAACTGGACGATGGCGACGTGGGACGGGAAATTGCCTGGTGGGGCGATATGACGCTGGTGCCGCACGTGCTGAATCTGCTGGGGAAGAAGTCGATTCGGGCGAAGATTGTATTTGGCGAGCCGGTGGTGGCGTCGGGCGAGCGGAAGGAGCTCAGCCGGATTTTGCATGAGAACGTGGCAAGGTTGCGGGAGGGGTTGTGTAGTGATGATCTCGAGGTGATAAAGCTTTGATTTCTTAGGTCCACGCAAAATCAGTCTGGTTGCGTATTCCGCTAACTGCCCAGACAGACCTGATTCAAATCCTGGTGAAGCTCGGGAGGAAATCGTTTTTGGAGTGAGCGCAGCAATGTCTGCCGTCTGGTTCTAATCTTAGCGTTCGCCTCGGGGTCCAGCATTTTATCTTCACTTAACCTGAAGTCGAGGGTTGAATGAAAAATGCAGTGCTGCTGCGCAATACAACAATCTATCGCCTCGGCCGCAATGTCCTTCGCTTCACGGTGCTCAGCCCATCTCACAAAGAAGTTCTGTTTATGCCGGAGGTAACAAATCGCAGCTTCTTCAGAAAGAGCATTGTGTACGCAGAATTCCAGGGGTGGCCTTCTTCGAAAATGAATCCTCAGATTTTCCCGCATGATATATAAGTTTTCTCGCAAAACGTGCAGATTATCTTGCATGATTTTAGACAATTCCCGCGGAGGAGTATTCGGCGGAATCAGCCCCGCCATAGTGATATTTGAGAAGAAACTGGCGACAGGAGCGATGTTATCGTCGAAGCCGCCATAAAAATACTCGTAAGTTGCTCCCGCTATCATGTTTCTCAGAACTATACGGGGAAATGTTCGGTCGTCCTCTGCTGCAGCAACCGCATTTACCAGGACCGCGATATTGTGCGGGTCAATCAGCAGATCACCACCTTCCTGAATACCCTTTTCTAATTCCCACATCTGTGCTGGCATAACGATAGGCAGCTCAGCCTTCGGAGTAGAAAACCCGAGCTCGCTAGTTTCCGAAAGTAGTTCCACACGCGGCGTGTCGTGCGTGCTTAGCCTTTCCTTCAGAACCCCCACTAGGCTCTCAATATCCTCGTCAACATGCCGCTCGGATACTTCATGAGCCTGCCGGAACGCCAGGAGCTTGATATCCGGTGGCAGGTCGCCTTCCGCAGGCATTTGGGCTCCTCCGACCAGCACCGGAATGATAGGTATCTTTTTCTGCAGTGCGGAGGCAATTTCAAGGCGAACGTAATCGGTTTCGCTCCACAGCCGTAACTTGTCTGTGACCTCGTCGCGCACGGTCGCCCAGCCTTTGCCAATGATGGCAAGAACAACCTCACAGGTCGACCAAGTCTTCTCAATCACATCCCGGAAGTCTTCGCCCATACCAATGGAGTCGGTGTCGATGAATATAAGTTCCCCTGGAAAATGTCTGATTAAGCTGCGACGAAGGAGGTGGACGTAGCCGCCGCTATTCTCTCGTCGATAGTTGATGAAAATCCTCTTCATTGAATGCAATCAGCGAATAGCAGCCAGTATTTCCGCACCGAAATATTACGATAGTTTGCTGGCGGAGACCAAAACGAACCATTCCACCGAACTCCCCCGATCTTGCTGTCGGTTACGCTTTCGCCCGGTCCACTTTGTCTTCGGCGAAGGGGAGTTCGGGTTCTTCGATCGTCTCCTGCCAGTCCTGCGCTTCCAACTCGCGCGGCATCTTCTCCAGTTGCTCCATGTCCGGCAGAGCGTCGGCGGCAAGTGAGCGGTCG
>JBARGS010000396.1:0-6133 GCA_049798495.1 Candidatus Korobacteraceae bacterium | reverse complement strand
CATAATGAACCAGCTCGGTAAACCGCGGCTTCCCGCAGGGGCTAAAGCCCAGTTTTTTCGAGCCTTTGGACGGCACGGCTGAAGCCGTGCCCTTTCAAAACGATTTATGAGATGGCTTCTAGTTACTTACCTAACCTGCGCGGTAATTGCTGCTTTCTCCTGGGCCACCACCGTTGCCGGCAAGGGAGCGTAGGAGAGCGCCTCCACCATGGTTTGGCCCTGATCCAGCATCCAGAACAGAAACTCCTTCAGGATCTTTCCCTTGTTTGCGTCCGCAGGATGAGTGGGAATCAGCAGCCAGGTAAAGCTGGCGATAGGGTAAGCGTTCTTGCCGGGTGGGTTGGTGATCGAAACCCGGAAATCGGCCGGCATCTTCACTCCCTCGGCCGCAGCCGTGGTGCTCGCCAGGCTGGCCTTGATGAAGTTGTGGGAGGAGTTCTGCACGCTGCCGAACGGAATTTTGTTCTGCAGAGCATAAATCAGCTCGATGTAACCAATCGAGCCAGGCAACTGGCGGATGGATCCGGCCACGCCTTCGTTGCCCTTGCCTCCGATACCCACCGGCCATTTCACCGACGTTCCCTTGCCGACGTTGTTCTTCCAATCCGCACTTACTTTGGAGAGATAGTCGGTGAAGATGTACGTCGTACCGCTGCCATCCGAGCGGTGTACGACGGTGATGTTCTGGTCGGGAAAGTTGATCCCCGGATTGATTTTCGTAATTCTGGCATCATTCCATTTGGAAATCTTACCCAGGTAGATATCGGCCAGCACATCGGGCGTGAACTTCAGCTCGGCGCTGACCCCTGGAATGTTGTAGGCGGGGACAACGGCTCCCAGGACCGTCGGAACGTGCAGCACCTTGACCTTCGACTCCGCAATCTGCTCGTCGCTCATGGGACCATCCGTCGCACCGAAATCGACTGTGCCCTGCTGCACCTGGCGGATGCCGCCGCCGCTGCCGATCGACCCGTAGTTGATCTGTATGTCGGGATGTAAAGTGTGATACTCGCTAAACCACTTGGTGTAGATCGGATTGGGGAAAGTGGCGCCGGCCCCATTTAACTTCGTCTGCGCCCATGCGCAGCCGGCAAGCACAGCGATGCAGAGAAGCACCCTGAGAGAGCGAATCACGTAGTTGCCTCCTGAATTTTTGCTTGATATGTCCAACAGTGGTTCTACGCCGGGCTTGTTACGATTCTGTTACATAACGGTGAATTTTCGCGCAAAGACGAGCACTTACGTGGGCAGCGCGGCTAAGCTACAGGAAACAATCATGGGAGACAGTCGTAGCGCCGCATCTCCAAAACGTTCAAAAGCTCCGCGATGAGAACATCCTTCCACGTCCCCAGCCAGTTCAGCGCGCGTTGGGCGCTTTTACCGAAGCCTGCCAATTTCGACTTCAACCCGAATGCAGGACGAAGCGGGCCGGGACCCTGTACTGACATTTCAACCCTCCACCATTAACTCATGGATGCGAGCGCGAGATTCGATTCGCTGCTCCTCCCGGAGCTATTTCACAGTCTTCTGACGCCGCTTCAGATCCTCGATGAACATCTGCTCCATCGGCTTGTCGTAGGCGCGAAGAACGTGCCTCACGCTGTGACCGCTCACCAGATGGCAGACCTCCTCAGCAAGGTTCTTGGCGTGATCTCCGGCGCGCTCCAAGGACTGAGTCATGAACAGAACATGGAAACTTTCCTGCCGCGGCGATCCGTCATGATTTTCCAGATGCCGCATGAAAATGAGATTACGCAAGCGATCAAGTTCGGCGTCGGAACGCAACACCGCCAGAGCCTTATTAAGATCGCGTTGACTGAACGCGTCGTGCACATCGGCCAGCATTTTCTCCAGCCGTGAAGCCATCAGCGTGAGATCGCGAATGTCCTGCAGTTCAATCCGGTTGCCAACTCCCGCCGCGCGGTTGCTGCAGTTGAGCAGCAAGTCCCCCACGCGTTCGAGATCGATGATGAACTTCAGACAGGCCAGCAGCTCGCGAGCGCGTTCTTCGCTGACCTGGGTGATGATGGACGTGACTCCCTGATCGATGATGCGATCGAGGTTGTCCAGTTCCTTTTCACGCTCACGCACTCCATCGAGTACGGAGGCCACGCCGGTCGCGATGCCTTCGGCGACAATTCCGGCGGCAATCCGCGCTACCCGGCACGCTTGCAGCGTCTTTTGCTGCAACTCAGCGCAGATCGCATCGGGATTGGAAGGAACGTTTTCGACGGAACTCATTCTGCTCCCACGAACTTTGCCGCCCCACACCAGCACTTGGTCTGGGCCCGGCGTTCGTGAGCCAGCACTGCAGGTGGGCGAATGGATAACTAACACGACAATAGACGAGGCTTGTAAATTGTGGATGAAATCCCGGTTAACTTCCGTTGAATCCACGGGCGGGGCGTAGGGCAATTGCTGGGGGAGGCAATTAGCAATCAGCAATCAGCAATCAGCAGTTAGCATTTAGCAATTGGCATTTAGTGATTCGTGCTGGGTTGCGTCGCAGCGCAACCACCGCGACTCGCAACTTTCGGAAGTGCCGACGGGAAAGTGCTGATTGCTGATTGCTGATTGCTAACCGCCAACGGCTACACCGCCGCCGGCACTGCCTGCCGCGGCAGGGTGAAGTAGAACGTCGAGCCGTGGTTCAGTTCGCTCTCCGCATGGATTGCTCCCGAGTGCGCGCGAACCACATGTTTGGCGATAGCCAATCCCAGACCGGTTCCACCTGACTCGCGCGACCGCGCCTTGTCCACGCGATAGAACCGCTCGAACAACCGTGGCAAGTGTTCGCTGGGAATACCGGAGCCGAAGTCGCGAACGTAGAATTGCACTCCCTCTTCCGTCTCGCACGCTCCCACCAGGATCTTGCCCCCCTGGTCGCCATACTTCAACGCATTGTCGATCAGGTTGGAAAACACCTGGTGAATCGCGTAGCGATCGACCAGTACCGCCGAAGAAGCGGTGTTCATGAACGATAGCTCGATGCCCCGGCCGGTGGCGAGCTCGTGAAACGTCTGCACCGCATCGTCGAGCAATTCTCCGGGCATGGTGAGTTGGAAGTTGAAGTTCTCTTCGCCGGATTCCACCCGCGCCAGAACCAGCAGGTCTTCCGTCAGCCGTGACATCCGGATGGCATTCTTGCGAATGATCTCGACGAACTCCCGCAGGTTCTCCGGAAGGCTTCGGCTCTCCAGAAGCGTCTCGGAGTAGCCTTGAACGGAGGTGAGAGGTGTGCGCAACTCGTGCGACACATTGGCGATGAAATCGCGCCGCGTCTTTTCCACCCGCTCGATCTCGGTCTGGTCGTGCAGCACGGCGACGGCGCCGCCACCGGGCATGGGCGCAGCGGTTACGTCGAAAATGCGGCCGGAAAAGATTTTGGCCGCGCGAGCCACAGTCACATCCCGGCTGATGAGCGCACTTTGCACGGAGGCGAGGATTTCCGGATCGCGCACCGACTGCACCAATGGGGCTCCCAGGCGGATGCCGCTGGGCAACAGGCGCTCCATGCGTTCGTTGGCCCATAACACGCGCTCATCCTGCGCGACCGCGATCACAGCTTCTTGCATAGAGTTCAGCAGGGTCTCCAGCGTCTGACGGCTGTTTTCCACGGTGCGGAATCCCTCTTCCAGCTTGCGCGCGGTCTTGTCCAGCGCCGACGCCACGTGGGCGATCTCGTCGCTCGACTCCTCTTGAATACGCGCCGACAAATCGCCCGCCGCCACGCGCTCGGCAAAGTCGGTAATCCGTACCAGTCTGCGTCCAATGGATTGCGTGGCTACGAAAGCCAGCAGCAGTGCGAACAAGCCCGCCAGCGCCGAACCCTCGATCAGGTCGCGGCGAATTTGACGATTGGCCTCCCGGATCGCATTGAGAGGGTATGCCATGCGAACCGCGCCGCCAGGAATCGGCGCCGCCACGTAAAGCAGTTCGATACCGACCGTCTTGCTCACGCGCGTGGAGCTTCCCACTTGCCCGTGAAGCGCGGCGACGAACTCAGGCCGAGTCGCGTGGTTCTCCATTTTGTCCGGATCGGCTTCGGAGTCGGCCAGGACTTTGCCGTTGGAATCGATCACCGTCACCCGGGCTCCACCGGCCGCGGCGGCCTGGCGGGTGATTTGATCAAGAGTCGAAGGGGGCGCATCCTCCACACGCGTGGCGAACATCAGCGTCTTTTGTCGCAGGGAAGTCGCGATCTCGCCGCGCAGCATGTTTTCCCAGGCGCGGCCAATCAGGAGATCCAAAGAAAGAGTGCACGCGGCGATTATCACCAGGGCCGCGAGAAACAACTTCACAAAGATGCGACTCTTCACGTTTGGCAGCTCTTCAAGGCTTGGGAATCTCGAAGCGGTAGCCCGCGCCTCGAACCGTCTTCAGGTAGCGAGGCTCGTCCGGGTTCTCCTCAATTTTCTCACGGATGCGCCGCACGTAAACGTCGACCGAGCGCGGAGTGACGTAGTGCGTGTCCCGCCAAACCGCATCGAGCAACTGATCGCGCGTGAAGACG
The DNA here is from genome assembly GCA_049798495.1 of Candidatus Korobacteraceae bacterium. Taxonomy (GTDB): domain Bacteria; phylum Acidobacteriota; class Terriglobia; order Terriglobales; family Acidobacteriaceae; genus Bog-257. Next base: position 1,620 of record JBARGS010000396.1, on the reverse strand, counting down.
CGGCCGGGATGGCGAGCCAGGTATTCCAGCAGGCGGAACTCGGTGGCCGTGGTTTGGGTGAGCTGGCCGCGAACCATCAAGGTCATGCCCCCGCTGTCGATCTCGATGTCGCCGGCCTTGACGATTGCAGGAGCCAAGGGACGTTCGAAACGCCGCAGCACGGCCCGCACACGGGCGACGAGTTCACGCGGGCTGAACGGTTTGGGAATGTAGTCGTCGGCGCCAAGCTCCAGGCCGATGACGCGGTCCGACTCGCTCGTCTTCGCGGTCAGGAAGATAACGGGAGTCATGGACAGCGACGAGTTTTGGCGAATGCGACGGCACAGCTCAAGTCCGTCCCCACCCGGCACCATGATGTCCAGCAGGAACAGCGCCGGCGCCTGTTTCTCGGCTTCAGAAATAACACCGGCGGTCGTCGCGAAGGTGCGCACGCCGTATCCGGCAGCTTCCAGATGATGCCGCACCAGGCGCGCGATATCGGCATCGTCTTCCACGGCGAAGATGGTTTGTTTCACGGCTGTATTGTAGCCGACGGCAGGCGAGGAACTGTCGTATGTGGGAATCACATCTGTAAGGGTACATTCACCTTTGTTACAGGATGATGAAACCGCGGAACTAATTCGGCAACAGTTCGCCTTACAGCAATTCGGATGTCCCACAATGTGTCACGAAGGCTTCTACCACATTGTGGGACAAGAAGTAATCCTGGCAACAATCGGCCGTCAGCCGACGGAAACGGCTCAGCGAAGGCTCGTAGCCCAGGCGCGGGTGAGATAATCGGTCATGCTAAGCGAGAACAGGATGATCAGGAAGAAGATCGCAGCCACCACCGTCACCATGGTCAGCTTGGTGCTGTAGCGCAAATGCATAAAAAAGAGAACGACGAGCGTGCCTTTTATGGTTGCGATCAGCAGCGCCAGCACGATATTGAAAATGCCCAACTCGAGCGTCGCCGCGAATACCGTGAGACCTGTGAAAATCATCAAAGCGGCCCAGATCGCCACGTAAAGACTCATCGGCACCACATGCGACATTGGGTCGAAATGTTCTTCTGTATGCTTCATCGTTAGCCGCCGTGTTTCTTGCTGATCAAATATAAAAGCGGAAATAGATAGATCCACACCAGATCGACAAAGTGCCAGTACAGTCCGACGTTTTCCACGGGAGTGTAATACGCCGGAGTAAAGGCGCCCCCCAAGCCCGCAATCATGATCCACAGCACCAAGCCGACTCCAATCACCATGTGCAGAGCGTGCAGCCCAGTCATCGCCCAATAGAGCGAGAAATAGATCTCCGTGTGCTGCGGATCGACCGGAGGATGCTTATCGATCGTTTCGAAGTGGAAATTCGGCCCGGGGAACTCATGATTCTCCCAGTGCTCGTGGTATTCGATTGCCTTGATGCCGAGAAAGCCGCAACCGAAGATCATGGTGAGCACCAGCAGCCCAGCCATCAGCTTGGGCTTGCCCATTTGGGCCGCGCGCACGCCCAGCGCCATGCTCAACGAACTGCAAATCAGCACTGCCGTATTGGTCGCGCCCAGCCAGATGTTCATCTTCTGGCTGCCTTCCACGAACGCCTGATAATACGAGGCGCGGTACACCAGATACGAGCAGAACA
>JBARGS010000395.1:0-6338 GCA_049798495.1 Candidatus Korobacteraceae bacterium | reverse complement strand
GACAAACCTTGGCTGAACGCCTTATTCATCACAGCAATCCTGATGGGATGCGTATGGCGGTTTCCATCGAGCGAATATCTACTGCGCGACACCGTCAGGAATTATCCTGTAAAGGCACTTTCCTATCTTCAACAGGCCAGGCTAGAGGGACGAGTATTTAATGACTGTCTGTGGGGCGGGTACTTGATCTGGAATGCGCGCAACATTCCGGTGTTCATCGACTCCCGCATCGATATTTTTGAGTACAACGGCGTGTTTGCTGACTATCTAGATGCCATGGGGATCAAAAATACCATGGCGATTCTGGACAAATATCATATTCGTTATGTTCTCTATCCCCAGGATAGTCCGGTGGCGTACCTGCTCATGCACAACTACAATTGGAAGGAGAACTATGAGGACGGGACCACGGTGCTGCTGGAACGAGCGGGCCGGGTGCCGTAGGCAGCGTGCTCCAAACACGGGGATCGAGTCCCGTATCGTGCTCATCGGCACGAAGTCAGCAGCGGAAGCGGGCGCTAAGGAAACTCTGAATAACTGGTCGAACTTGCCGCAGGGCTAAAGCCCCGTTGATTTTGCGACGCTGCGGCACGGCTGAAGCCGTGCCCCTTCAAAATCCGGACTTAATCAGAGCTTCCCTAACTCTTGCCGCTGATTCTCTTGCCCATCGCTTTTAGCGGGAACCGCATGCCTTCATAGAGAATCTTGCGACTGAACTTCGACTTGCCTTGCTCACGCTCGAAAAAGATGATGGGGAATTCCCGGAACGTGGTTCCGCTGCGGTAAACGTTAAACTTCATTTCCATAAGAAAGGCATATCCTTCCGAGCGTATCCCGTCGAGATCGATTTTTCGCAGGACATCCGCCTGATAGCCTACGAAGCCAGAGGTCATGTCGTGAACCGGAACGCCGGTGAACAGACGCGCGTAAAGGTTGGCGCCGAAGCTGAGAAAGCGGCGGCGAATATCCCAGTTCTGAGCTCCGCCGCCCTTCACGTAGCGCGACCCAATTACAACAGGACTTGTCCTGAGCAGCTCAATCATGGTCGGCAGTAACTCGGGCGGATGCGACAGGTCGGCGTCGGACTGGATAACGTAGTCGGCAAGATTTTCGCGCAAGATCTTCTTCATCGCGTCGCGGCAGGCCGACCCGTAGCCACCCTTGCCGGGCCGCGCCAGCAGATGAACATGGGGATCGTTTGCCTGAATGCGGCGGATCTCGTCAGCGGTGCCATCGGGAGAATTATCGTCGACGAATAAAATAGGTTCATTGCCTGCGGCGTTACGGATGCGGTTTACCAGCGATGCAATGTTGTCGTGTTCGTTATAGGTTGGGATGATGAGCATCGATTCGATTTTCCGTGGCGCTAGTCTCGAGCAAGCGCATGTCTATTACGGCGACATCGTTAGCCGTACCGCATCGGCGGCATGGATGGTGATGGCCTCAGGCTGCTGCGATACCCAATCTAACGGCGTGGCCCACAGTCGCAGTCCCGTGATCGGCGAACGAGAGTTCAGGCGCCACCGGCTCTGGTCGGCGTCGAAATAGGCGGCCAACTCGGGCGCATCCCAAGGATAAAACCAGACCTCGGTGACCGCGTTCGGCGGAACCACCATCCACTGGAAGTCGCGGGTGCCGTCGGCGCGAATGATCTCCAGTTGCAGCCGCTCGGGCTTGCGCAACTTCCACCATACAGGATAACGAACGGTGAGCCGCAGACGGATAAAGTCGAACCCGCTCGGCCAGACGGGAGATCCCAGATCAATGGTCGAAACACGCTTGTCGATAGCGTAGGTTCGCGCCGGCAGCGCCAGAGGTTGCACTTGCATCGAAATGCGCGTTGCGCGGGAATCGTCCCGTTGTAATCCGACTACACCCGGCGTCAACTCTTGCTCGCTGCGATAGTGGCGCAGCATCCAGAACCAGACCTCGGGGGTGCGCGTGAAATTGGGAATGCCATCCACCGGAATACTGAGGTAGTTACGCGACCAGCGCGCGACGTCGGCACGCCGCCAGTGACTCAGATCGGCATCGGGGAAGTAGAGTGCTGCCGGCACGTTCTCGTGTTCCAGCCCTGCGATTTCAAGCTGCGAAAGGTATGGGCCACTGGCGGTGTAAGCCTGCATAAGGCCGCCGGCCACACTGCGGTGCGAGGCCAGTCCAAGCATCGTTTGGTAGGGAAAGACGAAGATGCTGTCGTCCGGACCGCTGTGCGACTGTAGGAAGGTGGAAGCGGCGCTCAGCATCTGTGGGGTCAGCGCCTCCTGATAGCAGGCTCGGTCGAATTCGCTGTAGCCCGGCGGGCATTCCGTTACAGGATTGCGCAACTGAGAGACCACGCGCGTCAGGCTGGAAGGCCGGAAGATAGGTCGGGAGAAGAGCACGCAGCCCGCGATGACTGCGAGCACGCCGACGGCGGAGGCTCGGCCCGCAAGAGCAAACAGGATCATGCTGACGAAAAGCACCATGGCGGACTCGCCGATGATTACATGGCCAATATCGGACCGGACGAGCGCACTTTGCAGCATCGCCAGCGCAAACAAGTAGCCGCCGAGCAGGAACGCCGTGCGCTGGGTAACGGCGACCTTAGTCTTGCGGGTTCGCGCTCGCACCAGAAATACGGCCGTTCCCATCAGCAGAGCGCCGAGGAGGTGGACCTCCCCTTCCGCCGTCATGGCAGCGGGCGTAGCCCAGCGGTAGGCGGCTACCTGGGCCAGCGAGTCGCGCCAGAACTTAAAGTTCCACGGCGAGGCCATCAGGCTATTGATGGCGATAGCGATGACGAACGAGGCCAGAAGGAATGCTGCCAACGTCGACAAAAGCTTGCCAGCAAATCTTTCCTTGCGGGTCTCCAGTGCGATGCCGAGCAGGACTGCAAACCATGCCGCCGTCCCGTAGATACCCGTGTCGCCCGCGATCAGAAACGCGATCGCGCATAGCAGAGCTCCGACGATACCCAAGATATAGCCGCGGGCTCGACCTTCTCTCACCTGGTACCAGCCGCGCAGGAAAACCGCGAACAGCAGCGCGGGGACGCTGGTACGCAGCGACACCTCCCAAAAGCTGGAAAGCAGCAGAAGGAGAATGAAGCGCTTCCATGCGGGCTGCTCTGGCATCAGCAGACGCAACGTCAGGTACAGGAAGAGGAATGCGCACCACAGCGGTACGGTGTTCCAGGTCGCATAGAGGCCGCCCATTGAGAGAGGTATGGAGCGCGCCGGTAGAGAAGACAGCCACTGGAAAATTGGACCATGGGTGAAAGCAACGTCGCGCCCTACCCAGATGCCGCGCAGGGCTTTGAAGCTCGCGTCGAGATGCCAATTGTCGTCGATGAGGCCGAGGTTGGGGACGAAGGTGACGATGCGCGGCGCCAGCCATTGCGCGGGCATCGACGCAAGCATCAGCAACAAGACGCCGGCGAGGTCCCAATATTTTGCAAGAAACGAGAGGGGCCGCTGTTTAGCGGGTGGGGCGGGGGGCGAGTCTTGCTTGCTCGGCACGGCATCGAGCTTCTCCATAGACGAGAGACATTCTACCTTGCGCGATGCAAATGGCGGAGCAGGCTCGGCTACCCCTGCTCGCCAAGAATTGAAATTCTTGCGTCTTAAATGACCGCCGCTGCGCTTTGGCGAATGACAGAAATCCTGTCATACTCGCAGGCCAGACATCATCTTCGTCTGATTTGGGTGCTGGATGTGTGCATGCGACCGTCGCCTCCGAAGCATGCTGCGGCGACTGATCGGCGCAGCTCCAGCCGAGAGGAGACATGCAGACTTCGGTTAACCAGACCTTACCTCGCGCCCGCGACAAACATACCAAGGCGGCCGGCCATTCCTCCGCGATATGGACCTTTGCTGCGGCGATCTTGCTGGCCGTCTTCTACCTCGCCACCAGTGTTTATATCGCCTCGCAGCGGTTGTTCTGGTTTGACGAGCTGTTTACCCTGCACATCGCCCGGCTGGCCAGTTGGTCCATGATCTGGACGGCTCTGGGCCACGGCGCCGACGCGCTGCCCCCGGCTTACTACATCGTGGTGAAGGTGTTCGATTCGCTATTTGGACCGGGCGATGTGGCCGCTCGCCTGCCATCCGCCATCGCCATGGTGGCGGGGCTGCTGCTGATCTTTGACTGCGCGCGGCGGCTCACCGACGGCCTGCACGGATTGATCGCGCTATCCGTAGCGACGTGCTCGTTCCTGCCGTACTACGGCTACGAAGCGCGCTCGTACGCGATTTACTTCATGCTTTCGGCATTGGCTCTGTGGGTGTGGGCTTGTACTGGCGCCAGCCGGCGCTCGGCGATTCTCTTCGGCGCGGTGTTCTTCCTTGGAGGCTGCTTCCACTATTACTTTGCCATGGGCCTGGTTCCTTATGTGTTGTGGGAGTTGCTGCACTGGAAGCCCGGGCGGCGGCCGTCGGCAAAGACGGTCGCCGGCGTCGCAGGTTCTATCCTCTCGATTGCGATTTTCTCGCCGCTCATCCTTTCGTTCTCCAGTAAGTTTTCCACCGGCTATTGGAACCGGCCATCTTTCACGGAACTGCGCGCCATGTTTCCGCAGTTGTTTCCCGATGGGCTTTTTCTATTAGCTCTGATCATGCTCTGGATCGTTCTCGCGGGTTCAGACGACAACAAAGATTCGGTTGTGCAAGCGATGCCGTCCACCGAAGCCGTCGGATGGCTATTTCTCGCTATCCCGCTGGCTGCCTTCGTGGTGGCGGAGTTGAAGACCAATGCGTTTTACAGCCGCTACTTTATCGGTGTACTGCCGGGAGTAGCCGTTGCCTTCGCATTCTGCATCTGGCGGCGCTTTCGCAAGGTGGCATCGGTCTCGATGGGGATTTGCCTGCTGCTGGCCATGTGGGGAGTGGGCCACCAGATGACGTTCGTGCGTCATCCGGATTTGGTGGAAGCCACCGGCGCCCGTCAGTTCCTGCAAGTGGAGAGCTCGCTGCACGTCGAGGGGAAACACTATTTCGTTTTCTCCGGTCCGCTGCTCTTCCTGGAGGCGCAGTACTATGCCCATCATCCCGAGCAGTGCATTTTGCTGCTGCCCACCGATTTCAGCCAACAAGTTAAGGGAGGTCCCGACCCGTATTTGCATCAACGCCTGGAATTGAATCTGTCCCAGTACTACCCGCTGCAGGCGTGGACGGTGGACGATCTGCGACAGCACGCGGGCGATGCTGCGCTCATTGACCCGACGGCGGCGGCGCTGAGGGACGTCCAACGCGCCGGTCTGCAAGCGCAGACGCGCTTCGCAAATCCTGTGCAGGTGGTGTATCTGCAGTGAATCGATTTTTCCAGGCAGGCCGTTTGAGTCGAGGCGTCACTGCCGATGGCGTGAGGATGTGGGATGGCTTTCGGTGGTTGTGAGGTATGGACAGCGGGAAAGTTCCGGTGTGGAATAGAAGTAACGTTCGTTCGAGTTTATCGGGACAAGACACGGCGCCAGCGGAGTGCGGCAAATCGGCGGCTAGCACTCTTCGTCGGCTGGCCGCCAATAGGGAGAGCGCTTGCCCGGGCGTTTGGCGCTGCGAGCCGCGGCAGATTCGCTGCTACCACGGAAGCGCTCGACGATAGCCTGCTTCATGTCTTCTTTCTTCAGCTGAGCTACCAGGTCGGGCGTAAGAGCAGGAGCTGCCGGAGCTTCTTCTATAACAACGCTCTTGTTTCGCATTAGTCCTCCAAGTTGAACCTTCATGTCATGAGGCCGCGGTTCCGCGGACAGTGACCACGAGGCAAGCCGATTCGCATACCACTTCGTAGGCGTGGGGCCACATCAGGTGATCCAGAATTCCGTTCCAGGGGCGCACACCCATCACCAAGAGGTCGGCGGCAATTTCCCTGGCAACCCGAAGAATGACCGTCTGCACGCGTCCAGTTTCGACTCGCAGCGAGCAGTGGACGTTCTTGGCTTCACGCGCCAGCAGTTCTGCCAACCGGGTTTTGATTTGCTGCATCGCGCCGGCTTGATCGGGCGCCGATTTCAGCGCTGACGGATCCACAACGTGCAATGCCGTTAGAGCTGCGTCGCGCTCGCGTGCCAACGCGGCCGCATACCGTACGGCGCGTTCCGATGCCGGCGTGAAAGCCACCGGGACAAAGATCTTCCGGAGCGCGCGCCGTTGTTCCGCGGGACGCATAAGCGGGCCAACGGTCAGCACCGGGACTGGCGACTGGCGAAAGATATGCTCCGCCACCGAACCCATCAGGACCTTGCCTAAGCCTCTGCGGCCATGGGTGGCCACGACGATCAGGTCGACCCCATGCTGCCGGGCAAAGTCGAGAAGCGCCTGCGCCACCTCCCCTTCCAGCAGGTAGAGGTAATAGTCATTGCC
>JBARGS010000394.1:0-3687 GCA_049798495.1 Candidatus Korobacteraceae bacterium | reverse complement strand
GTAGAATACCCCTACCAAGTTCTTGAGGTAACCCATGCTTTTTCACGTCTCGCTGGAAACCGCCGAAGACGGCTGGATCGTGGCAGAATGCCCTGCTCTTCCCGGATGCGTTTCTCAAGGGCGGGATGAAAAGGAAGCTCTCGAAAACATCAAGGAAGCGATTACTGCATGGTTGTGGGCTGAGGATCAGAAAGCGCTTCTTTCGCTACCTCCGCAAGAGAAATCTGTTGTCGTCGCGGTGTAGCTCAGCATGGGAAAGCTCGCCAATATCTCTGGCAAGGAAGCAGCCAAGGCTTTCGAAAAAGCGGGCTGGGAGACGATAGGCCAGGTTGGAAGTCACTTGGTCATGATCAAACGAGGCGTACGGGTCAACCTTTCGATACCACAGCACAAGGAACTTTCGGTTGGAACCTTACGCGCATTGATCCGATTGTCCGGTTTGTCCGTGGATCAGTTTCTGCAATTGCTCTAAGCGTTGTCGCATTGCCCTCCGCGTTACAATACCGCGATGGCCGATTCGCTCTATCTCAGCATCTGGTTTCCCAGCTTCCGGGAAGGGGAGATGTTGTTCCGCACTGCCGGCGTGCTGCGGCAGTTTCCCTTTTCCGCGCTGCGCGAAGGCGTTACGTATTTGTCCGTGCATCCGGTAGCGTGGACCGAGCCGACCGTACTGGAGCGCCGCTTCGATCCCGGCATCACCCCGGAAGAAGCCATGGAAATCGCCAGCGAGTTTGCCCACGACGATTTCGCCTTCGTCTTCGAGGCCTTCTGGGACCTCTGGGTTCCCAGCGACGACGAGAACGGCGAGAGCTGGGTGCAGCGTCCGACCGCGGTCCGCTTCATTATCCACGGCGTTCAGTTCGATGAGGGGATTTACACCGACGATGGCCACATCGAGGTTGACTTCGGACTCGACTCGTCGTTCGTCTACGAAGGACCGCATATCTCGCCTGCCGTCGAGGGCCGTTTGCGGGCCAACATCGCCAAGCTGGTTGCCTTCTCCGCAGCCGTCGAGAAGAACTGCGCCGTCAGCGGGCGGGTGCTGTGGTCGGAATCGGAAGAGAACCTGGCGCAGAAGCTGATCGCCAAGCTACAGCAAACGCAGTGAAGCTATCAGCCGTCAGCTCTCAGCTAAAATCGCCGGCAGAAACGTAGGGCGCGCAGCGACTTCCGGCCTCGGAGTTGCCTTGCCGAAGCTTCCGCTTTAGCTGACGGCTGATGGCTGACAGCTGATAGCTAAAGCAAAGAAGGGCCGCGATGTTTCGCAGCCCCTCTCCATTTCTCATTCGTTCTCTGTACTACATCCCCTGGTTCAGCCCCTTGTTCACCAGCACCTTCACGTCGACGCGCTGGTTCATGGAGCGTCCCATGGAGTCAGTGTTGTCGGCTGCCGGATGAGTCGCTCCGTAGCCGGCCGGCGCCAGGATGCGGCGCATCGGAACGCTCTTCTGGTTGCGGAGATACAGCACTACGGCGGAGGCCCGCTCGTCGCTGAGCTTCTGGTTCATGGCCTTAGTGCCGGTGCTGGAAGCGTAGCCGGCAACTTCGATCATGTAGTTCTCGGTCGTCATGGCGAAAGTGGCCAGCTTGTCCAGGTCGGCTTTCGCGGCAGCGTCGAGCGATGAGTTGCCAGTCGGGAAATAGATACCAGCCTCGGCAACCGTCTTGTAGTCACCCAGATCGGAGACGCGCTTGTTCACCATGGCAATGGCGTCGGCATCCATCACAGCCACAGTGCCCGCAGCTACAGCAGCAGTACCGGCTGCGTTGGCGGAGCCCTGTGCCTGGTTGGCCGAAGCCTGAGCCGTCTGAGCCTGCTGGACGCCGGAATTCGCAGTAGACTGCGCCTGGGCGGCAGCCTGCTTGTTGCTCTCGATCTGCTGCTCTTGGGCTACTTCAATCGCGAACGCATCAGGATAGAACCTGATCTTTGAGGCGTCCAACTGCCCCTTGGCGTTGCCAACACCTTCCGCAGTGACGGTCAGGCCCGGCACCATCGCGGTGACGTCCATGTCGGCGCGGCGCAGCCGCAGCGAACCCTTTTCGCGTTCAATCTTGGTGTTGTCGGTGAGGTTGACGACAACGATCATGCCGTCCTTCTTGTCTTTCACGTTGACCAGGTCGCCATCGCGGGAGACGATCGAGCCATTCACTTTGGCCTTCTGCCCACTGGGAATCTGGCGAACATTTGGCGTAGCAGCGTACGTCAGGCCGGCTAGCAGCATGACGCAGAAACTTGTATACAGGACCTTCAATTTCACGGAAAACCCTCCATTCGCAGCGTCTTTTGGTTTTCAAACTTGTAGGCTGAATCCGGCAGACGCCGGACTGGCTATTCGCTGAACAGCGTAGCAGCGCCTTTCAAGGGTACAGACGAAGGCAGACTAGTAATACTCATAGAATTACTCGTAAGCACCCCAAAAATGTATAGGGTTTGGCGGGAATTCTTGCGGCCGAATTCCCCGTGAACGGGCCGCGAGGGTGGCTATAGACGGACTTTTCGGACTCAAGAAGGCGAGGGCCCGGCTGCGACCGGGCCTTCCACTGACTAGCAACCGACAACTACTTGGTTCGCCCGCCTTCCATCTTCAGCTCCGCGCTGGCGCCCGCCTGGGCCGCAGCCAACCGCGCCGTCAGAACGCGGAAGGGAGAACAGGAGACATAGTTGAAGCCGAGTTGAGCGCAGAACTCCACCGAGGACGGCTCACCGCCGTGCTCGCCGCAGATCCCGATCTTGATGGTAGGACGTGTGGCGCGCCCCTTCTGCACGGCGATTCTTAGAAGTTGTCCCACGCCTTCTCGATCGAGCACCGCGAAAGGATCCTGCTTGAGGATTCCCTCAGCCAGGTACGCAGTCAGGATCTTGCCGACATCGTCGCGCGAGAAGCCGAACGTGGTCTGGGTAAGATCGTTGGTGCCGAAGCTGAAGAACTCAGCCTCTTTTGCGATCTCATCAGCGACCAATGCCGCGCGCGGAAGCTCGATCATGGTACCGACCAGGTACTCGACCTTCTGCTCCTTCTCGGCGAAAACCTCTTCGGCAACCCGGCGAACGATAGCCGCCTGGTTGGCCATCTCTTTCAAACCCGAGGTGAGCGGAATCATGACCTCGGGCTTTACCTTCACACCTTCCTTCGCGACTTTTACGGCAGCTTCGAAGATGGCGCGCACCTGCATCTCGGTGATCTCGGGATAAGTGATGCCTAAGCGGCAGCCCCGCAGGCCGAGCATTGGATTCACTTCGTGCAACTGCTCGACCCGGTTGAGCAGCGTGCGCAGTTCTTTGAGCTTGGGCGATTTCGGCTTGGTGAGCTCGAGCTTGGCAATCTCCACCAGCAGCTCTTCACGGCGGGGCAGAAATTCGTGAAGCGGAGGATCGAGCGTCCGGATCGTTACCGGGAAGCCGTCCATGGCGCGAAAGATGCCGACAAAATCATTGCGCTGATAGGGCAGCAGCTTGCGCAACGCCATGCGGCGATCTTTCTCGTTGTTCGCCAGGATCATCGCCCGCATGTGCGGCAGCCGGTCCTCGGCAAAGAACATGTGCTCGGTGCGGCACAGCCCGATGCCTTCGGCGCCAAAAGCCCGCGCCTGTAGAGCGTCACGCGGGATGTCGGCATTGGCACGAACGCCCATGCGGCGGAAGGGCTCGGCCCATGCCATCAGCTTCAGGAGTTCGGGATCGTC
>JBARGS010000393.1:0-1728 GCA_049798495.1 Candidatus Korobacteraceae bacterium | reverse complement strand
CATCGAGGCCATCAAGAAAATCAAAGCGACGCTGCCGCAAGTCGATCTCATTGCCGGCAACGTCGGCACCTTCGACGGCGCTTGCGAGCTGGCGCGCGCCGGAGCCGACGGCATCAAAGTCGGCATTGGGCCGGGCTCCATCTGCACCACGCGCATCGTGACCGGCGCCGGTGTGCCGCAGATCACGGCAATCGCCGAAGCCGCGCGCGCCACCCGCGACAGCGACGTTTCGGTGATCGCCGACGGCGGTATCAAGTACTCCGGCGATGTCACTAAGGCGATTGCCGCGGGCGCCGACTGCGTTATGGTCGGCTCGCTGTTTGCCGGCACGGAAGAGAGCCCGGGCGAGACCATCCTCTACCAGGGCCGCTCCTTCAAGGCGTATCGCGGCATGGGCTCGCTGGCCGCGATGGCGCAAGGCTCCAGCGAACGCTACTTCCAGACCACCGACTCGGACTCCTCGGTGCCGGTTCTGTCCGAAGACGGCAGCGAGAGCAACCGGCTGGCAAAGCTGGTGCCCGAAGGCATCGAAGGCCGCGTTCCCTATCGCGGCACCGTGGGCATGATCGTCTACCAACTGGTCGGCGGCGTGAAGAGCGGCATGGGCTACGCGGGCTGCGCCAGCATCGACGAGCTACAGCAGAAGGCGCGCTTTGTACGCATCAGCGGCGCGGGCTTGCGCGAGAGCCACGTGCACGACGTGATGATCACGCGTGAGGCTCCAAACTATCGTGTGGAGTAAGGTGGGACAGGCACTTGGCAGTTGGCACTTAGCACTTGGCAGTTGCCTTTGCCACTCAGCCTGCTTCGCAGCTACTAGAAGCCATCTCATAAATCGTTTTGAAAGGGCACGGCTTCAGCCGTGCCACCAGTATCGCAAAATCAACGGGGCTTTGGCCCCTGCGGATAGTTCGGCGGGTTATTCAGAGCTTCCCTAAGTGCCAACGGCCAAGTGCCAACGGCTAAGCGCCAACTGCCAACAGCTTTCCCGGAGTTTCGATTTTGTTGACGCCCTCGTTTCGATCTCTGGCTCGTAACTGGTGGATGGTGCTGGTCTGGCTGGGCGTCATCCGGCTGGAATCCACCGACATAGCCTCGGCCAGCAACACCTCGAATCTTCTTTACACGCTCCTTCATATTGTCGCGTCGCACATCGATCCCGTTTTCGTCTCGTGGCTGGACGAAGTTCTGCGCAAGACTGGACACTTCCTCGGCTATGGAATCCTAAGCGCGCTGGTCTTCCTCGCTTTGCGCAATACCAATCGCGATCGCGTGCGCGCTTTCTTGTCGCGTTCCTGGGGAGGGTACCTGCGGGATCTGTGGCGGATGGAGTGGGCGGGCATCGGAGTGTTGTTTACCATCGCGACCGCAACCTATGACGAGATTCACCAGACCTTCATCCCCTCCCGCACCGGCCGCTGGCAGGACGTGGTGTTGGACACCTGCGGAGCAATTGTTGTGCAGTGGATCCTCTACAGGCTCGCGACCCGTGCGCTAAAGCAGCACAGGGAATCGGCTCCGCAGCCCGAACTCACCTCCACCCGGTAGATTTCTGTTAGTGCGGCACTGCTGTTTCGCGGCTCGGTAGAGCGGGCCTTCAGGCCAGTGTCCGATGTCCCTCTGATAGAACCGCCAGGTCCTACTCCACCTCATATCCCTTCGGCGGCGACTGCACATCCGGCTTGCTTGCGATCAGCAGCAGCGCTCCAATGCGCTTGAAGTCGCGCA
>JBARGS010000392.1:0-10308 GCA_049798495.1 Candidatus Korobacteraceae bacterium | reverse complement strand
TGTGACTGGAGCGTCGGCAGGACCTTGGGCGTGGTCGGCCGCGCCGACCGGGACCTTCAACTTGGCCATGATCGCCTCACTTGGGAAGATTTTCGAGCCCTTCGAGGATTCCGTCAGCGCCCGGGTTGACTGCTACGGGGGAGACATAGCTCCAGGCAATGGTCCCGTTCTTATCGATGACGAAGAGGGCGCGCTCGGAGAATCCATCTCCGTCGCGGAACGCCCCGTAAAGCTTCGCCACGGCGCCTTTGGGTTCGAAGTCAGCGAGCAGTGGAAAGTGGAGATTGCGATCGCGTGAAAATGCGGCATGGCACCAAACTCCGTCCACGGAAATCCCCAGCAGCTCGGCGTTGAATCGGTGAAACTCGGGCAGAACCTCGTTGTAGAGAGCCATCTGGTCTCCGCATACCGGGCTCCAGTCGGCTGGGTAAAAAGCCAGGATCACCGGCCTGCCTCGCAGTTCCTTGAGCGACAAAGTCTGGTCGGGGGTGACGTGCAGAGTGAAATCAGGCGCCGGCGTGCCCGCCGGCAAAATCTTCGACATGCGACCTCCGTCTTGTGACGTCATGTTTTGGCGTCTCTCCACGTTCATTACGAGGGCTCGGCCAATCTGGTCTGGATTTCGATCTTCGAAGTCAGCGTTCTGTGCACCGGACAAAGATTTGCGATCTCCAACAGCCTTTGCCGCTGCTCCTCGGCCAACTCGCCGATCAGCGTGATTTGTCGCTCGATCCGGTCGAGCATGGCTGTCGGTCGTTCCCAGTCGACGCAGTCATTGGCATAACTTTTCGAATGTTTCGGGACGACGCGAACCTCTTGGAGCGGCCATCGTTTGCGCTCGGCATAGATGCGAAGAGTCATGTTCGTGCATGCTCCAAGCGACGCCAGCAGCAACTCGTATGGATCCGGCCCTTGATCCTCGCCGCCGGCTCCTTTCGGCTCGTCCGAGAGCAGCTGGTGCGGGCCGACCGTTACGGTTTGCCGCAGTCCGGAGGGACCGCCGCTCACGGTTACAGCTCTCGACATTTCCATGCCTCCAAAGGTCCTGCTCGAAGGATTCCGCAAGCGTTATCTGCGATTCAACTTCTATCGGCTTACTTCCTTGTGACTCGGATATCATCTCTGTGGCGTGACGCCTTACGACAAAAAGGATTCCGCTCGCAGGCCGATTCGTGTCGCGAAGGTCTATCCCGAACTCGTCGCCTATGACATCGGCAGCCAACCGTACAACGCGGCCGCGCGCAAGTCCTATAGGATTTCCTCAAAGGCATTTGCAAGTTCAATTTGCCTCGCTAGTCTAGTCCTTTCCTTCTGACTCAGACTCTCGCAGCAAGAAGTCCACTAGCACCCCCAGAGACTCCCGTACATCCGATATCGAATCCTCCATGGCATCAAGGTGATTTTTCAAGGCCACGGTCACTTCAGCCAGAGACCGCAGATGCTGATGATCTAGTGACAAAAATAGTGGCAGCGCCTGCTGTTCGACCGTCCGGCTGCGGGCCGCAATCTCGGCAAGGTCATGGGCCAAGATGCTCCCATGTGCCTCATCCCCAAATCCCAAGTCTCGAAGGCGACGGGCAAGACGAGATTGTAATTCCACGACATACTCGGTTTCGGAGTCGTCCATGGCCTCCTCCCTTAACTTACGTCTGCGGTGCTCCGGCCCGTCTCATTTTACGACCACCATGTTGGCGATGGGTCCTGGCTGCCGCCGATCAGAGCCGGCGCTCAAATCCGCGCTGGAAGAACTTCAATACCTCACGGTTGATCAAATCGTCGTAGGTGGCGACGTGCTCAGCGGACCGATGCAGACGGAGTGCATGTAGTCTCCACCTCTGTATCATTTCCGGCTCGAAGCACACGCAGCTTTACCCCGTCTCCAGTGCGCTTTCGCCCGAGCATGTGCTGGAATTCGCGGAAACCCTAAACTGGCTGGGCGTCGGAGCTCACCATAAGGTGGCCGAGATTGATGCCCGCCTGCTTAGCCGGCGCATCGGGAGCGACGTGCGTGACCAGAAGACCATACTCCTGGCCGGGACCGGCGCTGCCGCGCCATTCCTGTGGCAAGGGAACCTCCTGCATGGCGATTCCAAGGTAGGGTTGCGCGATGTGGCCGCGCTCCAACGTTATTGTGGTCGGCCTTATCCTTGCTCTAGGTTTTTCAAAGTAGCCCACTACCGGCAGTTGGGCAGCGTCTGAAATGTGCGTTGAACGCCCCGCTGTTCGGATTTGACCAGACATCGTAAGGGATAGCCGAATATCGTCAACGGGAGTCCCCTTCTTAGGGGACGAGTTAAGTAGCACCGAGGCCGCCCCGGCTGAGACTCCGGGCGGTCTCTCTTTTGCCCGCCAGACGGCGGGTTGGTCAACTTTGTACAGACAGCCAAAATATGAATACGTTAAGCTTCTGAGTTAATACAGAAGCGCACCCGTGGGGAATGCTTTCGGCCAGAAACCTTCTCCACGGCCCCTTGGGGTTACCCCTCAACGCTCACGAGGATGATCGCTCAGAACAAGACTTGGACAAAGGACGAGATTACTTCTCGTCAAAAAAACGCTGGCTTGATCTTGCGCTAAAGGCATGGCCACTCTAATTGAGATCCGTCGTTTCCTGGACGATCCGCGCAGCGGATTGGTTCACGTCCTCGGACGTTTGGCCGGGCCTGTGGGCTCTGAGGACGTGCTCGGCGAAAGCCTCATCCTGCGATGGCGGGGCATCTGGCGGAAACGGCATCTTGCAAATTGAGCAGCGCCTTGCGCCTTGATAGTCGATCAGGTGTGGCGGCAATTTCGCCTTGGACATGTGTCTAGAAATCTCCTCCCGGGGAGCAAAGTCTTCGCAGTCGTGAGCGTCGAAGACTGATTGTGCGGCCTGCCCGGGTGTTAGCGCTCCACCGTATTCGACCGAGGCCGCCCAGCGACAGCGCCCACAGATACAGGCGACAAGGTTTGCGGTGGGCGTTGGTCTAAAAACGAGTTCGCGCTTTGGTTGTGCCTCGCCAAAACTCTGCGCGTTTGCAGAATCAGTGATTTCGGGGCGAGAGTGTGCTCCGTGCATTCCGATAAGATTCTGTTATGTTTGTGCGCCTTCGACACGTTCTGGGCTGGCTGATTGCCGCTTTTCGCTCACGAGAAGAACTCCTCCTGGAAAACCTAGCTCTGCGTCAGCAACTCTTGGCACTACACGCCAAGCGGCCGCGTCGACGGCTCGGCATCCTCAGCAAGCTTTTCTGGCTCACCCTCAGACGAGTCTGGTCAGGCTGGAGACGACCACTGATCTTGGTCACGCCTGATACTGTGGTCCGCTGGCATCGAGTTGGGTTTCGGCTGTACTGGAGCTGGATCTCGCGTGCGCGAAATGCGGTCGGCAGGAAACCAGTCAGCGGGGAGGTGCGCGAGCTGATCTTCCGCATGGTCAAAGAAAATCCAACTTGGGGAGCGCCTCGCATCCACGAAGAGTTGCTCAAATTGGGTTTTGATATCTCAGAGCGGACGGTGTCGCGTTGGATGAAGCGTGTGACCAGTGGTCGCGATCCAGCCCAGCGCTGGCTGGTATTTCTCAGAAATCATCGTGAAGCAATCGCCGCGATGGACTTCTTCACGATGCCGACGCTGGCGTTCGGGGTTCTGTACTGTTTCTTCGTCATCGGTCACGACCGGCGGAAGGTTCTGCACTGCAACGTAACCCGTCAGCCAATCGCTTTGTGGATCGTATTGCAGCTGCGCGAAGCCTGGGAGTTCGAGCGGCCGCATCAATTTCTAATCTTCGACCGGGACGCGAAGTTCTCTACTGATGTGGCAGCGGCCATCACACAGAACGGCTTAGCACCCGTTCGCACCGCTTTTCGTAGTCCTTGGCAGAATGGCATCGCCGAGCGATGGATTGGGAGCGTGCGTCGAGACTTACTCGACCATGTGATCGTTCTGAACCATAGGCACCTGAGAAGGCTGCTAAAAGAATACCTCTGCTATTACCACCAGGATCGGACTCATCTCGGGCTCGCCAAGGATACACCCGACGGTCGACCTACTGCGTCAGAGTCGCCGAGCGGTAACAAGATCATCTCGTTGCCGCGACTCGGCGGACTGCACCACCGGTACGAAATAGCTGCCTGAGCCGATCCTCCGTAGATCGTTTCCGCGGGCCCGACGTAGCGGGACTATAGGAAACCCTCGCCTCCAATCCCGTGAAAGCCCGTCGAACGGCTACCAACGCCTCAAAGGGACTCCTGTCAGGATTGACTAACATCGCGATCTCTCGCATTTGCAATGATTGGCCGCCGAAAATGGAAGCGTTTCTAGTTTTGGCGAACCACACCGTGAGACAAATGGAGCGAACTGTGGATGTTACTGGTAGTTTAGGATCGGTAAGCATTACCGGCACGTGGCAAAGCGAGGTTTGCTATGACAGCAGTCGGTGTGACCGGCCATCAGGATATCCCAAGCCACGCGGTCGGCTTCATAGAAAACGGTGTCAGGGAGACGTTGCTTCGGTTCCACCAAGACTTCACAGGCATTTCGTCGCTGGCCGCTGGAGCGGACCAGATTTTTGCAACCCTGGTTTTACAGATGGGCGGCGCGTTGCGCGTCGTACTTCCTTGTGAGAACTACGCGACGACCTTCGGCCAGGATGCGTCCGTGCATCGCTTTCAGCAGCTGTTGCAAAGAGCCAGCAGAGTTGAGACGTTAGCCCACGATTCACCGTCCGAGGAAGCCTATCTGGAAGCAGGAAGACGGATAGCCGATCTATCAGACCTACTCGTTGCAATCTGGGACGGCAAGGAGGCCAAAGGGATGGGAGGGACTGCCGATATTGTGCGGTATGCGCAGGTCCGAGGAGTAGATACAGTCGTTATATGGCCGAGGGGCCTTGATCGAAAATGAGGTGGAGAAAGCGGCAAAGCTGACTCACGTCGGCATCGGGGAAAATGCGCCTCGGAGCTGCTCAAATGAGACGGGATTAGGCAACAGCCTAGTGTCCCGATGGGCACAGCATTGGGCATACTGAAATGGGCTGGTTATCGCCGGTCATCACTAGATGTACGGGATTTTTTCCGGGCACGTTTTTGCGCTAGAGCTTGTTTCACACGTTTCTTCTCGCCCGGTTTCAGGTAATAGGAGTGACGCTTCACCTCTTTGATAATGTCTTCCGTTTGAACTTTCCGCTTAAAGCGACGTAGAAGGTTTTCTATTGACTCGCCTTCTTGTGACCGAACCTCCGCCAAATCCGCCTCCACAATGCCGTAACTAGATTGTTCCGATTGTACCCTACTTAGCGTGGCTCATCGGCAAAGCGCTCTCTTCTCCCCGCCCTGTGGATGTTACGGGCAACGTTAGGGTCTCCTGTCAAGAGTGGCCGCCAGGAGGGCTCTTGTCATTCCGACTCTTACGAATGTGCCCGTGAAGCCCTTAGCTGGAAGAAGTCTAAGGCGTGCTGGCGGGTCTTGATTTGGCTCAGGACTTCGGACGGCTCCATCCCAAAACGGCGGGCTGCACCCGAAACAATACTCTGCTGCAAATCGTTTGGTGGTAGTGCAAGCGAGGTTGTCTGTACAGGAGCCGAGGGTGCCACAATCGTCGGTATATCCGTCCTGGGCTGTGGGAGCGTAATAACTTGGGCAATGCCAGGTGCTGCCGCTATCCTCGCACTGGAAAGCATTTTGCTATTTTCTATGCCGATCCAATCTCTAAGCGTAGCCAGTATCGACGTGTGGTCGTACGGGACAGATGTGTTCGAACGAAACACCGTCCCCGCAGAGATGTAAGGAGATACCAGCACTGCCGGTACCCTTACGCCGAAGCGGTCGAATTTGAAGTTCTCCTGTCCTGGATTGCTAGCCTTGTCCGGCGTTACAGCACCGGTTGGCGGAAGTACGTGGTCGTAACACCCGCCATGCTCGTCATAGGTGATGATAAGGAGCGTCTTGTTCCAAAGAGGGGATCTGCTCACCGCTTGCCAAATGTCAAACAGGAACTTCTCACCAGCCGATACATCATGGGGCGGATGTTCATCATTCGGGTTCGACAAGAAATTCGGTTCAATGAACGAATATTGCTGTAGGGTCCCGCCGGTGCAGTCCTGCTGGAAGTCATCAAAATGATGAAAATGTCCATCCAGCAGTGGATCCCAGAGCTTTGGAAACATGGTCCGAGTCAGCGAGGGGGCCAGTGTAGCGTCGCTATAAACCCGCCAGCTCACATTGATCGATTTCAGAACATTGAAAATGGTGAGTACATTCCAATGTAGCGGGTCAGCTGGTTTGCCATTGTTCACGTTTCCGTTGGAAGTGCCTGCATGGACAAAGCTCCTGTTGGGCCATGTTTGGCTGGGTACAGAACAGAACCAGGCGTCGGAGATGGCATAGTTTTGCGCTAAAGCGGAAATCACTGGTACTTGGCGTGTCGAGTAACTCTGCATGATCTGGTCGGCATCCGCAGCCGTGGCATGTTGATAATCGACCACAAAGCCCTGCATGGCCGTTTTCCTCGTGGCAGCCGAAGGCCCGAAGAGTTGGTATGTAACGTTGTCGAAAAATTCTTCCGGATCAGGATTAGGTACGGTATTGCTTGAAGTGCCCTGAACAACCGGAACAGGGATTGCCGGTTGGCCGGAGAAATAGTTGGGATTTGAGGGGTTCCAGAGGGTACTGTTTAGACCGTCATAAGCCTGAGGACCGCCCGCCGGAAGATAAAGCTTTGGTTGGATCGCTGGGTCGGAATAGATCCAACCACACATGTTATCCAGAGATCGGTTCTCCAACATCACGACAATGATGTGTTCAATCTGCGGCAGGATGGTGCCCATTCGATGACTCCTTTGAAAGCTGACTCGCAGCGCATTATACGCAAATTGCATGATGGGTTGATGAAGGCTGCTCCAGCCCCGATACCACCTCCCGCTCTCGCCGCTGTCCTTGACGTTGGTGGCACTTCTAACCACCCGCAGAAAGGACTCACCGTGACCAAAGCAGCAAAATCGAAGAAATCCGCCAAAACCCCCAAGTCCACCACATCCTCCCACGTTCCTACTCCCTGGGCTCGGCTCCGACAAATGTGGGAAGCCGGGGAATCTTACGAGGCCATGGCCAAGGCCACCGATGCCCACTACGACCCGAAGAAACCCGACCCGACGAAGCCAACTTGTTGGCCGTTGGGACGCCGAGCAACGCTCGCGAGGCGGTCTCGGAACAATACTCACATTGAGTGAAGGCGGCAAGTGCACCACGACGATAGCCGCGATGGTGGACGGTCGGTGGACATTGGCCGCTGGCCAACTGACGATAGTCAACACCGATAGCAGCAAGTCTGTGACTCCCGTCACCATCACTGGGGATACGATGACGCAGTTGATCGAAGGCGAGCGGCGCGTTCTGAAACGCGTCAGTCCTCCTGGGCGCGGGACCGAGGCAATCGAAGGCGTCTGGAGCTGGCCATATCCTCCGGATTCTACAGCCTATGAATATTACGAGCCTGACGGCCGATATTTGTTCCGATTACCAATGAGAACCGACCCCTGTTCATGGGCAGCAAGTGGAAGCCATCTGAAGTTGATCACGGATCACGAAGCTGATTTCAATTGGGGGATCACGAAAGGCGCACTGACCCTGGACCACGACGGCAAACGCGTAATATTCCATCGAGAGAACAGCATTCTACCTTCGGCGAAAAAACCCTCGAATATGCCCAAACCCTGACGTGGCCCTTAGCACGGACAACGTGCGCCAAGATTGACCCGAAAAGATGGTATTGTCCTGATTCGTTGTTGCTCGCACTGAGCGGCAGCGGATCGGGACGAACCCGCCCCATCTTGCACTGGCGAGTTGCGGTAAACTCGCGGGTCATTGGTGTTTGATGGACTCAGGAAAACTTATCAAGATTTACGACTGTCAAGGGCTGTTGCAAGGAATAGGCCAGTTCGCACTGCGGATATTTGGCCCAAACCGGACCTGGAACTCGATCACGAGCTTGGTTCTTATCTTTACAGCGGATCATTGGTGCGAGCACTTCGACGTGAGCTGAGCAGCCTTTTTGGGCGCATTTCAGAGTTATGGAGAACTCGGTTATACCGTCGAGCGATTTTGCTTGATCCTCTATATCGTACCAATGCGACTGCAACCCAACGAATCCAATCCCAAGATGCTTGCAATGCGGACATGCAAACGGCACTTCGCCGTCTCCCTTGGTTGACTCAGGCCGATAGCCGGGTATTCTCACTAGCGTGGAGACTCGGACTAGAGTGGGGTGTTCGCCATCTGGACACGTCACTTGTTTTGCTGGTTCCTGCAAATTGTTCCTCTTTCTGGTGGGTAAACGACGAAGCGGCATTCCGTGAGCGCTCGTCAGTGGGAGGAAGCTAAACCGTACCGTTAAGCGCAGCCGTCACGGACTTCTCCGGCAAGGATTCAGCCTCGTCGGCGTAATGTCGCAATTTTCGATAGCCGTAGTTCATGCTCCACCAGACCAATAGAGCATCGCTGCCGTAAGCCCATATCGGTAAAATGACCAGATAGTTTTGAGCGGGAAGCATCAATGCCAGCAGGACACTCCCAGCGCTCTTGGCAAACATCGCCGCAGCCCAAACCCAGGTCATGGTGCGGTAGACCCTTCTGGCATCTGGTTGCGTGACGATCAGATCGAAACGCCCCCTCGCCTGCGGGTCGTTCCCCGCTAAGAATTGCCGGGAGAAATAGAGAACTAGCGGTCTGTTGAGCGCGAGTGAACCAAAAATGACTCCAAGCACCGCGTTCTGAAGGGAACGGCCAACCAACGCCGAAACTTCGTTGTGGGCGAGCATAAGCGAGACCATCGAGACGGCAATATCTTCGGCAGCGAAGAAACCGATGAAGTCGATGATTTTGTGCGAACCAAATCAGTGATTCTACAAACGCGCGTGGTGTTGGCGAACGACAGGCAGCGAACGCCCAATGCCCTATCCTTTCGCGTGCTTTTGGCGAATGGGCAGGAACTAAACAGGCTTGGACGAGGGGGTGACCACCGCGGTTACATCGAAATAGGCCCACTCGAGTGGCCGACCGGGGAAGATCAATTCGACTTGATCGAAGACTCTGCCATCCCCAGCCGGGATGCTCCGCTGCTCCCGGCCTAATTTCCAATTGCGGCCATAGTAGTAGAACAAATACCAGTACTCCCCATGGATGGTGGTTGCAAGGTCGGGCGCTTGGATCCTGACCGCAGTGGCGGGGGAGTCACCCGGGCCGCCGGTGTAGGCAGTGAGGAGTGGTTCCGGGACGCGCTCTTCCCATCCCGCCGCAAAGATCCGGCTCCACTCCGCTGTAAACCTCAGGTCTCCCCTTTTTAGTGCCGTGGTTAGAGCGACCGCATTGGCGCGGGCGATGGTGCTGAAGGCTGGTTCGAGTTGGACCGCGAGGAAGTCGGTCTTGCGCTGGGCCATCAGCACGTGCTGCAGCATAGAAAAGATGGCGTCGATAGACTCGACGCCATCGCCCTTCAAGGTGCGCGCGAAACTAAGAAACCAGGACTGAGGCTGTCCTAGGAGCATGTTGATCTCCTGCCAGCGCCCCGCAGCGACGTAGGTGGCGATCCGGCACACGTGCTCGTTATCATCGAGAGTGAATCTGGGGAAGTGCTCCTCCGGCGGTACCTTCACGGGTCTCCTCCTCACATGCCCACTACTTGCAGACAATAAACAAATCTAAACCGAGGCGGCTGCTCGACATAGCTGGTAGTCCGAGCGATGCCAATGTGGCAGCCTGCCCTTTCTCCCGCGATTGGGCTAGATGCATCGTCGGCTGGGCTCCGCGAAGACTCGATTCGACTGTGTTCCTCTCAGGTGTATTTCCTATTGTTCTGCTTGTCTCCGCCCCGCCGTAAATGGCGCAGCTTGGGCTCTTCAACACGGCTATCTCTACTGGTGGTCGTGCGCCCGCTTTTTGAAAATTCTCAAAATCGCAACTTCCAGCCCCTGCTTGACTGGCTTGATAAAATAGCGTCGTTATGCCCCGTTGGGACGCGAACGCCGAAGTCGAGCAAGCGTACTACTTCAGGGAACAGGCCGGTGCTGCGCGCAATATCGGCGAACATGGCCTCGCTGACCTCTTCGATCAAGTAGCTAGGCTTGCAATAGCAAAGGCAGAGATTTTTCAGTCTTTCGATAAGCTCCACGAATACCTTGAGGGACGAGCCTCGAAACTCGGCGCCGAACGCAACAAAACGCCCAAATCTCCCTTGTAACATTTTCCACCAGCCAACGGGTAGACCTTACGAACTCCGGTAGTGTCCTAATTTGCCTGTTCGGGGCCGTCCTGTGTCTTGCGGTCGGCGCTTTCT
>JBARGS010000391.1:0-8392 GCA_049798495.1 Candidatus Korobacteraceae bacterium | reverse complement strand
CCCTTGTCGTATGCCGCGTGGGTCAGCATGTGCCGAATAAATACTCTTCCGTTGCGATAGTTGATCTCGACAATCAAACGACACAAATTGCCTTTTATATTGAATACCGTGTACTTCCCGACCACATCAGCCGAAGGAAACGTTCGCCGCACTTCATCCAGCGACTTCCATTCTGCCTTTTCAGCTATGCGGTACCAGACATCCAGCGGTACCGTTAAGTCGCCATGTCGTGCTGCCGCTTCCAGCAGTTTCTTTCGACTGATGACGTGCACTCCTTAGTGTGTTCGCAATTTGCGAACACATCAAGAGAATTCCATTTTGAGCTAGGGCTGGAGTCGTGCCGAAAACCGCTTCACCTATTTTAGGTTCCGCGGGCCGCACGTGCCAGGTCCTCCAGGCTTTCCTGAACAGCATGTTCGCTGGTGTTGATAGTGATATCGGCTTTGCGGTAGAGCGGTTCGCGGACTTCCAGGATGCGCTTCAGGTCGGACATGGACTCGCGGTTGTCGGCCATGGGACGCATGTCGCCTTGCGCGATGACGCGCTGCATGTGCTCTTCCGGGGTAGCCCGCAGCCAGACGGTGAAGCACATGGTGAGCAGGCGTTCGAAGGTCGCGGGCTCGGAAACCAGGCTGCCACCCGTAGCCAACACGAAGCGCGGATGCCGTTCGATGACTTGGTCGAGACAGCGGCGCTCCAGCCGGCGGAATCCGCTTTGCCCGTAGAGATCGAAGATGGCGCTCAGGCTCACTCCGCTCTCCTGCTCGATCAGCCGGTCCAGCTCGAGAAACGGAACCTTGAGGCGGTCGCCCAGCATGGCGCCCAGCGTGGATTTGCCTGCGCCGCGCAAACCGATCAGCGCGATGCGTCCGCGCCGCGCTTCCACATCGACGCCACCAAAATGTTGCACCAGCAGTCGGCGAGCCTCGACCAATTCGGCCGCGGGAAGTTGGCGCAGAAATTCCGTCGTGTGCACCAGATCCACTGGCGGCTCCGCGCCTTGCAGCACCAGCGCCTCCAGCGGGATGTCGAGGGCGCTGGCGATTTGTCGCAGCAACAGAATCGAGATGTTCCCCTGACCCGTTTCAAGTTGCGCCAGATAACGCTCGGAGACTCCCGAGTCGCGGGCGAGAATCTTGCGTGTCATGCCACGTCGGGCACGGGTCTGCCGAACGCGTTCGCCAAGAAGCTTGAGATAATCGGATTCTTCGCTGCTTGCCTGATTTGTGGACAACGCAGTGGGCGCGCGCGGAGCTTCGGCTTGGCTGTCCTCCTCGATATGCACTATGTCGCGCTTCCGGCTCACCGTGGATGCATTATACTTCCGAGACCGCACGTATAATAGTGCCAGGCGAGGACAGCCTAAGCCCGGGGACGGCTTACTTGTGGGGATGAAAGCGTGGGCATAGAGATCACCATCCTGGTGGGCACCATGACCGGCACCGCCGAAATGGTGGCGCAGGAAGTTCAGCAAGCGCTGGAGACTGCGGGACATCAGGTGACGATCCGGGTGATGGACAACCTCGACGCCGATGTCTTTCAGGGCGGCGGCACCTTCCTCATCTGCACCTCGACTTACGGAGCGGGCGACGTGCCCGATAATGCCCAGGCATTGTTTAACAGTCTCGAAACTGAGAAACCGAATTTGAGCAGCGTCATCTATGGAGTGATCGCGCTGGGCGACACGACCTACAAAGATACTTTCTGCCAGGGCGGTATCCGCTTCGACAAGATGCTGGCGGAATTAGGCGCCAAGCGCGCGGGCGAGATCCTGATGCACGACGCCAGTTCGGGCACGCTGCCCGAGGAACTAGCGGCACAGTGGATTGTCCCCTGGGTGGAGCAGCATCTGACACCGCTTCAGCAAACTTAGAACAGGCTTTCATTGGAGATGGCATAAATCATGGCAACGACCGTGGAAAATGAGATTGCAACGAACGCCACAGTGCTGCAAAGCTACCTCGGCGGCAAATGGCAGGCAGGCGCCGAAACCGGCACGGCACTGGTGAATCCCACAACGGGGGAGACGCTGGCATGGGCCAGTTCTAAAGGTCTGGACCTGAAGGCGGCGCTGGAGTACTCCCGCAATGTGGGAGGCGCGGAGCTGCGCAAGCTGAGTTACGCGCAACGCGCGGAGTTGCTGGGCAAGATTGCCGATGCGCTGGCGGCACGCCGCGATGAGTGGTTCGAGACTGCCCGCAAGAATTCGGGCAATACCAAGGCGGACGCGGCCATCGACATCGATGGTTCGATCGGCACCCTGAAGTATTTTTCCAGAATCGGCGCCAAGCTGGGTGACGCCCGCTTGCTGCGTGATGGGGCGCCGATGCGGCTAGCCCGCGATGCGAATTTCCAGGGCTTGCATGTGGGCGTGCCGCTCGACGGAGTCGCGGTCCACATCAACGCATTCAATTTTCCAGCCTGGGGAATGTGGCAAAAAGCTGCTGTCAGCCTGCTGGCCGGCGTGCCGGTTTTTTCCAAGCCGGCGACTTCCACCGCTTGGCTGGCGCAGGAGATGGTAAGCGCGGTAATTGAGGCGGGCGTCCTCCCGCCGGGAGCGCTATCGATTCTGTGCGGCTCGCCCAACGATTTGCTCGATCATCTGCAACTGGGAGATGTCGTCGCCTTCACCGGATCGGCGGACACCGGCGAAGGCATTCGCCAGCATGCCCGCGTTCGTCAGCAGAATATTCGAATAAACATCGAAGCCGACAGCTTGAACGCAGCTCTGCTCGGACCCGATGCGAAGGCGGATTCGGCCGAGTTTGGTTTCTTTGTGCGCGAGGTGGTACGCGAGATGACCTCGAAGGCCGGGCAAAAATGCACGGCAATCCGGCGCGTGCTGGTTCCGGCGGAGCAGGCCGAAGCCGTCACGCAGGCGCTCGTCGCCGAGTTGGGAAAAATCGTCGTGGGCGATCCGGCGAATCCGGCGGTCAATATGGGCCCCGTGGTCAATATGACACAACGTAGGACAGTGGAAGAGGGCATCCGCGAATTGAACACGCATGCGGAGTTTGCCTATTGGCCGGAGTCGTTCGCGCCGCTAGATGCCGATTCGCAGAAAGGCGCATTCGTTCCGCCGACGTTGTTGAAGGCCCGCAGCGGAGTGGAAGCTGAGATCGTCAATCATCTTGAAGTGTTCGGACCGGTAGCGACGGTTGTGCCGTATCGCGACAAGGAAGATGCGTTTGCTCTGGCGCGGCGGGGAGGCGGATCGCTCGCCGCATCGGTGTTCAGCGCCGACACTGCGTTTCTCGTGGAAGCAGGAATTGCTCTGGGCACAACACACGGGCGTGTGATGCTGATTGATCCCTCAATTGGCGACAGCCACACGGGACATGGCATCGTGCTGCCGTCCTGTCTGCACGGCGGTCCCGGACGGGCGGGAGGCGGCGAGGAGCTTGGGGGATTGCACGGTCTGTGGTTCTATCACCAGCGGGTCGCGCTGCAGGGCGCGGCCGCTACGCTCACGATCGTGAGCCAGAGGACCGCGAATCCGAGTGAGTGAGAGTCTGCAGTGGGGGACCTTTGGTTCAGTTTGGAAATGGGGGCTTTCTCGCTGAGGATTCTTGCCTCCAGGGCCGCTTTCTCGGGAGAGCAATTCCCGCGTCGGGAAAACTCTTGTCAATAGCCAAAACATGCTACAGATCCTTCTAATCGACTGATCCCAAACGGAATATAAACTTCCAAATTACTGAACAAAACCCGCCCCAACATGCTACACTGTATCTAGAGTCGGACAAGGGAAGCGCTTCCCGAAATCCGGCTCTTCGCTTTTCTGTCCGGATTTGGACGCGGCCTTCTATTTCCGGGCGGGATCAAGCTCGAAATCCCTGTAACTCCCTGAATCTTTAGCTTCTTCGCATTGGCAAGTGAGCTGCACTGTCATTGTCAGGAACGTTATGGCTGCGACCGCCGACAACTCGACCATCCTCATTGCCGAAGATCAGGAGCACGTGCGCGAGGCGCTGGCCATGCTGCTGCGTGGTCACGGTTACGAAGTCACGCTATGCGCTTCTCCGGGAGAGGCGCTGGCCGCTGCCCAGCAACAGACGCCCGACCTCGCCATGCTCGACATGAACTACCAGCGCGACAGCACCTCGGGGATTGAGGGCCTGGAGTTGATCCAGCATCTGCGCGAAATGGACGCGACCGTCCCCATCATTGCGCTCACGGCGTGGGGCAATGTCGACCTGGCGGTCAGCGCCATGAAGCATGGGGCCTCCGACTTCATCGAGAAGCCCTGGCGCAATGACGCTCTGGTGGAGAAAGTGCGATCGCTCATGCGGCGGGCCCAGGAGTTGCGGTCGTCGCAGCGCGTTTCGGAGTACGAACGCCACGACGCCCAGCAGTTGCAGACCCGCATCGTGCCGCAGCGTCATTTGATAGCCGAAGGGATCGAGCTATTTGGCGATAGCGTGCCGGCGGGCGTGGTTGGGGGCGATTACTTCGGCGTGTGGCAACCGACCGCGGACACGCTGCATTTCTGCATCGCGGACGTTTCCGGCAAGGGCACACCGGGCGCGTTGATCGCGGCCATGTTGTACGCCTCGGTCAGCACGTTGTCATCTTCGAGCAACAGCCCGGAGATCGTGCTCGCGCAGGTAGAGACTACGCTGCGCAACCAACTCGGCGAAGGACATTACGTCACGATTTTTTATGGTGTGCTCGATTTGCGCACTCACGTTCTGCATTTTGTGAACGCGGGGCATTGTCCGCCGATCTTGCGGCGCCAGGACGGGGCGGTCGAATCTCTCGGGCCTACACGTCCGGTGTTAGGTTTGATTCTGGATCAAGGCTTTCGTTCTGAGCGCCTGGTTCTTTCCAACGGCGATCGGCTGTTGCTTTACACCGATGGCGTGAGCGAAGCGGCGAATACCTCGGGTGAAGAGTTCGGTCCGGAGCGCCTGGCAGGATTGCTGGAGGATTCGCCGGAAGGCGATCTGCCGCAACAGTATGCGAGCATGATTGGCAAGGTTCGCGAGCACGCGGCTGGAAACTTCACCGACGACGCCACGTTGCTGCTGATCTCCGTCACCAGCAGCGCCCACGCTGTGGCCGCACGTCCCTCAGCGCATTTGCAGAGCCGGGCGTAGTGGAACCAACCCAGTCTTTCGGCCGGGAACCGTTGTGAACCACTCAGGATGGAGCACGCCGATCCAGCGCCGAAGGCGCGGCATATCTTAGCCCGCCGTTTCAACGGCGGGTATACGGGCCGAGAAAGCGAGTCCTGTAAGGACGACATAACTCCAGCGGTGGTTCAGCACCGCGTTCTTGCCTTGCAGCATTATTTCTTGCTCTCCTACCCTATGTCGTCCCTGACGGGACTTCTTCGCTTCTTCCTCGCCACCCCACCGTTGAAACGGTGGGCTAAGATATGCCGCGCCTTCGGCGCTGGTACCGCGCTGAGTTCGATAGCCCGGTTGCCATCGGACGGATGTGGGTGAAAGGCCAGTTTCCACAACCATCAGATGTGCTGCCACCCACCTCAGCGGTTGTAAACCGGCAGTGGTCCGCGCAGGTTCTTCCACACCTCGTCGCAGGCTTTCACGACGTCATCGCTTAAAGGCCCGTCGTCCACGGTCGCCAGGTTTTCGTTGAGCTGCTCCAGACGCGAGGCGCCCAGGATGATGCAATCGCTCGCGGTGTGATGTAGCAACCAGTTTAGCGCCAGGCTCACCAGCGATCGTCCGGCCGACTGCGCGATCTTGCGAAGCTGCTCCACCGACTGGAAGTACTGCTCATGCCAGTAGCGATCCTGATAGAGCTTGTTGTTATCGAAGCGCGTGCCAGGCGTGATGTTGGCCTGCTTGTGTTTGCCGGTGAGCAGGCCTCCGGCGAGCGGGTTATACACCACGGTCGAGATGCCGAATCGTTTGCACATCGGCAGATACTCCTGCTCGATGCCGCGCGCCAGCAAGTTGTACATTGGCTGCGAGATGTATGGCGCGTGCCAGCCGCGCTCTTTCGCAATCCATGGCATCTCGACCACCTGCCTGCTGGCGTAATTGGACGATGCCGGATAGCGCACCTTGCCCTGTTTTACCAGTGACTCCATCGCTTCCATCGACTCCTCGATGGGGACGACGTGGTCGGGCGCGTGGAAATAGTAGAGATCGAGATAGTCGGTGCCCAGGCGCTTCAGGCTCTCGTCGATGGCGCGCAGGATTGCCTTGCGCGAGAGCCCCTGCTGGTCGGCGTCTTCGCCCACCTTGAAGAAAACCTTGCTAGCGATGACCAACTGCTCGCGCTTGCCCTTGATGGCATGGCCCAGCATGGTTTCGGCGACGCCCGTCTGATACACGTTGGCCGTGTCGAAGAAGTTGATGCCTGCTTCGATACAGCGGTTCACCAGTTGCGTCGACCCGGCCTGATCGAGCGGCTTGCCGAAGGTCATGGTGCCAAAACAGAAACGCGAAACTTCCAGATCCGTATGCTGCAGTTTGATTTTAGGAATGCTCATGATGTTCCCTCGATTATCTTACCGATAGCGACGTCGCAAAATCGCGGACATGTACAGCGGCTTCCTGGAAGGTGTCATCCCGACCAAGGGGGACCTGCTTTCCGAGTGGGCCGTAACACTGCTGACGAAAAGTAGATTCCTTGCTCCGCTCGTAATGACAATTCTCTTGGATGACGGCATCGTGCCTTGCGCACAGCGTCATAGCTCACAGAGTCTTCGACATCGTTATGAAATGTACCGGCCGCGTCGCCGTCTTGATCACCTCAGCCGACTGCGTGCCGGTCTCGATGAATCCAAACTTGTGGTAAATCTCCGGCAGCTCGGTTCGTAGATTGACAATTCGGATATCGACTATCTTGCACCCGGCAGCGCGGCAATACTCCTCAGCTTCGCGCATCACGCGGGTTCCCAAGCCGGAGCGCTGTCGCGAAGGATCAACCGATAACGTTCCCAGGTAAGCGCGTTCGCCTTGCAGTTTTACGAAGACGCATGCTATCAACTCGGCATCTTCGCTCAGCAGCAGAAACTTGCCTTCGCTCATCATCTGCTCAACCTGTTCGGGATCGGTTCGGTCGCCGTTCTTGAAGAAGCGTTCTATCGCGAAGGCGCGGTTGATCAGAGAGACGATTTGCGGAATGTCGGAATGCAATGCCTCACGCACCGCGCCGGTCGTCCCTTTCACTACGGTGCATCACCACTTTTCAGACGTGTATTCCGGCTGGAAGACCAGTCGATCGCTGGCCACGAAGTTCAACAGCGAGCAGGCGCCGATGCTCAGAAGGTTAGCGAGCATGTATTGCAGATGCATGGAGCCCACCAGAAGCCGCATGAGCACCAGGTTCCCGACGATCGAGATGAGGCCGGTAGAGAGATTGAAGCGCACCAGGCGGCGCAGCATTTTGCCGCTCTTGCGGTCGCGCCAGGTGAAGTGTTCGTGCCATAGAAAGTTGTGCAGCACGGCGCACTCGACCGCAAGTCCCGTCGCCAGCAGGTAGTTCAAGTGCAACACCGTCTTGAACAAGAACAGGAAGCACAACTGAGCGCCGATGCCGACGGCTCCCACCATGTGGAACTTCAGCAGGCGTCGCAGCAAGCGCGCCCACGCTTCCGTGGAGCGTAGAAAGGTCACGGCAGCCGCTCTTCCCGGTAGAATTGCACCGTGTGTGTGATCACAGCGTAGAGAAACATGATTCCCATCCCAGTCATCGCGACGACCGCCCCAATATCGAAAAGCAGAAAGCTCTGCCCGGCGAGGCTCGACCACGGCCCGCGCAAGTATAGCGCGACATTGCCGACAGCCAGAATGATGCGGATCTCCGTTGGCCCCATCCGGAAGAACAACAGACGAAAGCTCCCGATAGTATACGTTGCCAGGTAGACTTCGATGGCAAGTAAAAAGGAAAGAAATAAGCCGGGCTAGTTTCAGATCGGGCGGTCACAGTACCGCCGTTTCGTGCAACAACTCGCCCTTGGCGAAGCGTGCAGGACTTAGCACCTCGACATTATCCACAACATCGGTGGTTCCGTGAAGCACCAGATCCGCGACCATCCTGCCCGTCGCCGGCGAATGCATTACGCCATGACCGCTGAATCCGTTGGCGCAGAAGAAGCCCGGCACTTCCTCAACCGGACCGATTATGGCGTGATGGTCGGGTGACATCTCATATAGGCCGGCCCACGCACGCTTGGGGTTCACCGCCAGGTTCTCGAAGCACGGCACGCGATCGGCGGCGCGGATCAACACCTTCTCGATGAACGCAGGATCGAAGTCGGTCTTGTAGCCCGGAGTCTCTTCGGGATCATTCCATGCCAGCAGAAAGCCCAGGCTCTCCGGCCGGAAGTGAAAGCCGTTGGTCATGTCGATCACCATCGGCACTTCGTGCGAGACGCCGTCGAACGGCTCGGTCGGAATCAGCATGCGCCGCAACG